>CAYPHQ010000079.1:0-5170 GCA_964410595.1 uncultured Thiotrichales bacterium
TGGGCCGGTAGGGTTCGAACCTACGAATGCGGGGATCAAAACCCCGTGCCTTACCACTTGGCGACGGCCCAACAATTCTTTTATTACCTTTAATTAATGCACCTTAACTCAGTGACGCCAATTGTGCATTTAATGGCGAACTATTCATACTTTTCGCTACATGAGTATTCATCCCTTGGGGACAAACTGCTCGCATAGCTTGTGCGCTCGCTTTGTCACTGAAAGCCGCCAACACACACCCACCACTACCGGTGAGAAAAGGCTGGCAGTGAGGCTTCAAGCAGTCAAAAATCTCATCAACTTTTGCGTACTTTGCTCGAACCACCGATTCAAACACATTGCCCAATGCCCCAGGCTTAGGGGGGCATATTGTGAGGGCGTCGCTATGACGTGTCAATTGTGAATCCGCAAACATTTGCGCTGTATTCACATTTATTCCTGGATCCACGATCAAATACCAATATTCTTTCATATTTTCCAGTTTTGTGAGTTGTTCACCCACTCCTTCCGCCCAAGCAGCTTGACCTTGAATAAATACGGGTACATCCGCTCCCAAACTCAAACCCAAAGCACACAATTGCGAAAAATCTAACTGTAAATTCCATAAATAATTCAATACTCGTAGCACCGTCGCGGCATCGGAACTGGCACCTCCCATTCCACCGCCCATGGGAATATATTTTTTTACACGTATATCAGCACCATACGTGTCACCTTCAAGCTCGCTGACTCGGCCATTTTCAGCCACATAGCGCTGTAATGCACGCGCTGCCCGCACACATAGGTCCTGATCTTCACCTACCCCTGGAATAGGTGTTAAGTTATTGATCTTATTATCTTTTCTTGGCGATATTTGAATCTCATCACAGATATCAATAAACTGGAAGGCGGTTTGTAACTCGTGCATACCATCGGTTCTTTGCGAACGAATTCGCAAAAAAAGATTGATCTTAGCCGGTGCTAACCAAATGCGATTACTATCCACCTTCAAGTGACCAGCGCGCAATTTTAACTTGAAGGTGGATATCTTCGTGATCAAGACTAATATTTTTCGCCATTGGCACCTTTTCATCATATTGATAGGAGCCATAGTGAATGGTCCAACCCGCTTGTTGAATCATCTGTGGGAGTTGATTTTTACTTTCGGTGATTAGCTCTAACCTTTGTTGAGGGTCGGCCAAGCTTTGCAACCAATATTTCAGACCATTAATCGGCAGTTTTAACCCTGTCAAATCTGCCAACAAACCATCTGCATCAGCTCCTTGATAACGCTGCCCATTGGATGTTCGCGCCATCACTCCCGATGCATCGCTCTCTATTACCGCCACCGTTCGACCAATGAAATCGCGAAGTTTAATCGTATATCCTTGAGGTGTTTGCCGCCAATGTAGACGCGCTTTGAGTTTTTGTTGAGCTGTCATGGCCACTACTGTCATATGTGCATCCCATTGAGCCAACTGCAACAAAAACTCACCGCGATCAATATCTGGCTGCGGAGATTGAAATTGTGTGGTAGCACAAGCACTCAGCACTATGATCAGTAACGGTATAGTAAATAATCGCATGAGTAATAGCTTACCTGTTTACGTTATTGCGAAGACACACCTTGCTCAAGTGCCTGCAAATAGTCATCTTCAGGAAAACGCTCACGTGCCTGCTGTAACAAATCATTCGCTTCGCGTTGACGGCCTGTCGTTAGTAATACCTCAACTAGGTGGCCGACGATCTCTGCGTCATACATTTTATCGATAGCATTACGTAAAAAGCTCTCTGATTCTCTGTAATTACCCAAACGGAAATGCAGCCACCCCATACTATCGATAATGGCAGGATCTTGCGGCCTCAAGGAATAGGCTTTTTCTATAAAATTTTTCGCTTCTGGAATTTTCAAACGACGATTCACCAAGGTATAACCCAATGCATTGAGGGCATCAACATGCTTAGGGTCAGCCTCGATAATTGCCCTCATATCCGCTTCAAACAACGCTATCTGATCAAGAGCATCTGCCGCGATAGCTCGTGCATAAAGCAAATCAAAATGTTTGGGAAACTCTAATAGCCCTTGACTGTAAACTTCATAAGCCTGCTGATGATGCTTCTTCTTATGCAATAGATTGCCCTCGGCAAGATACATTCGCACCACATTTGCCACATCATTTAGATCCTCTCGCACTGACTTTAAATGCTCACGCGCTTTGTTGACCCCCTGTGTTTGATAGTATAAATCAGCCAAACGCATAGAAGCCTCCAAATACCACTCTCCAAAAGCGACTTCTAACAACATAGTCTGTGCGAGTGCTAAGTCACCAAGCTCCTCTGCAATCATGCCGAGATAATAATAGGACTCATCCAAACGTCGGTTTTTATCCACTAATATTTGAAAATAATATTGCCCTTTTTGGTACTCTTGCGCCTGCACATAAGTCAGCCCAAGCAAGTACACAATATTCATTTCTTCGGGACGCATTTCCAACAATACTGTGAATTGCTCAGCAGCCTCTGAATAACGCGAGGCTTGTAATAGCATCTGTGCATAGCCCATGCGTTGTTCATAATTTTCTGGCTGGCGTTCCACTAGGGTTTGCATATCTTTGAGCGCTAATTCATGGTCGCCGAGAGCGTTTAGGGCACGAGCTCGCAATATTCTGGCTTTAGTTAACTCGGGATTAAAACCCAAAGCCAATTCGCTCTCGTCCACTGCCAATCGGTATTTACCCGCGCCCATCGCTAAATTAGCGTAAGCCAGATGCCCATAAGCGCTAGTGAAGTATTGACTGACTAAACGTTGCATAAGAACAAGACTGCTCTCAACATTTTTGACTTGTGTCAGAGTCGACATAACTATCGCAAAACCCTGTCGCGGTGAATCACTAGCAGCTTGCATAACTTTCAAAAAGTTCTTCTCTGCCTCATCGACATTATCGATGCTGAGATTCAACACGCCCAGTACCTGTTGCGCTTCAATTCTATCTGGCTGCACGGCCGCCCAACGCTCAGCTGCATATAGTGCTTGTGTCCAATCTTTTGCGTAAATAGCCACACGCATGGCTCGTTCAATAATATCTGGATCGTCAGTCAAATCCAGGGCTTGTGAGTAATATTGCCTCGACGCTTCCAAATCACCGAGTTTGCCGGATAATTCACCCGCTATCACAGCATAGAGAAGATCACTGGTCGGCGCATAAACAGACGCATCCATCGCTTTGATATTAAGTTCATCATTTGAAACAGCTTCGGCGTGTGCTGGCATAGATGAGTGAGAATAATTCGCATTTGGATTAGAAGCACACGAAGCTAGCATAGCTAACAACATAAATGCAGTCAGTGCAAAGGATAGAGTGCGCTTAGCCATAATCAAATTCTTACGATGTGGTTTTATTCCATGGATTGTTTAGCAATTCTACGCCATTTCACATACCATTACATAAGCATTGAGGTGTGAATACTCAGATTACGTTATACAAAGAGAATGTCTATTAACCAACAAGACATCAATAGTCAAAATTATTCCCGTCAGAACTATCAAAGTGCATTAAAATATCCGGTATGTCACTACTTATACTAGGTGTTAATCACAACACCGCACCCATAGATGTCCGCGAAAGTGTGGCCATTACCGATGCGAAACTTACGCAAGAGCTCAGTGAGCTTGTGACATTAAATGCTATTCAAGAAAGCTTGATCGTTTCTACCTGTAACCGCACTGAAGTCTATTGCTATGTCGATGATATCAATGCAGGCACCCAATCATTATATTCTTGGTTGAATAAATTCCATCAATTTGAAAGCCAAGAACTCGAATCTTATTTGTATATCCATACAAATGAGCAAGCAGCTAAACATCTATTTCGTGTTGCCAGCGGACTAGATTCCATGATTTTGGGTGAACCTCAAATCCTTGGGCAACTAAAACAGGCCTACCAGAGTGCAGTTGATGTAGGCAGTTTAAATAAACATCTTAATAAACTTTTTCAGCAATGCTTCCATGTGGCGAAAAAAGTACGCACCTATACATCAATTGGTGCGAATCCTGTCTCAGTCGCCTCAACCGCTGTGTCTTTAGCTAAACAGATTTTTGGTGATCTATCAAAGCGTAACGCGCTATTTATTGGCGCGGGCGAAACCATTGAGCTTGCTGCACAACATTTAAATTCTGTCGGTGTACAACGTCTTACCATTGCTAATCGTAATACTAACCGAGCACAAACCTTAGCTGAGAGATTTGGAGGTTACGGTGTAGGGTTGTATTACATCAATGAGGTATTGCCAGATAGTGATATTGTCATCACTGCCACTTCCAGTACTTTGCCTATTTTAGGCAAAGGCTTGCTTGAACAATGCATCAAAAAACGCAAACATAAACCGATTCTTATTATTGACCTTGCCGTCCCTCGTGACGTGGAACCGGAGTGTGGGCAATTAGCTGACATATACCTCTATAGTGTAGATGACCTGCAACAAGTCATCCAAGAAAATATCCAATCCAGACAGGAAGCCGCTACAGAAGCAGAGTCCATAATCAATGATGAATTAGAAGAATTCCAATTACAGCTGCGAGGACAAAATGCTACTGACATCATTCTTGACTACCGCCAGCAAGCTGAGGAGCATAAACAAGAAGCGCTTGAAAAAGCCCTGAAAATACTTCAACAAGGAAAAAGCCCAGAACAAGCATTACAATTGTTAGCCAACTCATTAGTGAATAAAATGTTGCACACACCAACAGAGGCTCTTAAATCTGCCAGTGCTGAGGAACAGCAAGCCTTGATAGAGACTGCCAAAATCATATTAGGCCTCAATAAAGATTAATACATAAGCTAGAACCATGAAAGAATCCATCATTTCAAAACTCGAATCACTTGCTGATCGCTATCAAGAAATCGCCGGTCTGTTAGCCGAGCCTGATGTCATTGCTGATCAAAATAAATTTCGTAAATTTTCTATGGAATATGCCCAATTAGAACCCGTAGTAAAGACCTTTAACCAATTTACAGAGGCTGAGGATAATTTGAGTGCCGCCCAGGAGCTGCTCAATGATGATGACCAGAACGTGCAGGAAATGGCCCAACAAGAAATTTCTGAGTTAACCCAGCAGCAAGCAGAACTAGAATTAGAACTGCAAAAATTATTGCTCCCTAAAGATCCACTTGATAGTAGTAATGTCTTCATT
>CAYPHQ010000080.1:0-5151 GCA_964410595.1 uncultured Thiotrichales bacterium
CAATGGCCTGAGTAGCCGCCTTTCGAGTCTGCAAATCAATCACATAGAGGGTATAAAATTCTGAACCTTTAGTGTCGACGCTATAGGCAAGAAAACGATGATTAGGGCTATGTTCGCATTGACCTATATCAAAATAATCATATTCGCTAGCAAGCTTGTCAACATCAAGTAGAAGTTGTTCCTGCTGGTTTTGGTCATGACGATAGTAACAAGGATGCTGAGCACCTTTATCGTATCGATCATAGTAATAATAATCCCCATCTTTACAAGGCAGTGAGGAATCATCTTCTTTGATGCGTGATTTCATTTCTTCAAATAATTGTGCCTGTAATCCCAGGGTGTCTTGCATGTAGTCGTCTGTATAGGCATTTTCAGAGTCTAGATGTTGTCTGATCTGTTTGTTTAAGCATTCAGGAGATTGCATGACAGTTTGCCATTGTGCATCTCGTAACCAAGCATACTCGTCGACACGAATTTGATTATGTTGGGTTATTTCTAGATTTACTTTTTTTGCTTGAGGCGCTTGTTTTTTCATGGTTTCAAACATTTTATCGTTTAGAATATTTTATGAATTTTAATCCATCACCAGAGATTGTGAGTACACAAACCGAAACTCATGTTCGGTTACGAGAGATTGTGCTTCGACATCGTGATACAGAATATCAAGAAACTATCCCTGAGTATGCCCAACAGGGTTTTAAGTCTGCGCAATATTGGGTAGAAAAACAGGATAAACCAATCATATTGGATAGTGGTTGTGGCACTGGCGAGAGCAGTATATATCTAGCAAAAAAATATCCTCATTATTGTGTTGTGGGAATAGATAAGTCTGCTCAGCGACTGGGTCGAGGCCAACTAGAACACTTACCCGATAATGTATATTTTATTCGCAATGATTGTATTCACCTGTGGCGCTTGATGGCGCGTAATGGTTGGAATGTAAAATTTCATTATATATTGTATCCAAATCCTTGGCCTAAGCCTGGACATGTGCAGAGACGCTGGCATGCGCATCCCGTATTTCCATATCTATTTCAGCTCGGTAGTGAATTGATATTGAGAACTAATTGGCAAATATACGCGCAAGAATTTTCTGAGGCGGTATGGTATCTGTCGGGTCAGCGATGGCCTGTTCAGCGCTATCTTGTAGATGAGCCGATTTCGCCTCATGAGCGCAAGTATTACTTGAGTGGGCACGCACTCTATCAAGTTCGTGGATTATGTCACTTAACTTAATGCTTTCGCTTCTAGTCGAGTAGACCACTGCGCACGGATAACATTGTGAGTAGCAACACTAGCGCCTTTGGGCCCACTGTGGCTGATGGTGTTTTTTTGTGGTCCGATGGCATATTGATAATAGTCCAATGCGGCTTGCGGGAAGCCAGGGCAATCAATGGGCAACTGACAGCGCACCTCAAATTCATCAGGCTTAATTTGTTCTATGTCAGCGAGATAGTGTGAATGAAGATGATCTTCGAATTCGATATCGAATAGTATTTGTGCAATAGATTGATGGTTGCTCTGAACCACGTCGGGGAAAAGTCCATGAAATACAAAAATGACATCTGACAAAGAAGTGTCCTTTTTTTGTTTCCTGTACAATACTATTGTAGCTTAATTAATAAGTTGAACCTATGAGTTTTCGCTTGATGGTATTTGTATGGAATATTTACTAAACACAGAATATGCACGTTTTGAGTTGCGCCAAGAGCCTTTAGGCTTATGGGACTTATGGGTGGATGGAATGCCTACTATTACTTTTGAATCGCCGGAAGCTGCGGCGGAAAGTGTCTATAAACAACGATCAGGTTATGTCGTATGGGATCAACTAGAAAACCCTCCAGCTCCAGAGAATCTGGATGGATGGGAAAAAATTGAATCATAGAGATTTGATACTCTCGTAAGCGCTTAAAAAATTTTACAAAATATCGGGATGCATTATGGGTCGCTATCGTCCACCACCGCCACCGAGATCAAAATACATAACTGTTGAGGGCAAGCTCAGGTTACAACAGGAGCTGGATTATTTATGGAGTGAAAAGCGCCCACAAGTTACGCGTGCAGTGAGAGAAGCTGCCTCTCAAGGAGATCGTTCGGAAAATGCTGAGTATATTTATGGTAAAAAGCAGTTACGTGAAATCGACAGTCGAGTTCGTTTCTTGCAAAAACGGTTAGGAGATATTATAGCAGTTGGGCAAGTGCCTGCTGACCAAGAGGCTGTATATTTTGGTGCTTGGGTGAGTTTGCAAGATGAATTGGGACAAATGCATGAATACCGCATTGTTGGTCCAGATGAATTTGATCATGCATCAAAATACATCAGCATGGATGCCCCTCTAGCAAAAGCATTACTCAAACGACGTTTGTATGACGAGATTAGTGTTCAGTTGCCTGCCGGGAAATGTATTTATACGATTATTAAGATTCGCTATTGATAAAAGCTAGGGTATTGTTTGACTGTGCGCTCTCGTTATTTTGGCAGATTAATCATCTGGCTAGAATAGGACGAGGAGTTCAGTTTGTGGTGACTTTTTGCTAATGTATGTCGCCTTGTGATGGTAACTTCTAGGATGAAGCTAAATGAGTCAAGTCGTATTACACCTCGGTGAAGAATATATACAGGAAGATCTAGAATATTATTTCTCTGGTGAGCGTGATAAGAACAATCAAGTTCGACCCGATGAGAATATCTATAGTATGACACCAGATAGTCATCATCTGCAGATGGATTTTTCAGACAAAAAAGTGGGTAACTTTTTCTATCCTGTTTTGCCACAAGCTCTAGATAAAATTTACATTGGTATCAGTGTATCGTTGTTTGCCAATCACTGGGGAGCTTCATTTTTACTGGAGTTGATGAAGCATGTACAGCCAGGGGGAGCCATTATTCTACCTGTATATCCTGAAGGACAGGCAGCTGAAAAGTACTACTGGTCACGCAGTTTCTTAGAAAATATTTTCTTAAGTCGTGAGCGTTGGACCGGTTTCAGTAATATTACGGCCGAGAATGACGGTGTGATGTCATTACGGGTGGGGCGTAAATGGCCTAAACCCATGCCCAGTAGTGCTGAGTGGTTTTTTAAAGAGCGTGCAAACCTATTACTCGCACATTTGGGAGCAGATGATAGCTCGCAAGATATTAGTACAGCCTTGCAGACTCAATTTATCCCTATTACTGATCTTGCCTGGCAGGAGTATCAGCTCAGTGCGTTGATGGAAAAAATCATTATTGAATTTCATGGCAAAGACAAGAAAGTCACCATGCAACATGTTGGGCAAGATTATGGTCTATTGATCAACGATTTAGTCCTATCGCCTTTTATCCAGCTTGAAGGGGGACAGAGTTGGTGTGTTGGGCAGATGAGTGAATCTATAAGAAATAGTGTGGAACAGTATTTCGCTCCACACACAGGTGAATGCCATCAAACTCACTACGGCATGATTGATCAAGTGCAGTTGAATCCTGCGTCGATTATGTGTGTGAGTCATCTGTTTGATGCAGTTGGGCAATCACGATATCAAGCATTAATCCAGCAAATGTGGGCAGCGTTAGCACACCATGGAATTTTGGTAGTGAAAGAGCATTGTGTCGATGAGCATAGTGCGCAGCAACTGGATATGATGTTGGCTGATTTGGGTCAGGTGCACTATTACTCATCAATTGCTGCAACAGCTATTCAAGATAAGGTGGAAATCAGTCAGTATTCTCTCGCTGTTGAAGAAAACTTGCGTCAAGAAAAATCAAATAAGCTGAATGTGTTTAGAGTGGTGCAAAAAACTGCATGATATTTAGTTAGTGATGTAAATTCTGACAGCAAAGTAAATAATTGTGGAGCACCCCAAACACAAGGCTAAATTAGCAAGGAAGCCTAGTCCATGTTGTTTTATGCTGCTCGGAGATTGAATAATCTTGCTGGCAAGGTGTTGGGTCATGTTGGCACTTACTATCGCAGGAACAATTGAGACTATTGCAAAGAAGATTAAGCCATAACGATAGATTGGCCATTCCATTAATGCTTGTAAAAAATCTGGCATGATGATCCAAAGTGAGTTGTTGATTCTCTAATAGAATAGGGCTTGTATTAGTTGCAATCAAACATTTGTCCTGATGATAGTCACAAATTAAAGACGCATAGGAATTTCTTAAGCTGATCTTGATAGGGTTAATATTTCTTAAGTTTTTGCTAGTTGTTGAGACATGCCAGTGTATAGTTGTTGATCCATTGGCTGTTTAAGTCTGGGTCTAAAAATCCACAATGTCCACCATATTGACTGATTAGCACATGATGCTTTGGATGTGAGTGGCATTTATTTTTATCTTGCCAGGGAATGATGGGATCATCTTTAGTTAAGACTGTATAGGCTTCGCTCTGTAAGGTCTTCAAGCGTGTGCCAGCAATTGAGTAGCCATTCAAATAACTTTCCAGATTACTAAAGCCTGCATATTGAGTGGCGAGATTGTCTGTTGCTTCACGTAAATTAGTCGCTTGATCAAAAGTGCTAAGACTGTATATATTTGGAAAAGCTAAAACTTTTTTGCGAAATTCATTGCGCCAGCGACGCATGAAGTAATGTTTATAAATAGGCAGTGTTTTTTCTAAAGCAAGGAGCGTGCTCTCAGGATCAATCACGGGGCAAAAAGCTATCGTTTTGTGTAATTCCAGTTGTGAACGCTCAGCATAGGCATTAACGCGCAGAGCGAAATTACCTCCTAAAGAAAATCCCACCAAAGATAGCGGAGATTGAAAATTCTCCTGACAATGTATGCAAGCATTGATGACTTCTTGTATGCGGCATGAATGAAATAATTTTTGATTGAGATGCTGACTATCTCCATGATCTCTTAAATTAAGTCTGATTACATGATAACCGGCATCATACAGGGCTTTTCCCAATGAAATTAAATATAAAGAATGTGCGCAGCCAAGCCAACCATGCAACAACATGACTGTTGGTGCATGGTGTGGTTGTTTATTGATAAGTGCTGATAAATAAATATTATGCCGAGCTGGAATGACGGCATGTTCAACTTGCTGGTTGAGTTGTTGCAGTGCTGGCTTGAGTGTCAATCGCCTCAGTGGGGAGCCCGATAAGACACTATTGATATGCCCATTACGAAACACCCCTTGGGCAACATAAGCGCTCATGACT
>CAYPHQ010000081.1:0-5147 GCA_964410595.1 uncultured Thiotrichales bacterium
AACGCAAGCATGGAAGAATTGAATCAGTTCTTTAACTGATTGTATTATATAGAATATTGCATAATTTATGCACAACTTTGGGCATTAAGTCTTCAGATTGGCTAAAATCGCGCTATTATTGCCGATAAATCATAAAAATACTTGAAATATATGACAAAATACTTTAAAAGTATCGTTCTGAAAATTGTTCAGCACTGCAATCCAAGTACAAAAATTATAAAGAACTAAACAAGCAGTATGGTAATATGCTAATGGGCTCGATTTATAGCGCCACTGAAACAATTATAAAAATATAATGCAGTACCCCACAAACGGCACATAACACTAATCATATTAGCAACCCGACAGTACAGATTAAAACAGGAACTGACTAAATTATGACTTTATGTGTTACCCCAACGATCAACTCTATGCCTCAGCGCGCGGCCGACTTTTCAAACTTAGCCGAAGCACTGGATTATGCAGCATTAGGCACTACAGGCTCCAACTTCTATGGCAGTCGTGGACAACTGATTGATTCTCTCACATACACGGACCTCTCTAAAGATGCCAAATCATTAGCCAGGAAACTGTTAAGCATGGAATTCAAGCAAGGTGATCGTGTGGTGATCGTTGCCGAGACTCATGCAAACTTCCTTCGCAGTTTTTTTGCTTGCCAATATGCGGGGCTCATACCTGCTCCTGTACCTGTTCCAATCCAACTGGGTAGCCGTGCAAGCTATGTCCGTAAGACGCGTGACTTACTCATCAGTGCACATGCGAATGGTGTTTTATCTCCTGCTTCCATACTGCCAATGGTTAATGAGGCCTGTAAAGACATCGATATGAAATATGTCGGTGATATTGACAGTCTTCTCGATCAACCCATTAACGACAATATAGCGCTGTATGATGCACAGCCAGAAGATACCGCTTATATCCAATTTACATCAGGTAGCACTCGATTTCCTCGTGGAGTCGTTATTCAACAAAAAGCTGTGCTTAGCAATCTTGCCAGAATCATCAAAAACGGTATTAAAATTACGCAGCAAGATAGAGCGATTTCATGGCTACCTTTCTACCATGACATGGGACTGGTAGGACTCGTCCTATCTTCAGTTGCATCTCAGACCTCTGTCGACTACCTCGATACTCGCGATTTTGCTATGCGACCCCGTCGATGGCTAGAAATCATGTCACGCAATAAATCAACCATCACCTTCAGTCCTCCCTTTGGTTATGAACTGGTTGAGCGCAGACTTCGAGAGAGCAAAACTTTAGATTATGACCTCAGCTCATGGAGAATTGCTGGCATAGGCGCAGAGACCATTCGCCCTGAGCCACTTCTAAAATTCGCACGGACGCTGGAGCAATGTGGTTTCAAAGAAACTGCTTTTCTACCTTGTTATGGCATGGCTGAGTGCTCATTAGCCATTAGCTTTGCTGATGTAGACCTTCCGCTAACAGTCACGACTATCGATGCCGAAGAACTTGCCAACAACAATGCTGTGGTTCCTGTGACAGAACAATCTCATCATCGTGTCGCAAAATTCATAGACTGTGGTCCTGCACTTCCAGATCATGACATTGAGATACGGGATGATTCTGGGCAACCTCTTCCAGATGGCCGCCTTGGCGTTATCCATGTGAAAGGGCCAAGCGTAATGTCGCACTACTTTGACAACACTGAAGAAACTGAAAATACACTTCAGAATGGCTGGCTAAACACCGGCGATATAGGCTTTCTAGTAGATGGACGTATTCATATCACTGGAAGACAGAAAGATCTCATTATTGTCAATGGAAGGAATATTTGGCCTCAAGACATCGAACATTTGGCTGAACAACAACCAGAGATTCGTACTGGTGACGCTCTTGCCTTCTCTGCGCCTGGGTTTGATGGTGAGACAACCGTGGTTTTAGTGATGCAATGTCGTGAACGCAACGAAGAAAACCGTGTGGACATTGTTGCTCGCGTTGAAGCTGATATTAAGGAAGATATCGGAGTGAACTGCTTTATCAAGCTAGTTCCTCCTCATACTTTACCCAGAACGTCATCAGGTAAATTATCTCGCTCCGCTGCACGACGTGATTATATGGAACAGAACAGTATCAATGAGACATTCCTTACTGAACCACGCAACACCAGCGTTTCTAACAATAGTTAGTCAAGTCCTCAGCTCAAGGAAACTCAATGTCTGAGCCACAATTAGTGGCACTCACAGGAGCGACAGGTTTCATTGGTTCACACATTCTGGATCACCTTCAGCGCTCTGGCGTCCACTTAAGAATATTAGTTCGACAACCTCACAAGCATCAATTTTTATCTCCAAATATTGATGTCATTCCTGGTAATCTTCAAGATACTGAAGCATTAGAAAAATTACTTAAAGGCTGTCATGCATTAATTCACTGTGCAGGGCGAGTAAAAGCTAACTATCAACATCAATTCTACGAAGATAATGTGCTTGCCAGTAAATTATTGTTTAAATTAGCCAAGAACATACCTAGCCTCAAGAAAACCATACTCATATCCTCATTATCAGCACGGCAAGCAAAACTCTCTCACTACGCAGCCAGTAAGTACGCTGCCGAACAATGTTTAATCGACTCGGGCATTGATGAATGGACGATTATACGACCACCAGCCGTTTATGGACCTCGCGATAATGAACTAAAACCATTATTTGACTGGATGCGCAGAGGGATTCTTTGGGTGCCAGGTAGCGACAAAAAAAGATTCTCACTGCTCCATGTTCAAGACTTATGCAATGTCGTCATTTACAGCTTGAAATCAGAAGACTCAGCTCATCAAATTCTAGAACCCGATGATGGGAAAAATAATGGATACTCATGGCGAGATGTTCAATCCATAGCAGAAGAATTCTTCAACAGAAAAATCATTCTCATAAAATCCCCTAAAACCGTCCTGCTTACTGCGGCTAACATAAACCTATATACGAGCCGTTTACTCAATCGTTCAGCCATGTTGACCCCTGGTAAAGTACAAGAACTCCTACACGAGAACTGGGTGGTCAATCCAGAGCATATATGGCCTAATTGGACACCAATGATAGATTTTAAAAATGGTCTAAACACATTATACTCTGGCCATTGATTATTCTGTGAAAAATGCAAGAAACTACTTAATTATGGAAAAAGCTGTTGAAGAAATTATTAGTGAAGTTATTCCAATCCTAACAAAATTCACTAAACCTGATATGGATGTCACCGCTGACAGCCATCTGATGCATGATCTAGATTTGGATTCAGTAAAAGTCATGGAATTAATGATGGAACTAGAAGACCACTTTGATATTTCCATTCCCTTAAATGCATTGCCCGATGTCAATACTGTGGCCGAACTTGCTAGCGAAATAGCACAACTTAAATCCTCATGAGCTTATTATCCAGACTTCAATCATTCAGTGACAAACATGCTATTTCTGAGAGCACCTCAGTAACCCCACTTAGCGCTGTCACTAATAAATTATATTCCGCCACTGAGGGTGATATAAATGGTAGGCGCGCCATATTGCTTGGCACAAACAATTATCTTGGCCTCACATTTGACGAAGCATGCAGTAAAGCCGGCAAACAAGCTATTGATAACTATGGCACGGGTACCACGGGCTCACGATTGGCTAATGGTTCCTACTCTCAGCACAAATGCTTGGAAGATGATATAGCCCAATTTTATGGCGTCGATCACGCCATTGTTTTTTCAACAGGCTATACAGCGAACTTGGGTGTGATCTCAGCACTTGTTGGGCGCGGAGATACCATTATGCTTGATGAACATTGCCATGCTTCTATTTACGATGGCTGTAATTTAAGTGGTGCTGAAATCATACACTTCAGACACAACAATGCTGCTGATCTTGAAAAAAGATTGAAGCGCTTAGGTGATAAAACCTCCAATACTTTAATTGTTACAGAAGGCATTTACAGTATGCTTGGAGATCGCGGTAGCTTGAAAGAAATCTGTGATGTTAAACAGCGCTATGATGCCCTTCTGATGGTGGACGAAGCACACTCCCTTGGAGTACTTGGGAAAACTGGCAGAGGCCTTGGACAAGAATCTGGAGTAGAAAATCAGATCGATTTCATCACCGGAACATTCAGCAAAAGTCTTGCTGGTATTGGCGGGTTTTGTGTCAGCCAACATCCACAACTAGAAGTCATCAGATACACCAGTCGTCCATATATTTTCACGGCTTCTCCCTCACCAGCGACTATAGCAACCACCAGAGAAGCATTAAAAATTATCGTACAACGGCCACAATTGCGTGAGCAACTATGGCGCAATGCCACCCAGTTATATAATGGACTGCAAGAGCTTGGTTATGAATTAAGTCCTGAAATCAGCCCTGTCATTGCAGTAAACGCCAACACACAGGAAAATGCCATGTCCATGTGGACCCAATTGTTCGAACAGGGTGTATATGTAAATATGGTACTACCACCTGCCACTCCTGGTAGCCGATGTTTACTCAGATGCAGCCTAAGTGCAGCTCATACTAGCGAACAAATTAAATGTGTTATTGAAGCTTTCTCAAACTTAAGAGAGAGATCAACAGTGCAGAAAAAAATCGCTTAGTTCGATAAAGTATAATCAGCATAGCTTAGATTAATTTCACTTATATGCTGCCGTGAATAATCTAATGAATAACACTAATACCAACATGCAAAGTGTTACGGTCATAATTCCCACTCTCAATGAGGAACAAAACATTGATCCTCTGCTAGAAAAGCTTTCTAAAATTGAGATTAAGGATTATGTCTTAAAAGTTTTATTTGTTGATGATCAATCGTCTGACGGTACAGTCAACAAGATAAATGCATGGAATCAAATTAATCCAAATATTTCAGTGCTGAATCGAACAGGCAGTGCCGATCTTACCCAGGCAATACTGGATGGGGTAAAACATACCAACAGTGACATCATTGCGGTCATGGATGCTGACTTAAGTCACCCTATAGAAAAACTACCCGAATTATTCGCACCAATCATCAATAGTACTCATGACGTAACTGTAGGCAGCCGTTATGTAGAAGGTGGTGGTGTCGCAGATTGGCCAATACACAGACGCTTACTCTCTTGGATAGGCGGACTGCCAGCCAGAGTACTCACCGATGTTAACGACACTACATCAGGTTTTTTCTCC
>CAYPHQ010000082.1:0-5095 GCA_964410595.1 uncultured Thiotrichales bacterium
GTCATGCAAAAGAAATTGGATTCAGAATTGGTCAAATGAGTGAATTCTCAATATTACTGGGGGCTTTGGCTTTAAATGTTAGTGTAATCGGTGAACGTGCAGCTTACTTGATACATGTAGCAACAATCATCACCTTCATCATCTCATCCTATATCGTAGTATTTAAATTTCCTTCACCGATGGCACTGTCAGATCGTTTAAGAAGAGATTAAAAACAGTGGGTTATGGATAATATCCAGCCATAAAAAAAGCCGCATATTGCAGCTTTTTTTATTTATACATCTAAGTAGTTATAGCAATCGTATAACGTTTAGAACATAAATTTATCCAGGATGCTATATGCAAGGATTCCCACAGGAATCATCATAATAATCACTGTTATAATCGTTTTAATCGCTTCTTCATCCATTATAATTACCTTCTGTTGGGTTAGATGTTAAAAGAATTATACTAATTGTTGCTGATAGATTAAAGCAAAAACACGGTCACTCGTTATTTGGCTTCCAAATACCAAAAGCGCTGCCTGGAGGGGCTACAGGTGCGGCTACTTGGGCAGGTTGTTGCTGAGAATTATGTTCTGGTTGCGTTACATCTTCAAAAACATGCTGCATAAATGAACTAAGCTCATTCATAATCTCTTTTTTTTCATGATCAGCAATGGAGGATGTTCCTACCACATACCCTACCACTGCTGTAAGATATTGGCTGCCGATAAAAGGATCTTTAGCGCGCTCATCTTCGCTGATAACCGCGCTCATAATTTTATCTACCAATTGCTTGGAAAGTTTTAATTCATCTGACATTCTGAGTCCCTAATTATTTAATATGCTTATTTGAATACGTATATTATATATACGTATGACCTATCTGTATCCATTTCTACGATGTTAAATAAATAATTTGTTTATTGTCATTCGGCTGTTTTTTTACGCAAACGCTCAAGCTTCTCTTTGATTTTAATTTCCAGTCCTCTATCAACTGGATAATAATATTGTGTATTGATTAGCTCATCAGGAAAATAGTTTTCTCCGGCAGCATAGCCTTCATCCTCATCATGTGCGTAACGGTAATTGGCGCCATAGCCAAGCCCTTTCATCAATTTTGTTGGGGCATTACGCAAATGTAGCGGTACTTCAAGCGTCCCTTGTTCCTTGGCATGTTGCGTCGCACTATTATAAGCCTTATATACTGCATTGCTCTTCGGAGCACTGGCAAGGTAGATGATGGCTTGGGCAATAGCAAGTTCTCCCTCTGGACTACCCAAACGCGTATAAGTGTCCCAAGCAGAGATACAAAGCTGCAAAGCTCTAGGGTCAGCATTACCAATATCTTCTGAGGCTATACGCACCACTCTTCTTGCGATGTAAGTTGGATCACATCCTCCGTCTAACATTCGACAATACCAATATAAACTGGCATCCGGATCGGTACCACGAACAGATTTATGCAGGGCCGATATCATGTCATAAAAGTACTCGCCTTGTTTATCAAAACGCTTCAAACTGGACTGAGTTACTTGTTGGATAATAGAATCATCGATAATATTCGTTTCAGCAGATTCTTGGGAATGACACAGATCTGCTGCCAATTCTAAAAGGGTTAACGCTTTTCTAGCATCACCATCGGCAGCTTGTGCCAATAAATTAATCTCACGGTCAGAAATTATGATCGGTGTGCCACCCAACCCTCTCGCTTTATCTTTGATGGCATAATTTAGACACTGCGCAATAGCCTTGTCATCTAATCGCTTCAATACATAAGTTCGAGCACGCGATAACAACGCATTATTTAATTCAAAAGATGGATTTTCAGTGGTGGCGCCAATAAAACAAATAGTGCCGTTTTCAATGTGTGGTAAAAATGCATCTTGCTGAGATTTATTAAATCGATGGACTTCATCAACAAATAAAACGGTCGTTGCATGATTGCGCTGTTGATTTTGTTTGGCGGTCTCAATCGCGGCGCGAATTTCTTTAATCCCGCAGAGTACAGCAGAAACAGACAGAAAAGGCACTTGGCAATGATTGGCAATCAAATGAGCAATGGTGGTTTTACCTGTTCCTGGTGGTCCCCATAAAACCATAGAGTGCGGTTTACCGGAGTTAATTGCTTGACGCAATGGAGAAGTTTGATTAAACAAATGAGATTGACCGACAAACTCGTCTATGCTTTCTGGTCGCATGCGATCGGCCAGCGGTCGATAATGCTCCTCAAACTCTGCATTCTTTAATGCGTCGTTAAATATGTCCTGACTAGACATATCTACTCAGGCTCACCTACAACATCAACACCCTTGGGAATAACAAATTCAAATGCCGCATCGGATAGCATTGCATCGTATTGAATATTCGAAAAACGTATGATGGTGGTTTGCTCAAAGTGATCATATAACTTCATTTCTCGTATGTCGTTTCCATCAACACCGATTTCAATTCGATAAAACTCCGTGTCCCTAATTCTCGGAACTAATGCTATCCAATTCAAACCAAAAGCCATAGACATCTCTCTAATTTCAAAATCCTCTTTCAATGGTTTGTTTTTTGTCAGTAACATGATCGGAGCGGAACCTAGAGCATCCGAAATAGGCTGTACGGTGACTTGTGCCAGATCTATATCAAACATCCATAAATTTCTGCCGTCAGCAACGATTTGCTGAGATAGTGGTGATTTGTAATGCCACTTAAATCTTCCTGGCTTTTTAAGTGCAAAAAACCCACTTGCCTCTTGTATTATCAAATCATCAGCATCTATTACTTGTTGATAAAAGTCTGCCTTAAAGTGATTAGATGATGTTAATACTGCAGAAAGTTCCTCTTCAGTCAAACACCATGCTGAAAAACTCATCGAAAATAAGAAAAACAATAAGATGATACGAGACATAATCAACATTACTTAGGTTATTTAGGTGGAGGTGGTGCTAAAACTTCCCTAGAGCCATTGGATTGCACTGCGGATACAACTCCGGTACTTTCCATCTCCTCAATCATACGTGCGGCTCGGTTATAACCAACTTTAAGACGCCGTTGTACATATGAAATTGAAGCCTTACGAGTTTCAGTCACAATCGCCACTGCTTGATCATAAAGTGGATCTGACCCGTCACTATTTTGCATCGGCTCCAAACCAGGAATTGAATCAGCACCGGATGAAGGCTCTTGCACAACCTCTTCCAGGTAATTGGGTTCACTTTTATCGCGCAAAAAATTACATACTTTATGCACTTCTCCATCTGACACAAACGCTCCATGCACTCGCTCAGGAATTGAAGTGCCAGGTGGCAGATACAACATATCGCCATGGCCCAATAATTGTTCAGCACCCATCTGATCTAGGATAGTTCTTGAATCCACCTTAGAGGACACTTGAAAGGCCATGCGAGTGGGAATATTGGCTTTAATTAGGCCTGTAATAACATCAACCGAAGGTCTTTGTGTGGCCAATATCAGATGGATACCCGCCGCACGCGCTTTTTGAGCCAAACGGGCTATCAGTTCCTCAACTTTTTTACCCACCACCATCATCATGTCAGCGAATTCATCCACGACGATGACAATTGTAGGTAACCGAGACAGTGCATCGGCACTGGCCTCTGGATCAACGTGGTCATTGATATTAAACAAAGGGTCTAGTATCGGCTCGCCTTTTTTTTCTGCTTCATGGACTTTGACGTTATATCCTGAAATATTACGCACACCCAGTGCTGACATAAGCTGATAACGGCGCTCCATCTCAGCCACACACCAGCGCAAGGCATTAGATGCCTCTTTCATATCAGTGACTACTGGGGTAAGTAAATGAGGTATGCCCTCATAGACACTCAGTTCTAACATTTTGGGATCAATCAAAATCAAACGCACATCTGCAGGAGAAGCTTTGTATAAGAGGCTAAGTATCATGGCGTTGACACCCACAGACTTACCTGAACCTGTAGTTCCAGCAACTAATAAGTGCGGCATGGCTGCTAAATTGACGACCACCGGACGACCGCCGATATCTTTACCTAATCCTAAAGTGAGTGATGATGAAGATTCGTCATAAGCTTTAGAGTGTAAAATTTCACTTAATCGTACTATTTCACGTTTTTCATTTGGAATTTCTAGACCGACTGAGGGCTTACCAGGTATGACCTCAACAATTCTTACGCTGACCACCGATAATGCTCTGGCTAAATCTTTAGCTAAAGCCGAAACTTTGTTGACCTTTAATCCTGGTGCTAATAACAATTCAAAACGAGTAACAATTGGTCCTGGATGAACCTCGCTAACTTGCGCCTCAATCCCAAAATCCAATAATTTGAGTTCAACTTGTTTAGATAGTGCCTCAAGCGCCTTTTCAGAATAACCAACATACTCATCAACAGCAGGATCAAGCATACTTAATGGTGGCAAAGTACCATCACCCTTTGCCTCAAACAGTGGTATCTGCTTCTCTCGTTGAGCACGTTCACTTACGATAGGAGTGTTTACATTCGGCTCTATACGCAGCTTTTGACTGCGAGGTTTAAGTTCTTTCTTTACTCTGGAAGCAATATCTTGTTGTTTCTCAACATGCTTAGCTTGTATTAATGCCCACAGCTTTTGTGCTATAGAGATACTCGAGTGATAAATTACCGATAGTATAATGACTGTCACTTTACCGGTGCTCTCTATTAGACGTAGCCAAGATAAGCGGGTGAAAATAGTTGTTCCCGCCAAAAATAGGCCTAATAACAACAGTGTCGCCCCCAAATAACTGAAGGCAGAGACAAATGCACTCGATACTAAGTTACCGAGCACACCTCCGGAATCAGAGGGGAGATATGTGGATTTAAAGTGTAAAGAAGCCAGTCCACAGCCAGCTACAAGGGTTAATAAGAAACCGCTCCAACGCACGCTCAAAAGATGGACGTCCAATTTACCTGCTTCATTGACGCCTTTATGAATAAGCCAACCGCTATATGCCACCATTAATGGAGCCAGATAAGCGAAATAGCCAAATAAGAAAAGGAACAAATCTGCAAAGAAAGCGCCAGCTGCACCGCCCATATTCTGAATAGTATCCCCAGAGCTACTAACGGACCAACCCGGATCACTATTGTTATAACTCATCAGTGCAA
>CAYPHQ010000083.1:0-5076 GCA_964410595.1 uncultured Thiotrichales bacterium
ACCGGAGACCTCTTCCTTACCAAGGAAGTGCTCTACCGCTGAGCTATATGGGCAAAGACTGCCAAGCAACCCCAGTCTTGTGAAACTTAGGATTTGCCAATCATGTTATATTCAGCATATAGTTGGAGCGGGTGATCGGGATCGAACCGACATCATCAGCTTGGAAGGCTGAGGTTCTACCATTGAACTACACCCGCAGCACACACGCTCATTTTCTCATTCTAGTGGTGGAGGGGGTAGGATTCGAACCTACGAAGGCATAGCCAGCAGATTTACAGTCTGCCCTCGTTGACCGCTTGAGTACCCCTCCATGCACAAAGCCGGCTATTGTCAGTTAGATACGGCTATAGTGTCAACCAGCGAATGCAAGAAACTGTCATAATCTCATCAAAAATATCCCCCATATTTGAGATCAAGCCCTGAATCGCACAAAAACCACACTTTTTCATAGAATTGTGAAGATTTTCGCCCCTCACAACCCCAAATTATCTAACTATTCTAATCAATCAGTAAAACGGTCATAATTAGCTAATAAGTTCTACACCCATGCACAATTCATATCATATATTAGCTCAACAAATACCATGAAAATCACTATATATGGCTCTGGTTATGTCGGCCTAGTCACAGGAGCTTGTCTCGCACAAGTTGGCAATCACGTTCTATGTGTAGACATAGATGCAGATAAAATTGCCATGCTCAAGCAAGGCAATATTCCCATCTATGAACCGGGATTGGATGACTTGATTAAGCAAAATATTCGCTCCGGCAGAATTGAGTTCACACAAGACGTCAAACAAGGAGCAGAACATGGCTTGTTCCAGTTCATTGCCGTCGGCACACCCCCAGACGAAGATGGCTCAGCCGATTTAAGCCATGTACTCGCTGTGGCCAATAGTATCGCCGAACACATGCGCGATTATCGTGTCATTGTGACTAAATCAACGGTGCCTGTTGGAACTGCCGATAAGGTGGCAGACGCAATCACTCAAACCTTTAAACGATTGAATAAAAGCATAGACTTCGACCTTGTCTCCAATCCTGAATTTCTAAAAGAGGGTGCAGCTATCTCCGATTTCATGAGACCGGATCGAGTTGTCATTGGAGTGCATAGTGTCAAAGCTGAAGAACTCATGAGAGCTCTCTACGCACCTTTTAATCGCAATCATGACCGCATAAATGTCATGGATATACGCTCCGCTGAGCTCACTAAATATGCGGCAAATGCCATGCTTGCTACCAAAATAAGCTTTATCAATGAACTGGCTAATTTATCTGAACGACTAGGAGCAGATATAGAGAAAGTTCGACTGGGTATCGGCGCTGACCCACGTATCGGCTATCATTTTATTTATCCAGGTTGCGGCTATGGTGGCTCTTGCTTCCCCAAAGATGTTGCGGCCTTAAAAAAAATCGGTGAACAAGTCGGCTTTGAGACAACAATGATCAATGCAGTCGATAGAGTTAATGACAAACAAAAACAAATACTATTCAAGAAAATCACACAGAAATATGGACAAGATTTATCAGGAAAAACATTTGCCCTGTGGGGGCTATCGTTTAAGCCTAATACAGATGACATGCGAGAGGCTTCGAGTCGCACTTTGATGGAAAGCTTATGGCAAGCCGGTGCCACAGTGCAAGCCTATGATCCGATAGCAATGGAAGAATGCACAAGAATTTATGGCCCACGTAACGATCTAAAACTTTGCGAGAACGCTATGCTCGCATGCCAAGCGGCTGATGCCTTGATTATTGTGACCGAGTGGACAGAATTTCGTAGTCCCAATCTATCTCAGATCAAAACATCACTCAAACAAGCTATCATATTTGATGGTCGTAATTTATATGATCCCAGAGAACTCAAGAATCTCGGCTTTCAATATTTCGCCATCGGCCGTGGTGATTCACTCAGCACTTAAGTGCCTACTCCGCAATAAAAACTCACCACACGGACTCCATCCATGCTAAATCAACGTATTGACATTATTACCGCTCAACCTCCTTTAATAATGACCATCCCAAATTCATCATGGCATCTGATTGTGAAAATTGAACGCCTGTCAGGACAATGCGTAATTGATTGCATCAAAGAGGAAAATGAACAGATTACTTCCTACCAGCAAACGCTCACTGAAGAACCTTTCCACGTAGCAGAAAATATCTGGGAACTAAGTTACGGTGTGGAAATCATGACGCTCCAACATCGCAGTCTATCGGCACATCCAGCCATTCAACTCTGGCAAAAATGGAAAAGACTCAGCCCATAATATTTAATTTTTCTATGACTCAGATTTTCCAGTATTTGCATTGAATATTAAGTGCTCAGTACTGATGAGTCAGTATTTCTCGAAATCAAAATGAAAGCCGTATAATTCATTCAAGGCATCCACTCTCAAGATGTCACCCTCATCTAAATATGCCAATCCCTCATATTCACCGTTCACAGAGGCACACTCCGAAATTGATAAATTGACGTCATATGCATTATATCTAGGATTAATGATGTCCATGCTGCCCTGATAAACACAGTTATCAGAGTCCCGCCCTGACCATTCACCCTCAATCATAGACATCGTAATAATCAATCCGTCCCGATCCTCAAACTGCCAATTGCCAGTCAATAAGCCGAGGCTGGAGGGTTGTTCATAAATTGGATTGTAATCGAGATTCAAAGCACCAATGTCGCCACCGCTCAAGGTTCTAAAATGCGACTCAACGCTTTCATTCTTCAAGTATCCTGTTAATCGTGCAGAATCAAATGGTGCTCCATCAAGCGAATACAGTATGTAGTTAGATAAATACAAACCATTATCACCCTCCACACTGCCGATACATATAGCCTTCGCTTTATAACTCACTGCGGTGGTACGACCTTGCACATGGATAGCATGAAAATCATAACCATCTCTTCCATTAATATCAAAGCCACCATTCCAAATACCATCAATAGCTTGTTTTTCTGGATATTCAACATCTGCTGTCTTATGGACGAGCGAACCACATGACACACATATCCACAGCGATAATAAGACTAAAGATAGTTTCATCATTTTCATCCCCTGAAGGCACTAGAATTATTGAGCGAACATATTCGAAAAATAATTGATTTTAAAGACAAGAAATGGAGCCGGCGACATGAATTGAACACGCGACCTACTGATTACAAGTCAGTTGCTCTACCAACTGAGCTACGCCGGCTATATAAAGGCATTAATTGAGTGATACTATTGGACTGAAGATAACTCCTCAACAGGTGATGCAGTCTAGTGAAAACTTGTGTTGGATTCAACGCTTTATGACATTTTTTCTCTAAAAAAGGCACTATTCATTCCAATTTTACTTAATTTATCAATCACTGCGAGTGGTGTTGCGCGTCGCCATGATTTCTAACCCTTCGAGCACCAAGTTGGGCCTGATATGACTGACCATACTATCAAGACCAATCATATGTTTAATCCCCCCTCCTGTAAGTACAACATTAGCTTGATCAAGTGTCGCTCGCATTTTAGTAATAATGGCCTCTAGACCGTAACTTGCAACAAATGCAGAGCCGGAATAAATAGCATCTTCAGTATTATCAGCAAATAACACAGAGGATGTGGAATTTTGATTGAATGATAAGTCAGCTGTCTGTTGACATAGAGACTTGCACATTATCATTACACTTGGAACAATCAAGCCACCTAAATGTTTACCTGTATGTTTTAGTGCATCGATGGTTACCGCAGTGCCACAATCAATAATGATTTTATCTCCTGGCACTGACTCATGCGCTGCCACTAGCGCGGCAAATCTGTCTACACCATAACTCTCAGGATGCTTATAAGCTAATTGAATGGAGTACGCTTGCGCTTGTGAGTGGTAAAAGTGGCATGTGGCTGTATGCGCTAAGGCAAGCTGACATTCATTTTCGAATGACTTACCTAATACACTAACAACATGAACTTCTTTCGCTTGTCGAAGCGGAAGATGTTGCTGTAAAGCATCCAGCAGATTTTCACCCTTATATGTAAATGAACCTTGTGACTGCCACTCATGATCAGCAACCGACACCCACTTACAACGCGTATTACCAAAATCAATTAATAGTTTCATGCTGCCTTTCAGTTTTCCGCTTTGAATATTGTATATGTAACAATTTTATGTGTGTTTTTACTTTCTACTCATTGGACTTACATCATAACTGTTAACATTGGCTTAGTATTCTCTGTCGCTAGCTTCTCTCACACTCACTTCACCAATGACAATTTCCTGTTCACCCTCTTGCGTGACCAATCTCAACCCACCCAAGTGAGTGATACCTATTGCCACACCGTGCACGCTGCTGGTTTCAGAGTCAACCCGCACTGCTTTATTAGCCAACCAATCCCACTCACTCCATAAGTCACAAAATGCACCACAAAATTTCTCATATGGATAACTCTCATAGTCCTGCAATCCAGTTACCAAAGCATCGATACACGCCGCAGCTATTTGATCACGCCCTTGTGTCAATGTGGGATGCTGAGTAATCACATCGGTCCATGCCTGATCAATCATCTGATCAAGCAATTGCTGTGAGTGTTGAGAAAATCGCTGCGACATGAATACATTCAAGCCTAACCCTATCACCATGCGACAATTAGCATTCACCTCACCCGAACATTCAATCAAAATACCTGCGATTTTTTTATCTGCGCAATATACGTCGTTCGGCCATTTTACTTTAACCTCAGATAAACCAAGTTTTGTAAGCGCCTGGGCTAACTGGACGGCCAAAAATGGTGACAAAAGCCCAACATTCTGCATCCCAACCTGCAAGTTCCATAGCAGTGACATGGTTACATTGGCTGCATATGGGGCTATCCAAGTTCGACCTCTGCGACCTCGACCTGCCGTTTGTCGTTCAGCCAGCAGTACTGAAAAATGATTTTTGGGAGGTAACTCATAATTCTTAATAGAGATGTTGGTGGACTCAAGCTCTTGTTCACAGCGCAATTCAACCAAACATTGGGCCACTGTTGGCGCCAAACTGGTTTTAATATGTTCAACATCGTGAAGCTGAATGGGATGCTCGAGTCGGTAACCTCGACC
>CAYPHQ010000084.1:0-5055 GCA_964410595.1 uncultured Thiotrichales bacterium
ATCAGCCGCCATTGAATGAGGATCATAATCATCCATGCAGCTAGGGTCATAATTGATAGTTTTTTCTGCCATCGGTTAATTCCAATCTCTAAGAGATGTGTGATTGAAGTCGAGTTGTATGAACGGATATTTTAAGTGGATTTTAGCAGCACATAAACTGCTCCTGTGCCACCATCGGCGGGTCGGGCAGAGCAAAAAGCTAAAATTTCTTTTCTTCGTCTTAACCAAGTATTGACCAAGGGTTTAATTACTGGTCCATTATTGCTGGAACCATAGCCTTTCCCATGAATAATACGTACACAACGACAGCCATGATGACGAACTTCAGCAATAAATATGTTCAGTTGTTCTTGGGCATCAATACGCGTCATTCCATGTAAGTCCAACTCCGCATCTATTCGGTATTGACCTCGTTTTAGTTTCTTGAAGGTTTTATTTTGTAAACCTTCTTGCGCATAGGAGAGGATATCTCCAGCTTGCATATCTTCATTTTCGGTAGGACTAATGAATAATTCTTCCATCACACGCTGCTTATCAAGATGAGCTTGTTTTGGAATAGGGCGAGGTTTTGGTGTGTCATGTACAACTCGATCACTGCTGATTTCTTTTATGTCACTAAACATAGAAGAGAATTCAGAAGAATTTGAGCCGTTTTTATCATTATTGCTCATGAATTTATACCCCCCAACACAATAATTGTTTCAGTGCTGATACACTAGGCTGTTATTATAAACGAGTCTACACCCACTATAATGTACACATCTTAGACCAAAATTTATGCACTTACTGATAAGTAACGATGATGGATATCAGGCGCCCGGGATCAAATGCTTGGCAGAGGAATTGGCAACTATCGCTGATATTACGGTAGTTGCTCCACATTTAGACCGCAGTGCAGCGAGCAACTCGTTAACACTGCAAACGCCTATAAGAGCCTCAAAAATTGCATCAAACTGGTACCGGGTTGACGGCACACCCACAGATTGTGTTCATCTGGGTGTAACGGGCTTGCTCGATAGTGAGCCTGATATGGTGGTGTCTGGAATCAATGCAGGTGCTAACTTAGGTGATGATGTTATCTATTCTGGCACTGTGGCGGCTGCCATGGAGGGACGTCATTTAGGCTCACCTGCAATTGCGGTTTCCCTGAATTCATTTCATCCCAAACATTATCCCACAGCTGCCCATATTGCACGAATAATTGTGCAAAAGTTAGCTGTTCAGCCAATTAGTAGTGATGTTATTTTGAATATTAATGTTCCAGATGTAGCACTTGATGATATTGCTGGCATTCGTACTACCCGACTTGGTAATCGGCATAAGGCAGAGCCTGCAATTCAATCTAAAGATCCGCGTGGACGAGCGATTTATTGGGTTGGTGCCGCAGGGCCTGAACAAGATGCGGGACCGGGTACCGATTTTCATGCGGTTAATAATAATTATGTGTCGATTACACCATTGCATGTGGATCTAACACAATATTCTGCGATGGAAGGAATTGATCGATGGTTGGTAGATACAAAACTGTATGATGAATAAGAATCATCAAGGTATTGGTATGACTTCGCAGCGTACTCGCGATCGCTTGATCGAGCGACTGCGAGCTAAAGGCATACAAAATCCACAAGTGCTTGAGGCGATGCGACTGTTACCTAGGCACATGTTTGTAGACGAAGCATTAGCTTCCAGAGCCTATGAAGACGATGCATTGCCAATAGGGCATAAACAGACAATTTCTCAACCTTATATCGTCGCCAGGATGACGGAAGCCTTATTAGTTGAAGGTAATCCTCGGAAAATACTCGAAATTGGAACGGGTTCTGGTTATCAAGCTGCGTTATTGAGTCGTTTAGTTGAGCAAGTGTACACAGTTGAGAGAATCAAACCCCTCTATCTGCAGACAAAGAAATTGTTATCTAGCCTAAAAATACGTAATGTTCGTTGCAAACTCTCAGATGGCACATGGGGTTGGGAGGGTTATGCGCCATATGATGCAATTATCGTGACATGTGCGGCAGTGGAAATTCCCACTTCTTTGATCAATCAACTCAAATATGGTGGACGTCTTATTATTCCTGTGGGAGAGGCTGAAGCTTCACAACAATTGCTAACACTAAAAAGAACCCAAAAGGGTATTGTTAAAGAAAAATTAGAAGATGTCTTGTTCGTTCCTTTGGTGAGTGATTAGTTATGTTAGGTGTATCGTCATGATGTTTGCCAAACTTTACGCTAAGTGTATGGCTGCAGCTGGCCATGAAAATGCTCCTAAAGCTCTATGTATATTGAGTTTTGCGGAATCATCTTTTTTTCCGATACCACCAGATGTAATGTTGGCACCCATGGTCATCAGAGTGCCAAGTAAGGCGCTGTATTATGCATTTTTATGTACGCTTTTTTCTGTGATAGGAGGGGTTTTTGGCTATCTCATGGGCTATTTTGCCTTTGATATGCTCTCTGAGAGTTTGCGTAATAGCCATTACTGGTCGCATTATCTTCAGGCAAGAATTTGGTTTGAACAATGGGGGATATGGATCATACTCATCGCAGGTTTTTCTCCTATTCCTTACAAACTCTTCACAATTACTGCTGGTGTCATGACACAATCAGTGTTGTTGTTCGTACTATTTTCATTCTTTGGTCGAGGAGCTAGGTTTTTTTTATTAGCTGGTTTATTAAAGCATTTCGGCCCTAAATTTGAATCCATATTGTTGCGCTATGTTGAGTGGTTGGGTTGGTTTATGGTGTGTTTGTTGGGCATAGGTCTGGTTATAATGTCATCAAATTAGCCGGTGATTGAGATTCTATGAACACATATCGTCATTTATTAGTGTTTATGAAATATTTTTTGATAGTTCTAGTCAGCTTCGCCTTTCTAAATGGTTGCGCGAGTAAGGGGAAATCTCCTCGTTACTACCATCATAGTTACCATACTGTCGCCAAAGGGGAGACACTTTACTCTATTAGTTTTAAATATGGTGTATCGATGAAAAAGCTAGCGGATTGGAATCGAATTTCAGAGCCTTATGTGATTTATCCTGGTCAGAAATTGCGCTTAAATTCATCAACAGTTGATCAAAAGAACACGCGATATGCCAAGAAGAGCACATCGACACCCAACAAGACGTCAGTGATAGATGTGAAACCGGTTGGACAATGGAATTGGCCACTGAGTGGAAAAGTTATTGAGGAATTTTCAAACAAGAATAATGGAATTGATATTGTTGCCAGGGAAGGTACTGAAGTCAGGGCAGCGGCTTCTGGCAAGGTCGTATATGCAGGTGATGCGCTTAGAGGATACGGCAATCTGATTATTATTAAACATAATAGTAGTATTTTTAGTGCCTATGCCCATAACAAGAAATTACTGGTCAAAGAGGAAGATAGTATTGCTATTGGACAACCAATTGCATTGCTTGGCAGCACAGAAGCTGATCGCGTTATGTTGCATTTTGAAATTCGTAAAGACGGCAATCCAGTAGATCCTAGAAAATATTTGCCATAACCAAGCCCTTACACCTAAATTTTTGAAATTTCTTTAAATTTCATAGTTACCCATCGCTACCACTACTGTAAAATAGAGCTTTAATATATACACACTCGCACTGTAACTTACATAGGATTGCATCAGCATCAAGCCAGCATGGAAGAAGAATTTCCCAGAATAAAAAGACTCCCTCCTTATGTATTCAATATTGTTAATCAGCGTAAGGCAACTTTTCGCACCGCTGGTGAGGATATTGTTGATTTTGGTATGGGTAATCCTGATCAACCAACGCCCAAACATATTGTAGACAAGTTGGTGGAAGCAGCGCAGCGTGAAGACACGCATCGTTATTCTGTGTCTAAAGGTATACCTCGGCTTCGACGATCAATTTGTGATTGGTATCAGCGCAAGTTTAATGTTGAATTAAATCCAGAGGAAGAGGCTATTGTAACTATCGGCTCAAAAGAGGGTTTGGCACATCTTGCTCTCGCTATGTTGGGTCCGGGTGATACGGTAATAGTCCCCAATCCTGCCTATCCTATTCATCCTTATGGCTCTGTGATAGCGGGTGCTGACATTATGTATGTTCCTGTTGGAGAGGGCATTGATTTTTTTGCAGAGCTAGAAAAAGCCATCAAAGACACTTGGCCTAAGCCAAAATTAATCATTCTTAATTTCCCAGCTAACCCTACTGCACAATGCGTCGAATTGGAGTTTTTTGAACGCGTTATAGATATTGCGAAAGAACATAATATTTATGTCATCAATGATATCGCCTATGGAGAAATCACCTTTGATGGTTATCAGCCACCCTCTATATTACAAGTTAAGGGGGCTACTGACATCGCAGCCGAATTTTATTCTTTGTCTAAGACTTACAATATGCCGGGCTGGCGAGTTGGCTTTATGTGTGGCAATAAAACATTAGTCAGCGCACTTGCACGTCTCAAATCATATTTAGATTATGGTATGTTTACGCCTATTCAAGTGGCGGCTATTGCAGCGTTAGATGGTCCACAAGATTGTGTGGAAAATATTCGTTCAATGTATTGCTCACGTCGTGATGTGCTGATAGATGGACTCAATAGTATAGGTTGGGAAGTATCTCCTCCGAAGGCAACGATGTTTGTATGGGCAAAAATACCAGAACAATTTGCTGATCTGAAATCACTGGATTTTTCTATAAAAATGTTAGAGATAGCAAAAGTGGCTGTTTCACCTGGAGTTGGTTTTGGTTCTTATGGAGACGATCACGTTCGTTTTAGCTTGATTGAAAATGAGCATAGGACCCGACAGGCTATTCGTGGCATCAAGAAAATGTTTCGCTAAATAAATAGACAGCACATTATTAATTAACATCAATGGCGCATTGATATAGCTTAAACTAAATATCGTCATAAACAGAACATAAAACAAAATAAAAATGAAACCAATCAATATCGGAATATTAGGATTAGGCACAGTCGGTGGAGGAACAGCTACCGTGTTACAACGTAATGCGGAGGAAATCGAGCGCAGGGCAGGTCGTGCTATCAATTTGTTAGTTGCAAGTGTACGAGACTTGAATAAAC
>CAYPHQ010000085.1:0-4904 GCA_964410595.1 uncultured Thiotrichales bacterium
TTCTTGGGCAAGCTTTTTATCAAATAACGCATTTTGTGTGCGTTCATCTTCGAGAGCTTTTTCTTTCAAATGAAGATAATTTTTATACGTGCCAGGCCAACTAATTAGTTGACCACGATCGATTTCTACGATTCTGGTGGCCAGTTTCTGCAAAAAAATTCTATCGTGGGTAATAAAAATAACCCCTCCAGCAAATGAGCGTACTCGATGCTCCAGCCACTCAATGGTAGAAATATCTAAATGGTTAGTCGGCTCATCTAATAATAATAAATCTGGCTCTGATACCAGCGCTTTGCCTAAAGATACTCGCCGACGCCACCCACCTGACAAATCTTCTAGCTTACTATCTGCAGGCAATTCCAATTGTGATAGAACAGTGTCTACTTGTTGATCAATATTCCATATCCCACTACTGTCAATCTGCTGTTGCAAATCTTCTAATTGCTTCATCTCATGATTATTAAGAGCAGAATTCGATAGTGCATAATATCGATTAAGTAGTTGTTGCTGTTCGCCCATGCCCTCGGTCACAATTTCCCGTACTGTCTTGCCTGATGTTGATAATAGTGTTTGTTCGAGCTGACTAATCCTCAAATGTTTACGCTTTTGGATATCACCATGATCTGGCTGATATTCATTAGTAAGCAATTTCAGCAAGGATGATTTTCCCGCTCCATTACGCCCAATCAAACACACACGTTCTTTAGGGTCGATAGAAAAATTCGCCTCTTTAAGAATTGGTATATCGCCAAATTCGAGGGAGACATCTTGAACACGCAATAGGTACATTAACGCTCTCGGTGCTGGTGCTGGATTGATTTACTGTACAAATAGGAACACTGTCTAGAATTCTCCATTTATACTGAGACTAGACAGTATAATACTTATTATTAACTGTTTGAATTTCTCACAACATTATTATGCGCATAATACGTTTTTTTCTAGGTCGACTGATTTTATTGATCAATTGGATCACTCTGCCAAAACCTCTCCATAGGTCTCAACAACAGCAAGAGCAACTAGACGATGTCACTTGCAACTTGTTTGTTTATGAAATGCTTGCTTGCCCATTTTGCGTCAAAGTTCGACGTGAAATCCACCGACTGGGACTCAACATCAACACCATCAATGTCAAATTATCAAAACATGAAATGGATCGGTTAGTTAATGAAGGAGGCAAGTTCCAAGTGCCTTGTTTAAGAATTGACTCTCCAGTTCAATCTGATGGCAAAGAAAATATTTCTGGAAACAGCGATAGTCAAACATGCAAATGGCTATATGAGTCCGACCAAATCATAGAACATATCCAAACGCTAACAAACTCAACAAATAAGACATAAATCCATCAAGTTAGAAGTATTAACTTGCCATACTGATAACTTCGCAAATAACATCAAGACATAAAAAACCCCGCATCAATTTTTTTGACGCAGGGTTTTAAACTCAGACCAAAGTTAGACTAAGAAGCGTTTTCTTTACGTTCTTTAGCTTCCTTTATTACCTGCTCAGCCACGTTGTTAGGGCATGCGTTGTAGTGTGAAAATTCCATTGAGAATTGACCGCGACCTGATGTCATCGTCCGTAGGTCACCGATATAGCCAAACATTTCTGCTAGAGGAACTTCGCCTTTAATGCGAACTGCTGTCACAGTGGGTTCTTGCGACTTGATCATGCCACGACGACGATTCAAATCACCGATCACGTCACCAACATGATCTTCCGGAGTAAATACATCAACTTTCATAATCGGTTCCATCAACTGTGGACCTGCTTTTGGCATACTTTGTCGATAGCCGCCCTTAGCAGCTAACTCAAATGCAATGGCTGATGAATCCACTGGATGAAAGGCACCGTCCATGAGCGTAATTGAGATATCCTCGACTGGATAACCAGCAAGCACGCCTTCAGCCAGCATCATCTTAAAACCTTTTTCAATGGCTGGCCAAAATTCACGCGGCACATTACCACCTGTCACTTTTGATTCAAATGACCAACCACTTCCGACTTCACCGGGCTCAATTACGTAATCAATCTTACCAAATTGACCTGAACCACCAGACTGTTTCTTGTGCGTATAGCTGTCTTCCAGGCGCTGTGTAATGGTCTCACGATAGGCCACTTGTGGCTTTCCAACCACCACTTCTACATTATGAGTGCGCTTAAGGATATCAATCTTGATATCAAGATGAAGCTCACCCATACCCATAAGAATTGTCTCTCCACTCTCCTCGTCTGTAGATACCAAGAAAGATGGATCCTCCGCAATCATTTTGCCCAATGCAACGCCAAGCTTTTCGGAAGCCGCCTTGTCTTTTGGCGCAACCGCCATAGAAATCACAGGATCAGGAAACACCATGGGCTCAAGGGTTGCAGGTTTGTTTGGATCACACAAAGTGTGACCCGTTTGAACATTCTTCATACCCAAAATAGCAACTATGTCGCCCGCTTGAGCTGAATCCAATTCTTCACGAGAATCTGCATGCATCTCCACAATACGACCGATACGCTCAGTCTTCCCTGTGAAGCTATTTAACACAGTCGTACCTTTTTCCAATTTGCCGGAATAAATTCGTATAAATGTGAGTGCACCATATCGATCATCCATAATCTTGAATGCAAGAGCACGCAGTGGCTTATTAACATCTACTACTGCTAACTCACCTGTTTCATTACCCTCGAGATCCACTTCAGGTTGAGGTTTGACTTCTGTCGGGCTAGGCAAGTAATCAACAACGGCATTAAGCACCAACTGAACACCCTTATTCTTAAATGCTGAACCACAATAAGTTGGGAAGAAATCCAGATTGATAGTACCTTTGCGTATGCAAGCTTTAATAGTCTCATCCGAAGGCTCTTCACCCTCAAGATATTTCTCCATGGCATCATCATCTTGCTCTAAGGCAGTTTCAATCATTTCTTGTCGATAAGTTTCTACATCATCCACCATGTCTGCCGGTACATCTTGGATCTCATATTTTAATGGATCGCCTGAGACATCCCATACCCATGCTTTGCGTGTTAATAAATCGACCACACCAGTGAATTCATCTTCTGTACCGATCGGCAGCACCATAACAAGTGGCTTAGCGCCCAATACATTCTTGATTTGATCAACGACTCGATAAAAATCTGCCCCTAAACGATCAAGTTTGTTAACAAAAATAATTCGTGATACTTCTGAGTCGTTAGCATAACGCCAGTTCGTCTCTGATTGTGGCTCTACTCCTCCTGATCCACAGAATACACCGACACCACCATCAAGTACCTTGAGTGAACGATAAACTTCAATAGTGAAATCAACGTGTCCCGGTGTATCAATAATGTTTAATCGATGACCATCCCACTCACAACTCGTGGCTGCTGACTGAATAGTGATTCCACGCTCACGTTCTTGATCCATAAAATCTGTGGTCGCTTCACCATCGTGAACTTCACCAATTTTATGGATTTTTCCGGTTAAACTCAGGATACGTTCAGTTGTTGTTGTTTTACCCGCGTCAACATGAGCGAATATTCCAATATTTCGATATTTTGATAAATCAGTCATAACAGTCGTCTTTAAAATATATATAGTGGGGATTGAATCAAGTGCGCTTGCAGTAGCTTGTGCCGAGCGGATATTACTACAGTTAGTGCTTGAACTCTAAGGACTTTTAGACAGTTTTATCAATGAATATAGAAGTTTTGGGTAAAAAAACATCACATGCCATATTAAAATCAATAGAAACAATTAGTTATACTCACTCAGACAAATTTAAGTGGCGTTGTAGATTGCGTGTAAAATGTTCCCGAAATTGATACGAAACCTCCTGATTGATGATTAATGCAAACGGCAACCAATTATCTGCCTGCCGAAGATAACCCGCATAATTTTTTATCCCTTGCATAGTGCCGGTTTTTGCAAGAATTACCTGACCCTGAGAGTTTAACAAATGCTTATATTGATCAAAGCGTTTGAGAATATCTATGATTTGGCGCGCTGATAATTGATTATGGCGTGATAATCCTGCACCTTCGATCAAGTTGTAAGACCGCCAACCAAAATGTTTTTTAATGTAGTCATCAAATACTCGTATTGACTTATCAATTGATGCAGGCGCTTGATAGCTATGAGCACCGAGCATGAGAAATAATTGTTGAGCAATAAAGTTATTGGAATATTTCAACATCGCCTCAACCACATCTTGCAAAGTGTGACTGTTCTCGAAGGTAATCCAATCAGAATAATGAGTAGTTAAGCCGTCACAGCGACTGTGTCCAACTTGAATCCCTGCAGAAACCAGTTTGGCGGATAATATTTGCTTGAAATAAATAGCAGATTGAGCGGCATCTCTTAGACTGACACGATGCTCTCCTTCTGCCAATTGACCCCCAATTTCTCGCGCTAGAGACGTCATAGGTGTCTGATCTTCTGCTGAAATTATTTCACCTTGTCGAACTTCTAATGCCATCGAGTTGAAATTAGCAGCCAATGCTGCATAAGGAGCATCATAAGGATTCCAACTTTTACCACGACCATGGGCATCTACATCAGCTGAAAAGAAACTACTATCTGTCCGAATACCATTCAGTGTTTGAATATTCTTTGCTTTGATATAGGTGATCAAGCGATCTATTTCCTCAGAGATTAATAAAGGATCTCCTAAACCACGAACTCTCAAACATCGGGAAGTGGAATCATAATCAAGTTGAGTCTTAAATCGATGTTGCAGTCCCCACACATCTAACGCCACAAGTGCGGTAAAAACCTTAACTAAAGAGGCCGGTACATAGGAGATATCAGCATTATGAGCGATTAGTGCTTCACCGCGTTCATCTGACACTATCAAAGCAGCGGCCTGCATCTTTTCAAGCTCTGAATACAGTGTGCTTGCAGTGAAATTCTGCGCATAACAATCACCAAC
>CAYPHQ010000086.1:0-4886 GCA_964410595.1 uncultured Thiotrichales bacterium
TTGATACTCATGGAAGCACAATACTTATAGCGCATATTCATAAAAACGCGAGTATGGTATTAAAATAGTTACACAGAAAAGAGAATCCAAAAATAATCAAAGCTAAAAAACAAAATTCAAAAGATTATCGCCTCAAGATATTTATTTGCAGAGATCCATTAAAACGCTTCATCTACATCTTACTAAACAAATTTGTAAATAATACTAACGCCACTGTCATCAAAAAAACTTTTTATGTATATGCGCAGGCACTATAACGATTAAATAATTTTTTTGCCCTCCCTATGTGATGTTTTTGGGGTAGACAAAACTTCAGGCCATGCAGTAGACATTCATCTATCAGTAAGGGATTATTAAATATATGACTAATAGAACATTCACTTATAAATAAGCCCCGATAGCTCAGCTGGATAGAGCGTCCCCCTCCTAAGGGGAAGGTCTGAGGTTCGAATCCTCATCGGGGCGCCATGCTTCATATATCACCCTAATGCAACATACTGATTAGCTTGGGTTTTTAACTCATTACTATGAGGTATGGTAGACAATGCGGAAGACAAGCAATAACCCACCCTATACTCTATATACCTACTTCTCTATTAAAGGCCACATTCTTTAATATCAGAGGTTAAAAAAATCTTGTGTTTTTTCTTTTTTATACGAAAATACGCTGGCTTAATTTTAAAGCAGTAACACAAGGTAAATTTTATACGTTAGTGACCCGGCGTCTTTATTTGTCTAGACGTGTCTGAGCGACGAAAGACAAACAATTTGGAGACGTAGCGTGTCAATAGCACTTTTTTCTCGGTCAGATGCTGACCAGTACTTATGCCTGTCTGAAGGTATTTCACCGGCGCTTATTTTTGACCCCAATAAAGTCAGGTCAACCTGGAATGCATTGCAAAATGCCTTGCCTGGTGTTTCGCTTTTTTATGCGGTTAAATCAAACCCCTACCCCTCACTGCTCAAAACACTAGTTTTTGAAGGCGCCTCATTTGACGCCGCTAGCACACCAGAAGTTCAAACACTTCTTGGTTTTGGGGTACCTGTAAACAAGATAATTCATACTCACCCAATCAAAATGATAAGTGATCTTGAGCAATCAGTTGCTCTTGGCATAGAAACATTCGTTGTCGACAATTTAGACGAACTCTGGAAGCTGGCACCATACAGAAATGACTTAAAAGTAATGCTAAGGCTAGCTTTCGTTGCCCCTGACGCCCCAATTGATTTATCAAGAAAATTTGGAGCCATGCCTGAAGATGCTCTAAGCATTTTAGATATTGCATCTCAAATGGGTATTACGATTGATGGCCTATGTTTCCATGTGGGCTCACAAGCCCAGACTGCAGCCACGCATAAAGAAGCATTATTGGAATGTCTCAATATCGCTAAAATTGCAGCCGAAAAAGGCATTGCTGATATACGCAGAATTGATATTGGTGGCGGCTTCCCTGCCGACTATGCTAATTGCGAGATTGACTTTGTGGCTTTTTGTGAGCCAATAAGAGAAGCCCTTAAAAGCGTACCCAATCATATTGAAGTTATGGCAGAGCCGGGAAGAGCAATTTCAGCTCCCTCCATGACTCTTGTTTCAAAAGTCATTGGTCGCTCCAAGCGCCAAGAGGGTGTTTGGTGGTACTACCTAGATGATGGTGTATATGGCGCCCAATCTGGAAGAATTTATGACCATATCGATTATTCACTTGAGATTTATACTGATGGAGGTAATCCGCAGAAAGCTATTTTTGCAGGTCCAACTTGCGACAGCGTCGACCGCTTTGGAGACACGGAAAGCCTTCCCGAGCTTTCAATTGGGGACGTTGTTGTTATTAAAAACATTGGAGCTTACAGTTTAGCAACGTCATGTCATTTCAATGGAATCGCACCACCGGAAGTTATTGAGTTACCTGATGACGTTATAGAAATACAGCAAATGGCATAAAAACATCCCTGCTAAAGCATTAGAGGGCTAAGATATCTCAAAGAGACAAGATATCAACTGTTCTAAGGACTCAAGAAGGCCCTCTCTAGCATTGATACAGAATGACATTAAGAGGAAGAAAGGTTAGACATAACAATAAATAATACATGGCACACATGATTGCGTGTTTTTGGTTTTTTAATGTGCACCATAAGCACAAATAGCACCAAAAACGAACCTTCATGATCTCCATCCCTACTGAATTCTTAGCATGTATAAGCAAAATACCAGTAAATAATATTTGGCATAGCTTATGCATCGTGTTTGGGTGAATTTCACTCAAGGAGATCATCATGATTAATAAAATTTATAAAGAGATATTTAGTTCTTTATTGTTACCAAAAGATTCGCATTCTTTATGTGGCTCTTTCTTCGGTGCTGGAGTCTTATTCACATTGTTCGTGTCTATTGCGTTCTGGTTCTGGATTACTATCTTTTAATCAACCCCCCTCTCTTTCAAGAGAGGGGGATATCCAGTCACAATGTTGCAGCTTAGTGACAGACATTGACATGTGGTTTCTAAAAAGTCTGTTATGCTTTTCTGGCAGTGCCACTGTGTAGGCACAGTTTAAATCATCATCCCCAAAACGGGGGCCTTTTACTCAGATGAATTCAATGACGGGGCAACTGATCCATTATCATATAAATGCACACCTTCCTCATCAAACTGTGCTCGCAATGAAGGATTCACTCTACCTTCAGTTAGACTAATACCTTCAGCTGTCATGCGGACCTGTTGACCAGTGCCATTTTCCATCATTAAACCAGCTTCTATATTTTCTTTCCCGAACACGCGCCAATTACCAAAGACCGTCCCTTGACCATCGATTAACTCAAACTCACGGGCTTTGACTTTATGGGCAAATATAATGTCAGAACCGCTATCCATAGAGACAACATCATAAATGGAGTAGCCAACCAAGATGATGATTGCTATACGAGTGTTACGTTGCAGCAATTCAAGCGCCTTCATTCGCTCTTCTAATGTTTTTTCTTGTTTCTCACTCATGCTCTACTCCATATCATCTTTTAAATTATTAATTACTGTTTATTTGATTACCTTTAGCTGCACCCAATCATTCTATTTATTTAATTCAGGCGACCAGCGAATCATAATGATGTGCTTATAACGGCATATCAACAACCACACTTAACCAATGCAGGCAACTCACTTAAACAATGAATTACCGCATGGGGGTGTTGCCCACCTGGCCATGCACGGCGCAAAGGATTAAACCATACCGAACAACATCCCGCGCTATTGGCACCAATAACATCTGCTTCTGCAGAATCGCCAATATGAACTATTTGTCCCAAATCAACATTAGCATGTAAAGCTGCGGCTTCGAATAAGCTCGAACTGGGTTTATTTGCCCCTATTTGTGCAGCACTGATTGAAAATTGAAAATATTTAGCTAAAGGTGTGTGCTCTAGCTGCGCATTACCATTGGTTATTGCACCAATAGTATATGACTTTTCCAGCACTGAAAGAACTGGCTCCACCGCTTGAAAAGGCGTGACTTGGTTGCGATGTTGACGAAATAAAGCCAGACCTTGATCTGCTAATTCTTGCGTATAATTAAATTCATTGGCCAGCTCAGCAAGATGCCGCCAACGTAGTTGGGTCACATCATGGGCCAGCTCAGGAACGGTTTGGCTCCAATGTTGTCTATGTTGCGTTAATTCATGATGACTATACTGAGCTGTAATTTTCGGATAATGCGCATGCAACCAATCATAGAGCTTCTGTTCAGCCATCTCTATAACAGGGGCAACAGGCCAAAGCGTATCGTCCAGGTCAAAAGTGATACACCTAACATGATTAAACATTCACTCCCCCTGGATAGTCTGAGTCAATGTGCGTAAATGCTGATGTGTACGATGCTCCCATAAATATATCCCTTGCCAAATACCTAACTCTAAATGACCTTTTACAATAGGCACGGTAATCTCTGTTTGTGTCAGTACGGAGCGAATATGTGCGGGCATATCATCGCCACCCTCTGCATGGTGTAAGTAACGAGGATCTCCATCTATGACCAAACGACTCATAAAGTCCTCAAGATCAGACAAAACATCAGTATCGGCATTCTCAGTAATCACTAGTGAAGCACTCGTATGATGTAAGTAACAGTGACAAAGGCCTATTTGTATTCCACTATCAGCGACTGCCTTTTGTAACTCAGCAGTGATTTCAATAAATCCACGTCCTGAAGTTGGAAATGAATGTTGTTTCTGACAAAGCTTCATAACCACGATTAAACCAATTTCGATATCTGTGACTGATTTAGTTAAACTATACCCTAAACGATTCTATTAAAAGACTTTAACTCTCTATGACCGATGACAATTTAATTTCGAAACGCAGATCCACCCCAGTTCAAATTGGTCAAGTTACCGTCGGTGGAAACTCTCCCATTGTAGTTCAATCCATGACTAATACTGACACTGCAGATGTCATTCGCACGGCAGCACAAATTGCAGAATTAGCTCAGAGTGGTTCAGAAATTGTACGTATTACCGTTAACAACCTTGAGTCTGCTCAAGCGGTTCCAAAGATCAAGGCGCAATTAGCGCGCATGAATATCGATGTACCTCTAGTGGGTGACTTTCATTTTAATGGACATAAGTTGCTCACGGAAGTGCCGGAATGCGCTCAGCTGTTAGATAAATACCGGATCAATCCGGGCAATGTGGGGCGTGGAAAAAAACGTGACAGCCAATTCGCCGCCATGATTGAAACAGCGATTGAATATCAAAAACCAGTGCGCATTGGAGTCAATTGGGGGAGCTTAGATCCACAAGTACTCGCTCAACACATGGATAACAATCAGAAATTATCTGAGCCCGCCTCATATGATGAAGTGATAAAAGAGGCACTGATCAGTTCCGCGCTTGAGAGTGC
>CAYPHQ010000087.1:0-4883 GCA_964410595.1 uncultured Thiotrichales bacterium
TAAACATCGCTGTCGATTGTGGAAATGGAGTGGCAGGCCCGAGTGCACTTAAGTTATTCCAACAACTTGGTTGCCAAGTCACCCCACTGTTCTGTGAAATTGATGGCACATTTCCTAATCATCACCCTAATCCTAGTGAAGTTGAAAACTTAGATGATCTTATCAATACAGTGGACGCTCATTCATTAGATTTAGGACTAGCTTTTGATGGCGATGGTGATCGCGTTGGTATTATCGATGACCAAGGAGACATATTATTTCCAGATCGGCAGATGATGTTATATGCCAAAGATGTGCTCTCTCGTAATCCCGGTGCAGAAATTATATTCGATGTAAAATCGACTCGTAATTTAGCCCACTACATTAATCAAGCGGGTGGTAAAGCTACCATGTGGAAAACCGGCCATTCTTTCATGAAGAAGAAAATGAAAGAGACTGGCGCACTATTGGCTGGTGAAATGAGTGGTCATATCTTCTTCAAAGAACGTTGGTTTGGTTTTGATGATGGCTTATATGCTGCAGCGCGCATGCTAGAAATCATCGCTAAGCAAGCACAACCCACCAGCACGCTATTTTCACAATTACCTAATGACATCAATACCCCCGAAATTGTTGTACACTTAGCACACGATGGCCAGCAACATGAATTTATTCAACGCTTTGTTGAATCTTGCTCATTTACACAAGCTGAAGTGTCAACCATAGATGGCATACGGGCTGACTTCCCGGATGGATGGGGGTTGGTGCGAGCATCAAACACGACTCCATCTATTGTGATTCGTTTTGAAGCTAAGTCAGAAGCTGCGTTAACTCGTATAAAAAATGAATTTAAACGCCAGATACTGGCCATAGACAATAGCCTTAATTTACCAATTTAGCCATGAAAACAGAACAAGCATTAAATACAGCAAAAGTTCTAAGCGAAGCCTTACCTTACATTCAAAAATTTGCAGGTAAGACCATCGTTATCAAATATGGTGGAAATGCCATGACTGAACCCGCGTTAAAAACTAGTTTTGCGCGAGATATGGTGTTGCTCAAACAAGTGGGCTTACAACCGATTGTTGTACATGGTGGTGGACCTCAAATCGGAGCGCTATTAGAAAAGTTGGGTAAAGAAAGTCAATTTATTGCCGGTATGCGAGTCACCGATCAAGAAACCATGGATATCGTCGAAATGGTTCTAGGTGGTAAAGTGAATAAAGAAATTGTTCATCTCATCAACCAGCAAGGTGGCAAAGCCATTGGCATGTCAGGTAAAGATGGCGATTTAATTCATGCAGAGCAGTTACAAGTATCACCTGATGCTCCTGAGGCTTCTACTTCAGAAATCATTGATCTTGGTCACGTTGGCAAAGTGACCGGAATTAATCCTGCTGTGCTCAATACATTTATTGCTAATGACATCATTCCGGTGATTGCACCCATTGGTGTTGGATCAAACGGCCAAACCTATAACATTAATGCTGATTCTGTCGCATCCAGCATCGCCTCAATTATGGCCAGTGAAAAATTAATTTTGCTCACCAATACTCATGGCGTGATGAAAGATGATCAACTACTCACTGGGCTCGCCCCTGAAACGGTTCAGGAACTCATTAAATCTGGCGTGATTAATGGCGGCATGATTCCCAAGGTCAATTGCGCTGTCAATGCTATACAATCGGGTGTGCACACTGCCCATATTATCGATGGTCGTGTTGAACACGCAGTACTCTTGGAATTACTTACCGATGAGGGTATCGGCACTTTGATCAAGCGCTAAAAACCATATCACCCACACACCATTGCATCACTTAATGGTGAAAGATAAAACCATTATCCAGCAAATCATTAACTCCATCCCTGCATAACAAAATTCTTACTAATATATCGTAACAACTATACACCGTAAGCGTTTCTATACTCTTTTAGCTTTTCAAGATGTGGTGCAAGATCATCGCGGCCTTCTGTAAAACTGAGCAAATCTTCTAAGCACGCAATTGCCAGTACCGGCACTTGATATGTTTGTTCTATTTCTTGAATAGCACTTTTACCTTGAGGGCCCTTCTCTTGTCGATCTAAAGCTACAATGACAGCCGCTAATTCTGCTTCTGAGTCGTTGATAATAGCCATGCTTTCACGTATTGCTGTACCCGCGGTAATCACATCATCCACGATGACCACTTTTCCACTTAGTTCAGCGCCAACCAGCATCCCTGCCTCACCATGCGTTTTTGCCTCTTTACGATTAAAAGTCACACTCACCGAACACTGATGATCAGTATGTAAAGCAATGGATACCGCAGTCGCAAGCGGGATGCCTTTATATGCAGGACCAAATAAACCATCAAAACACACACCAGAATCTACTAAGGTTTGAGCATAATATTTCCCCAATTGAGTAAAATCTTCTCCTTGATTGAATTTTCCAGCATTGAAAAAATAGGGGCTCAATCGCCCAGATTTAAGTGTAAATTCACCAAATAATAAGGCCTGTCGTTGTAATGCAAATTCTACAAATGCGTTGCTTTTCATAATTTTTTTCATATGTTTGATAATGCCAGAAGCTTATGTGCATGCTAAAGTAACTGTTTCTCTTTAACAATCATACATTGTCTTTATTCGTTGAATAATCTTAATTAACAAATAAAAGAAGCCGCATTATATGCTTAGCAATTCTACCTAAATAACAACACTTTAAATTATCGTGTCGAATATAAAAATAATATCTTTAAATGCCAACGGTATTCGTGCAGCCGCAAAGAAAGGCGTGTTTGATTGGCTCGCCCAACAAAAAGCTGACGTAATATGCATACAGGAAACTAAAGCACAACTCGATCAACTGATCGATAATCCTATCTTCTTTCCAGAGGGCTATCACTGTACTTATGTTGATGCGATTAAAAAAGGTTACAGTGGTGTTGCAGTTTATACTAAACATAGACCCCTGAAAGTCATCACACAAATGGGCATCGAGGAATTTGATAACGAAGGTCGATACCTAGAGGTCCAGTTTGAAAATATTGCAGTGGTATCTTTATACGCTCCTTCAGGCTCATCGGGTAATGAACGTCAGCAAGCCAAGTTTCGTTTTATGGATGCCTTTATGCAGCACATGAAAACACTTAAGCGACGTAAACGCGAATATATTATTTGTGGTGATTGGAATATTGCTCACAAAGAAATTGATTTAAAAAATTGGAAAGGCAATAAAAAGAACTCTGGTTTTCTACCAGAAGAGCGAGCCTGGCTTGATCAATTATTTGAACAAGAAGGCTATATCGATGTGTTTCGTGAAATCAATCAACAGGAAGATCAATACACCTGGTGGTCAAATCGTGGTCAAGCGTGGGCCAAAAATGTTGGTTGGCGGATTGATTATCATATTGCCACCCCAGGTATACTTGGCAAAGCACGCCGTGTAGAAATTTATAAAGAGCAACGCTTTTCTGATCATGCGCCACTAAGTATTGATTATGAATTACAACTATAGATGATAAAACTGCTGTCACTATGGCATCCCAATGAATCCATTATGAAACCTAACTCATGAGTAAACCTCTTGGAAAAAATGTCTTAGGATTATTCTTTTTAGGTATATCCTCTGGGCTGCCTCTGTTACTGGTCTTCGGCACACTCTCTGTTTGGTTGCGTGAAGCAGATATTGAACGATCCACTATCGGCTTTTTAAGTTGGGCAGGATTATCTTATGCTTTTAAATTCATCTGGGCACCTGCTATTGATCACCTATCCTTACCTATACTCACTCGCGCCTTAGGGCAACGCCGCAGCTGGATATTATTATCCCAAGCAATCATCATATTAGCTTTATTATGGATGTCTTTATGGGACCCACAATTCAATCACTCAAACTTAATTCTATTAGCCTGTGGTGCCTTACTTCTAGGTTTTGCCTCAGCTACACAAGACATTGTCATTGATGCCTATCGTATAGACATAGCTGATCATGATCAGCAAGCCTTGTTGGCGGGTGTTGCAATCGCTGGTTATCGAGTCGGAATGTTATTTGCGGGGGCAGGTGCCTTAGAGCTAAGTGAACTATTCAACTCTGATAAAAGTTATTCTGCAGCGTCATGGCAACTTGCTTATCAGTGTATGGCTATTTTTATGTTTTTGGGTGTTATTACTACCTTTTTAATTCGTGAACCCAAACCCTCTAATCGGCAAGCTGAGATTGACAATAATCTCTCATTATTTCTACATTTTATTCTTGTCGTCAGTGCATTTGTTATCACTTTTATCATCCTTGGTCAGGGTGTAGACGCTTTTACCACTTATCAGCTGATCGGGTCATCATTGTGGTTGGATTTCATCTTAGCTACTGCGCGTTTATTGGTTTCGTTATTTACTGCTATTTGGGTCGGGCAAGCGTTATGTAAACTTGGCTTCTTAGAGCACAGAGTATTTGCCACCGTATACATATCGCCCTTCACTGATTTTTTCAGTCGCTACGGACAACTGGCAATATGGCTTCTACTCATTGTTTGTTTTTACCGTACTTCAGATATTGTCATGGGGGTCATGGCTAAAGTGTTCTATGTAGATATGGGTTATAGCAAAACTGAAATCAGTCGCATTAGTTTCATATTCGGTACAATTGTCAGCTTAATTGGTGGCATTGTTGGTGGTGTCTTAGCTTACCGCTTCGGCATTATTAAAATTCTCCTTCTAGGTGCGGTTACAGCCTCCACCTCAAATTTAATTTTTATCTATCTAGCTAATTTAAGTGCTCCGTCAATCACTGCGCTGACTGGCGCTATCGTGGCAGATAATTTAGCTGGTGGACTTGCAGGTGGTGTTGCCGTTGCATTTTTATCGTCATTGGTGAATAAGCAATTTAGCGCCACTCAATATGCGGCGTTCAGCGCGATTACGTTATT
>CAYPHQ010000088.1:0-4828 GCA_964410595.1 uncultured Thiotrichales bacterium
CGGTTGCTTCACGCCTTTTATCCTCTGGTGCTACTCTTGATGAAGTAGCTTATCAATTAGGACACTCCCCCGGCTCTCCAATGACACGCCGCTATGCTCGATTCTTAGAATCTGCTCAACGTGGAATTGCAGATCGAACTCAGAGGGTTATGGATGAGATGTTAGGAGGGCAGCCAGCGCCATAAAAAAAGTTTGATAATCTAGCTTCGCAGCACAAAGTCTGTAAACTAAAATTAATAAAAGCCTAAAAGATTTTTAACTATGAATTTTTTAAAAAATTGATATAACACGCGCTCGAGGTAGGGACTATGATCTTACACGTAAGAGACTAAGATACTACCTTGGTACTACCTTTATAGAAACAAGATGGCCAATCCCTTTATTAGAGGAAAACAATGCCAAACAACGAATTGAGACGCAGAGACATTATAGCTGGTGGTGGTTTAGGAATTGCTGCAGCAAGCCTGGCCACTACAGTACTTAACCCAAAAGAAGCAGCTGCCCAGTCATCATCAGATAGTTTGTTAAGAAGAGTATTGGACCGTGGGACAGTTCGAGTAGGCACGGGGAGCACAAATGCTCCGTGGCATTTTGAAGATGAGAACGGGAGGTTAGTTGGGATGGACATAGCTATGGCAAGAATCCTAGCTAAGGGACTTTTTGATGATCCTGAGGCAGTTGAATTTGTACAGCAAGATCCAGCAGCAAGAATACCAAATATTAATACTGGTAAGTGCGACATTGTAATCCAGTTTATGACAATAAACGAAGGGAGAGCACAACTAGTAGCTTTCTCAAGACCTTACTATGTAGAGTCAATAAGTTTCCTTACTAGACCCGACGGAGAAAAAAATAAATATGAAAAACTCTTAGCAGCTGGATCTGATGCAAAAGTTTCAATACTGCAAAATGTTGATGCAGAAGAAGCAGTTCACAAGCAATTACCAAAAGCAAAAGTTTTAATGCTTGATACACAAGCAAATGTAATTCAAGCATTAGATAGTGGCCGAGTTGATGCGGCTGCAGTTGATTTGTCAACAACCAGATGGTTGAAAAAAAGGCGACCAGAACGATATGAAGATAGTGGACATAGATGGTTTTCAATGTTGTACGGTGCAGCTGTTAAGCAAGGTGATCCTAACTGGCTGACATATGTGAATACCGTGTTCAATGTTGCAATTTACGGCCATAGAAACGAAATTTATGACAAAGCATTTTTCGATTTTTTCGCAGAAGAGATTCCAAATCGAAAAGCGGGATTCCCACCAATTTAAACGCAAAATTCTTCTGGGATACATATTTGCTATCCCAGAAGGTTCAAAAATATGACAGATTACCATTTTAACTTTTCTTATATCTGGAAACATTTTGATAGATTAATCAATGGTCTTCTTTTAAGTTTAGAATTGGCATTAATCTCAATTGTTATTGGTGCAATTATTGGTTTAATGCTTGCTATTATATACATCGATTTCGGGAGAAAATATAAATTATTTATTGGAATTTATGTAGAACTAATTCGAAATTCGCCTTTATTGTTATTAATATATTTAGTTTTTTACGGTATTCCAAGCATCGGAGGGTTCGAATATTCGTCTACAACATCGTTTGTTATAACGCTTTCAATTTACGCGAGTGCATATTTAATAGAAGTCTTTCGGTCGGGTTTGAGTGCCGTTGAACAGGGACTGATTGACGCGGCTAAAGCAATTGGATTGAATTATCTACAACGACTAATTTACGTAAGAATACCAACAATGTTTAGAATAGCGTTGCCATCTATGAGTAACACTTACATATCGTTGTTTAAAGATACATCACTTGCTTCTGTTATTGCCGTTCCTGAATTAATGTATGGAGCTCAGTGGATTAATTTTAACACCTTTAGAGTTATTGAAGTATATGCAGTCATCACACCAATGTATTTGGGTGTAGGGTTTGTGATTTTGGTACTTTTGAGGCAGCTTGAAAAAAAATATAGAGTAGATGTTTGAAATGGAAGAAGCAATAAGTTCAATTCCCCATCTTATCGAGGGACTTTCAGTTACAATTCAAGTCACTCTACTGGTAGTTTTTTTTGCTACGGTAATAGGTGTGATTTTAGGTGTTTTCATTACTTATGGATCCAAATATATAAAATATATTATACGAATTTTTACCGATTTTGTCAGAGGAATTCCGGTTTTAGTTCTCATTTTCTTTGTTTATTACGGCTTTCCAGCTATCGGCTTAAATCTGGACAATTTTGTTGCAGCAGTTGTTGCTTTGACAATATTTAAAACATCCCATGTCATAGAAAATACTCGCGGTGCTATCGAATCAATACATTTCGGTCAAATGGAAGCTGCAAAATCTATTGGTTTAGATTTCAAAAGGCGTCTTATTTTCGTAATTTTTCCACTTGCGATCCGGAGGTTTTTACCACCATGGATAAATTCAGTTGCGGACACTGCCAAAGGAAGTGCATTGGTGTCTCTGATTGGAGTTGTCGATTTAATGTTAGCAATGCAGAAAGTGATTGGTAGAACATATGAACCGATGCCTGTGTATATTGTAGGACTGATCATTTATGTGTTGATTAATTATTCGCTCTCAGCTACTTCAAGAAAATTAGAATCTAAATATCGCTTTAATTAATGAAGATGGAATCAAATCTACTAAAAATAAAGAGTGTAAAGAAATCTTTCGGGAAAAATATTGTTTTGAATGATATAAATTTGAGTGTCTCTAAAGGAGAAGTAGTTTCGATAATTGGACCTTCTGGCAGTGGGAAAACAACTTTACTTCGTTGTATAAATATGTTGACGGAGTATGACGAAGGAAGTATTCAGATTGAAAATACGGAAATTGGATATACATCAAGTGATGAAACAACCAGGAAAAAAAGGAATGATAAACAATTATCTTCAATTAGATCTGACATCGGCATGGTTTTTCAGTTATTTTATCTTTTCCCTCATCTAACTGCGTTAGAAAATGTAATGCTTGGTTTAAGAAAAGTTAGAAAACTATCAAAATCTGAAGCAACTCAAATTGCTTCTGGTTGGCTTGAAAGAGTTGGGTTGTCTGATAAATTTAAAAGTTTGCCATCGCAGCTGTCTGGAGGGCAACAACAGCGTGTGGGAATAGCGCGTGCAGTTGCTATGGATCCAAAACTATTGCTTCTTGATGAGATTACGTCGGCCTTGGATCCTGAATTGATTCAAGAGGTTTTAGATGCAGTTAAAAAACTTGCTGAAGACGGTATGACAATGATTTTGGTAACACATGAAATGTCATTTGCTAAAGACGTTAGTGATAGAATTGTTTTCATGGATGGCGGCTTTATAGTAACAGATAGAAATCCTCATGAAACCTTCCATTCGAATGATAATCAAAGACTTAATGAATTTCTCTCCAGAATAAAGCAAGAAAAGTTTTGAAATTGACAGGATTTGCTATGCAAAATTCGAATGAAATTGGTAAATGGCTTCAAAAAAATAGAGTTATTAATCTCTCTGGTACTATGACTTCAATTGGTGCATCGATTATTAATGGTTCAGTAGTTGATGCAATGAACCAGTGTTGTGAGGTGTTTATTGACATGGATGCCTTACAAGCAAAAGCATCCCGATGTATTTCTGAGATAACAGGATCGCAAGCTGGTTGTGTCACCGCATGTACGGCATCGGGTATCTGCATTAGTATTGCAGCAGCAATGACAGGAACTAATCTTGGTTTGGCCGAAGAATTACCGGATATATCAAATGTTGAAAAATCCGAAGTTGTTATACAAAAAGGCCATGCTGTGAGTTACGGCTCTAATATTACTCAGAAAATTCGCATTACTGGGGCTTGCCCCGTAGAGGTTGGTTCATCTAATTTGTCAAATTTGTACCAACTAAATAATGCAATCAATCCATCAACATGTGCTGCTATCTGGGTCGTCAGTCATCACACAGTTCAGTCAGGGTTGATAGATATTGAGCAATTTATTGGATTGTGTCGTGAGAAAAATGTCCCAGTAATTGTAGATGCTGCTTCAGAGTATGATCTTCGTACATTCATTGACTTGGGTGCAAGTATCGTCATTTATTCTGGTCATAAATTTCTTGGTGGACCCACATCCGGTATTCTAGCTGGAAATGAATGTTTGATTAGATCTGCGTATATGCATCAAACTAGTGGTCTAGGTCGGGCAATGAAGGTGGGTAAAGAGAGCATTGTTGGGGTGATTGCAGCACTTGAAAGATGGCAAAGCACTAATCATAGAGATATTCAAAAGATTGAGTACGATCGGCTTCTTAAAATCAAGATTGGATTAAGTTCTTTTCCTGAGCTAATTTGTGAAGAATCTCCTGATCCGACAGGAAATCCAATAACGAGACTAAGAGTTTCAATCGATTCAAGCCGTACCAGCTTAAAGATTGCTGACGTTGTAGATATGCTTCGCTCTCGGAACCCTCCAATTATCGTACGTAATCATCATGTTGATATGGGCTATTTCGAAATTGATCCTTGCAATATGGTAGATGGGGATCCTGAAATTGTCATTGCGTCTTTCGAACAATTGAGGTCTTTGATTTCCGGGAGTACTCCTGCTGCAGAAGCAAATAATGATTACGGTCCACGTTTTTCTTACTATGATAAAGAAGGATTACCAAGACTAGATCTTAAAAAAGTGCCCTTTTCAAACTCCAGAAAAGGGAATCGTGAACAACAGCTCAAAGGTTGGCCAAACAATTATTAAGCAGCTTTTTTTTCGTATGACCAGATGGAAGTCAACGAAAGTTATATCCCTACCTCCGTCACTTCCTAGGATTCGAGATCTTGCAGGAATTCCTGAAGA
>CAYPHQ010000089.1:0-4492 GCA_964410595.1 uncultured Thiotrichales bacterium
TGTAACCGCAGTTGAAAGTGGCCGGACATACTTTGGTGGTGAGGTGAATCTAGATCTATTAAAAGAATCTTTTGGCGGCTAATTTCTATTGGCGAGACTGAAATGATTGCGATAATTACTGACGATCCGGGTTGGCATGGGCAGCAGCTGAAGAATAATTTGAGCGCCAAGGGTTTTCAAGCTGAGTTTGTGCGTCTGCAGGACTGTCACTTTGAAATCACTGATAGTGACGCCACAATTCACTTACCAGGGTTTGATGATCTGCCAGATGCGGTATTTGTGCGCGGAGTGCCTGGAGGTAGTCTAGAGGAGGTAGTTTACTATCTGGATGTACTGCATGGCTTAGAAGCTCTTGGCATCACGGTCATGAATAACGTGCAATGTATTGAGCGAAGTGTCGATAAAGGCATGACTTCATTTCTACTAAAAAAACACAAAATAAGTACTCCTAATACTATATATAGCAGTAACTTACATTATATATATAAGAGATTACGTGAGGGTATTCAAGCGGGTAAAGAATTCGTGCTCAAACCAGTATTTGGTTCTCAGGGTAAAGGGTTGCAACGCATAAGCAGTCATCAGCAGTGGATGGATATCTCTGAAATGCATGGGGTTATCTACCTGCAAGAATTTATTGATGCTGGCTATGAGGTAGGTGTCGACTTCCGCGTCTTTGTCGTGGGAGGAAAAGTGATATCGAGTATGAAGCGAACGGGTGAGAGCTGGATTACCAATGTTGCCCAAGGTGGCAAAGTCGAGCCAGTAGCATTGGATGATAAAATCCTCAAACTAGCGGTTGATGCAGCGAATGCGCTGAAAATGGATTATGCCGGTGTCGATTTAATGCAAGATAAATATGGAAAGTTCTGGGTGACAGAAATCAATAGTGTGCCGGCTTGGAAAGGACTTCAAGCTACTACAGAGAATAATATAGTAGATGCTATTGTCGACCATTTCTTATTGCATAGTGGTCTTATTAACGCTTCCTGATGAATTTCATTGATAATTACCGAGAAGCCTACGTAAACAGTTGTTTACTTGAGCTGCAATCACTCAAGCCCGGAAATGTGGGTGTGCATGGTGATGGTCATGGCATGACTTTGCAACAGTTTATTGATAGTGCCATGGCTTCTAGTTCAGCCCTGTTTGATCCCTCCAATCAGACGGTAGGTCAGCGCGTATTGCAAGCTGTAACACGGACTCGTCAAGCGGTGGGGGATAATACTAATCTAGGTATAATTCTATTAGTGTCACCGATTATTCAAGGCCTAGTCTCACAATGCCAAGATGGGTTAACTCCCCCACTGTCACTGGAGAATCTTACGGCTGAAGTACTAGAAAACTTAACTGTCCAAGACGCCGTCGATGCTTATCAAGCGATACAAATTGCCACACCTGGGGGAATGGGTAAGGTTGCAGATCATGATGTCAATGATATTCCAACAATCACTCTCATGGAGGCAATGAATGTTTCTGCACCTTATGATCGGATAGCCTACCAATACCATACAAATTACAAGGAAATATATGATCATAATTTGCCCATTTATTGGCAATATATTCAAAAATGGCAACAACCGCGATGGGCAGCAACTGCAGTTTTTTTAAGTCAATGGGTGCGTGAGCCAGATACATTGATAATTCGTAAGCAAGGTCTATTAAAAGCACAACAAATTAGTGATATGATTGCGCCTCTTACTGAGCAGGTATTAGCCTCGGATGATCCTCAACTTGTTGAGGGTGAATTGTTAGCGCTGGATAAAGAGTTAAAGTCCAATGCTATCAATCCCGGAACGACAGCAGATATTACTGTTGCAACGTTATTCGTTGCCCAACTTGAGCAGATAAGAAATAAGGGACATTCTACTTCTTGAGTACTTACTAGTAGTCTCATAAGAAAATCCCCATAATTTATTTATCGTTGTTTGTTAACAAGCAAAAATTTTAGGAGAATAAAATGGCAGTAGTCAATCGAGTAATGGTAGGTGAATCATTAGTTAATGATAATGATCCATCTGGCACTATGGCAGAAATCGCTCACATCGACTTATTAATGGGCCCACGTGGTTCAGCAGTTGAGACAGCATTCTGTAACGGTTTAGTCAATAACAAAGATGGTTTCTCTACTTTGTTAGCGGTTGTAGCACCAAACCTTCCTTGTAAGCCTAACACTATGATGTTCAATAAAGTGACTATCAAAGGTGCTACTCAAGCAGTTCAAATGTTTGGCCCAGCCCAGGCTGCTGTTGCTAAAGCAGTTGCTGATAGTGTTGAAGACGGTACTATCCCAGCTGACGAAGCTGATGATATCTTCATCTGTGTAGGTGTATTCATTCACTGGGAAGCTAAGAGTGATGAAGCAATCTACGAAAACAACTACAAAGCAGTTAAAGAGTCTATTGCACGCGCTATCAAAGACGAGCCAAAGGCTGCTACAGTTGTTGCACAAAAAGATACAGCAGAGCACCCATTCAAAGGTTTCTAAGCCAAGTCTTTATAGTTGTACAAAGAAGCCCTGGTTATCCGGGGCTTTTTTTTGTTTGAATTTTATCTTTGGTGTGTTGGCAGGGAATATTTGCATGAGATATGTCTAGACTTTGCAACAAGTACATACATATTGGCTTATAATGAACTTATTATGGATTTTTTATGAGTGATAATCTTTTTCAAAATGAAATGTCTTGAATGTAAAGCAGAGCTCGCATCTGTCACTAATGAGCACTTGGCTGAATGTTGTGGTTTGACTCTACAGGAATATGCCATTAAGCATCATTGTTCTCTAGATTTGTTAGTCAACGAATCTGACGTGAACTGTATGGATGATGTTCAGCATTACGCTCTGCCGAGTGAGATTGCCGGTCAGCGTGCTAATACCATCATGCAAGCCTTATTGTTGACACAGTCGTTTACGTTGGAACAAGAATATTGGACATTGCATAGTGATATTCGTCGATTAGATGAATTGTTATGGTATGCCAGAGAGTTAAATGTCTTTGGAATTCAATATCGTCAAGATTATATATATTCATCAAGCAGTCATCGCGTGCTCGCAGAAAACAAACTCAAAGTTCCTGTTGTTTACGAACATAAGTTCCCCAGCGCACAACAATATACCTTATCAGAACTATTTGTAGCGGTGTTGGTTGCGCAATGTGGTGAGTATTTAAATAGCTATGTATATCTGCGTTTGCCACAAACACCAGTGATTGAAAAACTTATTAAACAATTAAGAGATGATTACCAAATTCGTTGGATGCAGTTGGATAGCCTCGATGCTCAAGATGAAATTTTATATCGCACTGTGTCTATTCAAGATGCTCAGCGCTTACTTCGTGTCATTGAGCCTGAACTTAAACAAATCCCTTGTGTTTGTGATCGTTATTTTGCAGATACAGAGGAAGCGGTCGTCAGTAAGGAATTAGTATTTGATTCTGCACATTTCATTACCGACCATCCAGGTAAGTGCGAAAATCTTCATGGAGGTCGTTACACGTTAAATGTGAAAGTACGAGGTAGCATCGACCCTTTGACTGGTTTTGTTATCGATTATGGTTATTTGAAGTCAGTGGTTAAGCACCGTGTCATAAAATATCTGGATCATCAAAATCTCAATTATGTGCATGCCGACCTAGGTTGGCGTTCAAGTACTGAGCTGATTAATATTTTTATTTGGGAGCAGTTAATCGATTACCTGCCTGGTTTAGAAGAACTGCAAACTTATGAGACTACCCAGTCTTATTGTGTTTATCGTGGCCCAAGTTTAGAAGAATTTCAAAACCGAACTGGGGATAGTTTGTTGAAGCACTTTAGTAATCAAAAATTGGGTCAGTCGATGTTGAGAAACTTTCTTGTTTCATCACCTCAAAACTTAAAAGTTGTCAAGCATAAGTAAATCAAGCTCAGCTTTAGAGATTTGTTGATTATGTAGTGCAGTAGCGATTAAAACTCCATTAATTCCAAGTGTTTTTGCATGTTCTATATCCTCCTGATTACGCATACCACCTCCCCAATGTATGTGACATGACGAAGAGATATGTTGACGTATTTGTTTATAGATTGATGTATCTGCCTGCGACTGTTTGCCTACTTGATCAATAGATAGGCATATAACATCAGTTGGCCAGTCTTTGATTTTGTTGATTAAGTCTTTACATCCTAATAATTGGTTTTTTTTGTAATCTAAAGAGAGTATTGCTTGTTTAGAAGATAATTTTTTCAACAGTGTCTGTACTTGGTCGCTATCATCAAACGCTTCAGTTCCAATCACTGGGCGAATATTTTCAATATGCTCAAAATCTGTCAACCAATGGTGGCAATGAAGACCAACGTCTAGCCAAAACTCAATATGTGGGAAATTGTTACTCAAATTTTGCCAAATAGTTGGTGCATATGATTGCAATGTAATTGCGTCTAAATCTGCAATATAAATTGTATTAAAATCTGTAAGCGATAGAATGTTCTCAACCACATCATTCAAGTTTGCAGAGGG
>CAYPHQ010000090.1:0-4458 GCA_964410595.1 uncultured Thiotrichales bacterium
TTCTAATAAATTTGAACAAGTTGCTGGTAAAACTTGTCAAGTTTTAAAGATAGAACCGTCTGATAGCTATCGCTATGCTCATGAGCTTTGTATTCAGCCAAGTACGGGGATGTTGTTGAGATCTATGATTTGGGATGAAAATAAAAAACAAGTGCTAGAAGATGTGATGTTTACTCAATTAGAATACCTAGATGATATAAAAACTGTGAGTTTTGATTCTGTATATGACACTACTCAATATAAATCCAAAAGGTCTTTTATTAGTAAGTTTAAACCTATAGATTACCGAGATCTGATGCAAATAATAGACGATACGATATTGCCTGAAGGGTTTGTTGTAGAGAGCGCGAGCCAGCGTGCGATGACCCTAAAACAATCACCTGTACGGCATATTGTTCTGAGTGACAGTATTGCGAATGTATCAATTTTCATTTCTGAACTAGAGCATGAAGTCAATTTGAAGCCTATGCTGATGGGGCGTGGTGCAATGAATGTATACACACGCAGTAATGATCGTTACAAGGTTACCGTATTAGGTGAAGTGCCAAGCAAGACAGTTGAAATGATTGGGGCTTCAGTAAAGTTATAAGCGACACATATAATAAATACCTTAGGGGAATGAATTTGTTCAATAAAAAATATAACTTAATGTTTTTGTGGGTGCTGTTGGTAGTATTTTTTCCAGTTCACGCAGATATAACGCTGCCAGATTTCACAGGCCTTGTTAAGGCGCATTCTGCTGCAGTTGTTAACATTAGTACAAGCAAACAGCAGACAACACATCCGAAGATTCCACCTAACGTCCAACTCCCTGAGTTTCCTGAGGGTAGTCCATTCAATGATTTTTTTGAGAAATTTTTAGACGAACAAAGTCCACAGCATGAGGATTATTACAATTCTAAATCGCTGGGATCTGGTTTTATTATTTCAACTGATGGTTATGTTGTGACTAATCATCATGTGGTCAAGGAAGCGGATGAAATTATCGTTAAGATGAGTGATCGACGTGAGTATGTTGCTGCGCTTATTGGCAGTGATCCAAGAAGCGATATCGCATTGCTGAAAATAGATGCTGATAATCTACCTACAGTGAAATTTGGTTCAGCCAATGAGTTAGAAGTCGGGCAATGGGTATTAGCTATAGGCTCTCCATTTGGCTTCGATCATTCTGTAACTTCTGGCATTGTGAGTGCCAAAGGACGAAGCCTTCCAAATGAGAATTATGTGCCTTTTATTCAAACTGATGTTGCAATCAACCCCGGTAACTCTGGTGGACCTCTCTTCAATATGAGTGGTGAAGTGGTTGGCATTAACTCGCAGATTTACAGTCGTACGGGTGGCTTCATGGGGCTCTCATTTGCAATTCCGGTGGAAGTAGCTATGGATGTTGTTGAACAAATTAAATCGACTGGATATGTTTCACGTGGTTGGCTAGGTGTATACATTCAAGAGGTCACACGAGAACTTGCAGAGTCTTTTGGTATGGAAAAACCCAGTGGTGCTCTGGTGGCTAAGATTATTGATGGCAGTCCAGCTATAGATGCAAAAATTAAAGTCGGTGACGTTATACTAAAATTTAATGGTCAAGAAATCACCAGTTCTGCCTCTTTGCCACCCATTGTCGGTCGCGTTAAAGTGGGTGAAAAAGTCTCAGTTGAGGTTATGCGAAATGGAAAAATTAAAAAACTGAGTGTTATGATTGGTCAATTACCAGACAACGAGCGTGAGCAACAACAATCCAAGACACAAAAACAGAAAAATGGTGTGTTGGGCATGAAATTGCAAGAGCTGGATGAAGATGATAGAGAGAAAACAGAATTATCGTATGGTTTGCGTGTGCTGGAAGTGCATGAAGGCCCAGCATCAGCAGCCGGAATTCGTAAAAATGACATACTTCAAATGATCGACGGTGAAAAAGTTGACACGATACAAAACCTGAAGAAATTAGCGAAAGACTTGCCGGCTGGAAAATATGTTTCTGTCTTGGTTCAAAGACCACAAGGTCCACAGTTTCTTGCTATGCAAATACCCTCTGAGAGTGAACAAAAGTAGTAGTTCGTTTAATCTTCACGCATAATTATGGTCAGGTATAAAGCGAGTACACACTCGCTTTATTGTTTCCGCTATATTATTAGCGTCTTTTGAATAATCTCAATGAAATACATCAGAAATTTCTCCATTATTGCCCATATTGATCATGGTAAGTCGACTCTGGCAGATAGATTTATTCAGCATTGTGGTGGTCTCAGTGAACGTGAAATGAAGGCACAAGTACTCGACTCCATGGAATTGGAACAAGAGCGCGGTATTACGATTAAAGCTCAAGCAGTTTCTTTGCCTTATAAGGCCCAAGATGGAAATACCTATCAATTGAATTTCATTGATACTCCGGGGCACGTGGATTTCTCCTACGAGGTTTCAAGATCACTTGCTGCCTGTGAGGGCGCATTATTAATCGTTGATGCGTCACAAGGGGTTGAGGCACAGAGTGTGGCTAATTGTTATACAGCAGTTGAATTAGGGCTCGAGGTCTTACCTGTTCTTAATAAGATTGATTTGCCAGCTGCCGATCCCGATCGCGTTGCCAATGAAATTGAAGAGGTAATAGGTATAGATGCCACTGATCCATTGTTAGTTAGTGCAAAGACAGGACAAGGTGTAGTAGAAGTATTAGAAGCATTAGTTCAATACATTCCTCAGCCTAAAGGCGATCCAGATGGGCCATTGAGAGCACTTATTATCGATTCATGGTTTGACAGTTATGTAGGTGTGATTACCTTGGTTAGAATATTTGAAGGCTCTATTAAGCCCAAGCAAAAAATCATGTCGATGTCATCTGGTCACAATTATCAAGTTGAAAAATTGGGAGTTTTCACGCCTAAACGTGAAGAAACTAAACAATTAGAAACGGGACAAGTCGGGTTTTTAATCTGTGGAATAAAAGATATATCAAGTGCTAAGGTGGGTGATACGCTGACTTCAGTTGATCAAGTCGCTGAACAACCCTTAGCGGGTTTTCAAGAAGTTAATCCGAATGTATTCGCAGGTATCTTTCCTGTTAATTCAGATGATTATGAGAATTTTCGTGATGCATTAGATAAATTGAAACTCAATGATGCTTCCTTTTCTTTTGAGCCAGAGACTTCTCAAGCTTTAGGCTTTGGTTTTCGCTGTGGATTTTTGGGAATGCTGCATATGGAAATTATCCAAGAGCGCTTAGAGCGCGAATATGATTTGGATTTAATTACGACTGCACCTACAGTGGTTTATCAAATCCACCTTACTAATGGTGAGATTATTGAAATTCATAATCCTGCTGAGTTGCCTGCAACAAATAAAGTTGATTCCATACACGAGCCGGTGATCAAAGCTAATATTTTGGTGCCGCATGATTACGTAGGCAATGTAATTACGTTGTGCATAGAAAAACGTGGGGTGCAGAAGAATCTTGTTTATCATGGTAATCAGGTGGCACTTACATTCGAATTACCACTGAATGAGGTAGTGCTAGACTTTTTTGATCGACTAAAATCCGTGAGTCGTGGGTATGCCTCATTTGACTATCAGCACTCACACTTTGAACCATCTTCGTTAGTTAAACTAGACATATTAATTAATGGTGAACGTGTTGATGCACTCTCTGTCATTGTCCACTCAGATCATTCGCGAACTTACGGAAATTCACTCGCGGTGAAATTGAAAAATCTTATTCCACGTCAGATGTACGATGTGGCAGTGCAAGCAGCCATCGGTAATCAAATCATTGCTAGAACGACTATTAAAGCTTTACGGAAAAATGTTACAGCCAAATGTTATGGTGGGGATATTACTCGTAAGAGAAAATTATTAGAAAAGCAGAAAGAGGGCAAAAAGCGCATGAAGCAAATTGGCAGTGTAGAAGTTCCTCAGTCCGCTTTTCTGGCAGTGCTAAAGGTGGATAAATAAAATTATCTTAGCTTTTATAGTCCAGCTATCATTCGCTAAGCACCTAGCTGCTTGGCTTGATCAGAACAAAGAGTGATTTTATTTCCATCAATTGTGATACTTGCACGACTGATAAAGATACTGATGCAACTGTATTTAATTTAGGCTTGTTTTATACCATGCCTGCAGGCACTGAGTTGAGATTGACATACTCAGACATTAATAATGAAGCAAATTCGAATTATGACTTCGGAATTAATGCAACTGCTGCGGCACAGGGTAATGATGTTGATATGTGGGCCTTTAGTATTGTTCAATGGTTCTAATCACCATCTTGATATAAATACTCGCTTATTAAAAGCGTACTCGAGTTGTTAATGATTTTTACTTCATAGTTTTTTCATTAGCTCTCATTAAGCCACCAATATGGGGCTTTTTTTATGCCTGTGAGTTTTTCTTCAAAATAGCTTGTTTTCTGTATGTGACATGCTTGCGTTTCTATCAAGGCTCGCGTTTAATTTGATCATGAATTTT
>CAYPHQ010000091.1:0-4424 GCA_964410595.1 uncultured Thiotrichales bacterium
ACGCAACACTCCAAATGCGTGTGAATCCAGAATTTCACGGTGACAATGAGCAAACGTCAGTAGATCTTGAGCTGAATGGTGAGTCATTAGAGTTACAAGCAATAAGTATTGATGGTCGAGACTTAGCGCAGCATGAGTATGTTCTAGATAAAGACAGCTTGCGCATACCAGCGACACCGCAGGAATTTGAATTATCCACTCGTGTGCAAATAGACCCAGCAAAAAATACGGCTTTGGAAGGATTATATTTATCTTCCGGAAATTACTGCACACAATGTGAAGCAGAAGGTTTCCGCAAGATTACTTATTTCTTAGATCGTCCAGATGTTATGGCGATTTTTTCAGTCCGGATAGAGGGAGATAAAATGACCTTACCGGTGTTGTTGTCTAATGGCAATCGTGGGGAGTACGGTGAATTAGATAATGGCCGTCATTTTGTTGAATGGCATGATCCTTTTCCTAAACCTTGTTATTTGTTCGCTCTGGTGGCGGGAGATTTGAGTTGTTGTAAGAGTGCTTACACCACTGTCAGTGGGCGTGAAGTGAGTATTGAGATCTACACCGAAGCGCATAATGCGGATAAATGTGATCATGCAATTGCCTCTTTGCAAAAAGCTATGCAGTGGGATGAGCAAACTTATGGGCTGGAATATGACTTAGATGCATACATGATTGTAGCGGTGGACGATTTCAATATGGGAGCGATGGAGAATAAGGGTTTAAATGTATTCAACTCTAAGTGTGTCTTGGCTAGTCCGGCTACCGCTACGGATGCAGATTACATGACGGTAGAAGCCGTTATTGCGCATGAGTATTTTCATAACTGGACAGGAAATCGCGTTACCTGTCGCGATTGGTTCCAACTCAGTTTAAAAGAAGGTTTGACCGTGTTTCGAGATCAAGAGTTTACTTCTGATGTAACTTCGCGCTCGGTTAAGCGCATACAAGATGTGCGCTATTTGCGTGCCTATCAATTTGCCGAAGATGCGGGCCCGATGACGCATCCGATTCGCCCCGCCTCTTATGTGGAAATTAATAACTTTTATACACTCACAGTGTATGAAAAAGGCGCTGAAGTGGTACGCATGTATCAAACCCTATTTGGCGTAGAGGGTTTCAAAAAAGGTCTTGCACGTTATTTTGAAAAGCATGATGGCCAAGCAGTGACGACTGAGGATTTTGCCACCGCCATGGCAGAGGCTAATCAATATGAATTGGGTAATTTTTTGAATTGGTATTCGCAAAGTGGCACGCCAACTCTAAGCGTGGAAACCCAATGGCATCAAGACAGTCATGAGTTTGAAGTTAACATCACTCAACAGATTCCATCGCATGCTCAACAACCACATCCTAAGCCATATTTAATTCCAGTATCGATTGCCCTGTTTGATGCTCAGGGACAAGCGATGAAGCTGTGCCTGAAAGGTGGCACACAGGCAATTGATGATTGCATGATGTTGACTCTTTCTGAGGAGACTCAAAGCTTTGTATTTGAAAATATCCGAAGTCTACCAGTGCCATCATTTTTGCAAAATTTCTCCGCACCGGTGAAGTTGGAATATGATTATAGTTTTGAAGACACAGCTTTTTTAATGGCGCATGAACAAGATCCCTTCAATCGCTGGGATGCAGGTCAACGTTTTGCAACTGAGTGGATGTTAAATGCGGTGGTGGATCAACTGACGGGCAAGCCGCTGGCGAATGCTGATGCTTATATTCAAGCATTACAGGTGAACCTCAATGATACAAGCCTAGATGCCGCTTTTATTGCTGAGATGTTGGTGATGCCCAGTGAGTCTTACTTGGCGGAATTTATGCAGCCAGTGGAAGTGGATGTGATCTATCAAGTGAGGCAACATTTAATCAAACAAATTGCGGCCGGTTTGGAAACTCAGTTATTGGCTCTATATCATGAAAATCGTGTCAGTGATGGATATCAATATACTGCTGAACACATGGGCCAACGACGTCTGTCAGCGGTGAGTCTGAGTTATTTGAATAGTCTTGATAAGCCAGAGTATGCTGAATTAGCGAAAACTCAGTATCAACAAGCCGACAACATGACAGATATGATGTCAGCACTCGAAGCGATAAATGACAGCGAATTACCGTTGCGCGAGGAATTGGTCGAAAATTTTGGTCGCCGTTGGAGACAAGATGCTTTAGTGATGGATAAATGGTTCTCGTTACAATCTCGTTCACGCCGAAGTCATGTGTTGAACACCGTCACAGATTTACTTAACCATGAGTGTTTTTCGATCAAGAACCCAAATAAGGTCAGGGCTTTGATAGGTGGATTTACTATGGGTAATCCGACAGCTTTTCATGCCAAAGATGGAAGCGGTTATGCATTCCTGACTGAGCAAGTCATTCAGTTGGATGCGATTAACCCGCAAGTTGCATCACGTTTAGTTAAGCCATTAATTGATTGGAAAAAGTATGATGTGAAACGTCAGGCACTAATGCAGGCTTCCTTACACCAAATTAAATCCAGCGCATCATTGTCACGTGATGTGTTTGAGTTGGTAGATAGAAGTTTGGCAACTGGCAGTGAGTAAATTCGCTGTTAGTTATTTTGTGTATGTATTTAGATTTTAAAAGTTATCAGTTGAGGTAAATAGGCCAACGCGTAAATCTTTAGCATTGTAGATTTCACGATCATCCACATACATCACTCCATCGCCGATACCTAATACTAATTTGCGAGTAATGAGTCTTTTCATATCAATTTCATAGCGCACTTTGCTAGCAGTGGGTAAAACTTGTCCGGTGAACTTTACTTCACCGACACCTAAAGCACGACCGCGTCCTGGGTTATCACTCCAGGCTAGAAAGAAACCGACCAGTTGCCACATAGCATCCAGTCCCAAACAACCTGGCATCACTGGATCGTCAGGAAAATGGCAATTAAAAAACCAGAGGTCAGGAGTAATGTCCAGCTCAGCAATCATTTTGCCTTTGCCATATTCGCCCCCATCACTGTTGATCAGTGTGATGCGATCCATCATTAACATATTGGGCGTCGGTAGTTGCGCGTTGCCGGGCCCAAACATTTTCCCGTTGCCACATGCTAATAATTCCTCTTTATTAAAGCTGGATGGTCTAGTCATAGTCTTTTATTGTTTTTAATTGTATCTGGAGTGCTAAGTTTTTTTATATTGTTTATGGAGTAGAGTTTATCAATTGTAAGGTGAGAGTCGTTTCAAGCGATCTAATTCCATGCGCAGTTCCCCCATAGTTTGCACACTGATCGCGTCGATCTCTTGCAGAACCTCAGTGTAACCTGTAACCGCGTTGCCGCCTACAAGTAAACTCACATTGGAGCCAACTTTAATTTTTAATTCGCGTAATGCGTTCGCTAAGTGTGGATCATCTGCCGGCGAAGCTATACCCAGCGCGATCGTGTAAGACTGAGTTTGTTTGCAGGCATAAGCAATTTCTTCAGGGGCTAAATCTGTACCGAGATATATCGCGTTCCAGCCATAGAAGTTTGCTGCTACAGCCATACGCAGTGCGATCAGATCATAATGTTGTCCTACGGGAGTGCTGACGATTAAGTTATGGTGTGATTCCGTACTATTTTCTGAGGTGGCCAAGTTGTACATATAAGAGCGGACTGTCGCTGTGGCTACACGTTCATGACATTGACGCATGTTGCCACGGCGACATTCATCGCGTACGTGCGATATCAATGGTCGCAGTAAGTCTTCTAATAAAAATGGAATACCCAATGCTTTATCCGCCTTGATCAAACACGATTTGAGGTGGCTAGAATTCATGGCAGTAATGGCATCTAAACATTCTTCAAAATGTTCCATGACAGAACCTGTACTAGGGCGTGTGCTGGGGATGATGCGCGCCTTTGCTGCGGCTAACTCGTCAGTTTCTATGAGAGAATACAAGTCATCACTGGATTCACCCGCGATATCACCAATGCGGCGGCCGGCAGAAGTTGCACGCCGTAGGAGTGTGAGTTTCTCTACATCTGTATCAGAATACAGTCGACGACCGTTAGATGCTCGCTGGGGGATTACTGCTTGGTAACGCCTTTCCCATGCACGTATCACATCGGGGTTCAAACCTGTTCGACGTGCAACTACTTGTATGGGGTGTTTAGGTTCATTCATTAATATTTGCCTGGGGTTTAGCGCTTTGTTAGGTATTTGTCTAAGGTTTTGTACTCTGATTGTCCATAAATCACGAACAATTTTAGTACATTGTCACTTAAATGTACAAGACAAATAGGTGGCACACAGGCTCACAGTAGTGGTAAAGCAAAGGTGATTTGCTATGATTATGGGTAAGAAAAGATTGTTTTCTTAACTTCAAATCGGTTACTTAGGAGGTACCTATGAAGAAATTTTTAATTAACGTGCGTTACTTTTTAGCGCCATTACTGATCCTAGCGTCAATGTTCGGCGTAA
>CAYPHQ010000092.1:0-4385 GCA_964410595.1 uncultured Thiotrichales bacterium
CCCGAGGTGACAGGATTCAAACCCATATCTGAACTCATAATAGCTTTTTCAATCACCGGTATGAGCGCCTTCTCCCATGGTGAAACAGCTATAGTTCGGGCATCTTCCACCGTCACAGTAGCTGCCTGAGCAATCGGAACTTCAGAGCCATAATAATCCACCATCACATGATCCAATAAACTCACATTTGCTCGCCCAGTGCGAATTTTTGTCAACTCAGTCTTTAATGACTCGATACTCTTACTCATGCGCGAATCAGCATCAATTTTTATTTCTTCAATCATATTATTCACTCACAACAGACGTGCCCACGTTTTCGCCTAAAGCAATTCGTTTCAAGTCGCCTGGATTAAACATATTAAATACTCGCAGAGGAATATTATTATCTCTACACATCACGATAGCGGTTGCATCCATAACATTCAATTTATCTCGTAACACTTGATCATAGGTCAATTTATCATAACGTGTAGCATGCGGATTTTTTATCGGATCTTCGGTATATACACCATCCACCTTAGTCGCCTTCAACATCAAGTCAGCGTTAATTTCAGTAGCTCGCAAACTCGCTGCAGAATCGGTAGTAAAATATGGATTGCCTGTGCCTGCTGCAAAAACTGCCACTCGGCCCTTTTCTAAATGGCGAATAGCGCGGCGACGAATATAATCTTCACACACTTGATTTATTTTTAATGCCGAAAGAACGCGGCAATATTTCCCTTGACGCTCAATGGCATCTTGCAAAGCCAAACAATTCATCACTGTCGCTAGCATGCCCATCTGATCGCCTGTGACTCGATCAACACCCGCCTCAGCCAATCCGGCTCCGCGGAAAATATTCCCGCCACCAATCACAACAGCTACCTGCACCTGCATATCCATCAATTCAACAATTTCTTTTGCGACCCGTGAAATAACAGCAGGATCTATACCATAGTCGAACTGCCCCATTAACGCTTCTCCACTCAACTTAAGGAGAATACGTTTATATTTTAGATCATTAGCCATGCGTGCAACCTATTTATGTGGTGTATATGAGTGTTATTATCTCACCCTTAACTATTGTAAACATAAAAAAACGGGGACTTTTAAGTCCCCGTTGATAAATTTGCTCAGCTTGTCTGATTGACTTGTGCCATGACCTCTTCGGCAAAGTTTTCAGATTTCTTTTCAATACCTTCTCCGACTTCGAATCGATGAAAAGATAAAACTTTTGCAGACTGTTCTGACAAAAGTTTTTGCACTGATTTGTCTGGATCTTTAACAAATGGCTGACCAAGCAACGTAATCTCACCTAAGAATTTCTTAATACGACCTTGTACCATTTTTTCAATGATCTCCGGCGGCTTACCACTCGCTTCAGCTTGTGCAGCGAAAATATCTTTTTCTTGTTGTAGCATCTCTGGCGAGACATCATTTTCATCAATACAAGCGGGTTTACTCGCTGCAATATGCATAGCGATATCTTTGCCTAGCTCATCAGAGCCATTTTCGATTTCCACCATCACCCCAATACGACTACCATGCGAGTACTTACCCAACACGCCCGTTTGTGAATTGACTAGTGCAAATCGTCGTACTTGTATATTTTCACCAATCTTGCTGACCAGCGCTTGACGTGCATCTTCAAGTGTATCTGAGCCTGAATTCATTCCCATAAGCGCATCAACATCCGCAGGTGATTGACTCAGAGCCACAGTCGCCACATCTTGACTAAACTTCAAGAAATTATCATCTTTGCCAACAAAGTCAGTTTCACAGTTAACTTCAAGGATGACGCCATGTTTGTTGTCATCACTAATCATCATGACGACTGTGCCTTCGGCTGCAACTCTAGACGCTTTTTTATCTGCTTTTGCCTGACCTGATTTACGCATCAATTCAATTGCAGCATCCATATCCCCATCAGTTTCTGTTAGGGCTTTCTTACATTCCATCATTCCTGCACCCGTTCTCTCGCGCAGTTCTTTAACCATAGAGGCAGTAATTTGCATTCTTAATTCACCTATCTTTAGTATGTCTATCTTATGTATCTAACAAAGAGTCAAACTATTCTGAACTCTCAGCAGGCTTGTCCTCTGAATCAGCAGTAGACGCTTTAGCATCTTCAACTGGCGCCTCAATATCCTCAGCTTTTATTGCTTTCTTTTTAGGTGCAGCTTTTGGCTTCGCCTTGGCTTTTGGTTTAGTCTTTTTATCCTCAACCGCCTCATCTTTCACTTCGACAAACTCATTTTCATCGCCTGTCAAAGTTTGTGAACTCGCCTTCGCGTGAGTGATCTCCTTGGCAACCTCCGAGGTATAGAGTTGAATGGCACGAATAGCATCATCATTACCAGGAATAACATAATCAACCCCCTGTAATGAATTATTTGAATCCACAACAGCAACCACAGGAATACCTAGCTTGACTGCTTCTTTCACCGCAATTTCTTCGTAACCAACATCAATAATGAATAGAACGTCAGGGAGAACATTCATATTCTTAATTCCACCTAGACTACGGTTAAGTTTTTCTACCTCACGGCGTATCTGCAAAACTTCGCGCTTACCTAGACGCTCAGCACCATTGCCTTCGAGCATCTCCTCGAGTTCTTTCAAGCGCTTGATAGATTGTTTCACCGTGTGGAAATTAGTCAGCATGCCGCCTAACCAACGGTTGTTCACATAAGGCATACCACAGCTCTCAGCATTGGCTTTGACTGCTTCACGTGCCGAACGCTTGGTGCCTACGAATAACACCTTGCCACCATTGGCAACCATCTTACCTAAATAATTAAGCGCCTCGCCAAACATCGGCTGGGACTTCTCAAGGTTGATGATATGTATTTTATTGCGCTCCCCAAAGATATAGGGGGCCATTTTAGGGTTCCAGTATCGAGTTTGGTGACCAAAGTGGACACCCGCTTCTAGCATCTGGCGCATAGTAACGTCAGTCATAATATGTTGCTCCTTTGTCAGGGTTTTAAACGTCCGCAGCTCCCATTCAACAACCATATTCAGATGTATTGATCTGCAATACGGCACCCCGTTAAATGTGTCGAGATACGTGTGATTTATTTTTTTGCGTCTTGCGCGGCGGATTTATACCATAATCTGACTGAATCAACAATTTTATCCCCTAAAATGCCGGTTCTGATAGACTTCACACACTGAAATTCATGCCTTTCACAGTGTAAGGTGTTTGTTCAGCTAAACTCGACACTAAAATCTTGCTAATTTAGTCAATCTACAAGGCTAAATAGCTCTAAGCATGCAGACAATATGGCTATACACATAAAATCACCCGAGGAAATAGAAAAAATGCGCGTAGCAGGACGACTGGCGTCAGAGGTCCTGCAAATGATAGAACCTCATGTGCAGGCTGGCATCACCACTCAAGAGATTAATGATATTTGTCATGACTACATCGTGAATACCCAGTCAGCCATTCCTGCACCGCTTAATTATCGTGGTTTTCCTCGCTCAGTATGTACTTCTATCAATCACCAAGTATGTCATGGAATTCCTGGTGATAGAGTACTGAAGAATAATGACATCGTGAATATTGATATCACTGTCATCAAAGATGGGTTTCATGGTGATACCAGCAAAATGTTTCACATAGGCAAACCGACTATAAAAGCCTCTCGTTTAGTGGATTTAACTTATGCGGCCATGAAAATCGGTATTGAAACGATTAAGCCGGGTGTCACCCTTGGAGATATTGGCCATCGAATCCAGACTTTTGTAGAAAAAAATCATTGTTCCGTGGTGAGAGAATACTGCGGACATGGTATTGGCAAACAATTTCATGAAGAGCCTCAGGTATTGCATTATGGCTCACCCAATAGTGGTGAAGTATTGGAGCCGGGTATGACCTTTACTATCGAACCCATGGTTAATGCAGGCAAACGTCATGTACGATTACTGCCTGACAAATGGACTGTAGTCACTAAAGATCACAGCCTATCGGCTCAATGGGAACACACATTATTAGTCACTGATAACAGTTACGAAGTATTAACGCGTCGGCCTGAAGAAACATTTAATATCGATGCCTAAGCTAACACCCGCCCCCACCTTTATCACTGAACAATCATGGTGGCCTCAGCATAACTCTCATTGGCGTACGTCTTTAAAAAACATCTCCGATCTAAAAACCTTAGTTAAAAATACGCGTCAAGCAGTTATAGAGGCCTTCAATAGTCATTTAAATATCAGTGCCTGCGTTAATGGTTACGCATTAGCTATCGACCATCTACTTTGGCATGTTTGGCAATCACAACATCTGCAAGACAACGAAGCGACCTTGATTGCCGTTGGGGGATATGGCCGTGCTGAATTACATCTGCAATCAGATATCGATTTAATGATCGTCATCTCTCAACAGATCAGTGCTGACA
>CAYPHQ010000093.1:0-4329 GCA_964410595.1 uncultured Thiotrichales bacterium
GTGGATGCAAGGCTGTTACCACATTCGTCCCAGTCATACTCAAGAGTTTCCCACATACCGGCAAGCTTGAAGAAAGCACCATTCGGCATGTTATGAACATAACGAGCGGCTAGACGGTATGCTGTGTCGTCAGAATCATCACAAGCGAAACCAACCGCTGCCCACTCGTCATGTCTTTCATGAGTCGCGGCTAACCATAAAGTGTCACCTGAAGATAATGTAACGTCATAAGACACACCCATAGACCAAATGCGTGGGTCTAGGTCTGTTGTTGAACCGTCATTAAGAGTAACCGTTTGGTCTTCACCCGCACCGTCGCGGTTAGCGTTGGTGGTTGCGATTCTGAACTTGAAGCCGTTCATGTCAGGGCTGAAGTACTGAACAATCTCTTCTTGACGACGGTTGAATGAGTTGTTGTCACCGAAACCACTACCATTGTAGAAGTTACCGTTGCCACCGATTGTACCCATGATAGAAGTGTGCGAATCCGCACCTGCATCGTAGAATGGGTCAACCCACTGAGCAACCATTTCGTTGTATGGAAGCAACCATTGACCGAACATGAACTCACCCCAGCTACCGCTTAAGCTGATTTTAGAGTTTCTGTTACAGAAATCACTAAAGCCGTTGAAACGGTTATGGAATGTGAACTGCTCACACTGCATGTTGACTTTCATGTCAGACACGCCAGTGTCTAAAGAAGCAGCGAAACCGATGTTTGCCGCGTTGTTGTTAATACGTGAAAAATCACGGTTGTCATCATCGACCATTTCATATGACCAGTTCTGCCATCCGTAGATAGTCCAGTTTGAATTAGCGTTACCGCCAGATACACCACCCGCGAAGGCAGAAGTAGCAGTAAGGCTAAGCGCTAATGCGCCACCTAATAGTTTTTTCATTGAGACTCCTCTCATTGATTGATTAAATGTACTCGAGTTTTGCGGTTGAAGAAGCTAATAAAATAGGCTTACCCAACCAAGCGTTGCAATCCTACCACATAAAAGTGTTCATTTGCCAACAAAAATTGTGATAAATGTCTCATAAAGACAACATCATATGTACGGTGTCATGATGGTGTATTACCAGTAGCAACAGCATAATTTTAGATTTTAGGGTTGAGCTTAGAGTCTGCTCTGTTGAAAAGTCAGGTTTATGTGTTGCAAAAAAGCAACATTTGTTGGAAATTGAAGCCTAGGGCGGTATGGTCAGCGAAGTTTTTGATCAAAAAATAGACAAAAAGATTAAAAATACATCGGTAACTGGGTAACAGATGCGTTGGCTAGTTAAAGATAGCGTGAGCATGGTTTAGATCAATTGATCTTTGGGAGTAAATTTAATTTGGCTTTCCTCGATGTACACTTGATCATTAATTAATTGAATGGTGCATCGGTCTTCGTGAATGCTGGCTTTGACTTGCTTGAGGTCAGGATAATAATTGGCCAAATACGCACAACTTAAACTGATTTTAGCTTCGTCATCATCATGCAAAGCACTGATGAGTAGATTAGCCACAAACATGGCTTTGTCTTGTGGACTGGGTGAAGTGATAAATTCATCGGCAATGTGGAAGCCTTGCTGTAGCTTATGATCGACGGTCTTTAGATCATTTAATTGTTTTTCAGGAAGTTGGCGATTACGAAAATATTCTAATACTTTGTCATTGTTGATGACGATTACTAGTTTGTCTGTAGATTTTGTCATAGTTTAGGCAGGCGAATATGGAGTATTTGTCTGCATGACATCATAGCGCATTTTACTTATCGCTTGCTGAATCAAGTCCGGCACATCCAGCGTCTGGTTGAGTTGCCAAACAGCCGCTAGTTGCAACAGTTGATTGGTTAGAGCGCTTTGGTTTTTTTGGCGATCTAAAATTAATAGACTGACTTTTTCAAGAGTGATCAAACTTTGTTTGAAGGCGCCCGAGAGAATTAGATCAGTGGAAGATCGTTCAATCGTGTGATGGCAGAGAGACTTAACACCCGCATAGAAAAATGAACCTGATTCTGAATAATCAAAATCAAAAACAGGCGAGTAAAAAGTTTTCAGTGTTTGGATATGTTGTTGAGTACCATGGCTATTGTGATTCAGGCATTCTTCGAGAATTGTGAGGGTTTCTTCTATGGTTAATAAATCGGATGAAAACTGTGAATTTTCTGACATAGTAAGTGTGCTGTTATTTAATTATTCTATGTGAGCTTACTATAACGCAAATAGGTGTGTTTCTGTTTCAATGTGTGATGAGTAGGGTGTAAGTTGCGAGCGCAGTTGAGTCAGTGTGATCAAATAAGCACTTGAGCCTAATAGAGCTTACAGCTAGGATCATGCCTAATAATTTAGTGATCACCCGTAGGGGTGATTTTTAAACCAGTGAGGTATTACGTGAGTAAGCAAAATAATTACGGCTTTGCAACACGCTCTGTGCATGCAGGGGCAGAAGCAGATCCAACTACCGGCGCTAGATCTGTGCCAATTACACAGTCCACAGCATTTGTTTTTAAGGATGCAGACCATGCCGCCGCTTTATTTGGTCTGGAAGACAGTGGTTTTATATATTCGAGATTAACTAATCCGACAGTCAGTGTATTTCAAGATAGAGTCGCAAGTTTAGAGGGAGGGGTTGGAGCCACTTGCACAGCCTCGGGCCATTCCGCTCAACTATTAGCGCTATTTGCTCTTATGGAAAGTGGCGATGATTTTATTGCGTCCAATAAATTATATGGCGGATCCATCACGCAATTTGGCCACACGTTTAAAAAATTCGGTTGGAACGTCATTTTTGTTGATCCAGTCGATCCGGAAAATTTCAGACAGGCAATGACACCGAAAACTAAAGCCGTATTTACTGAAAGTTTAGCTAATCCCGGGGGTGTGGTCTGTGATATTGAAAAAATCGCAGAAATTGCTCATCAGGCGGGTGTGCCACTCATCGTTGATAATACATTACCGTCCCCTGCTTTGTGTCGACCTATTGAATTTGGTGCTGATATCGTAGTGCATTCCACGACTAAATTTATTTCAGGACATGGAAATGCTATGGGTGGTGCAGTGATTGATTCAGGAAAATTTGATTGGTCACAAAATGATAAATTTAAGAGTCTGACACAACCCTGTGGCGCCTATCATGGTCTAAATTTTTATGAAAAATTTGGTGCCATGGCCTATACATTATATTGCCATGCGGTTGGTTTGAGGGATTTAGGCCCGACGATGTCCGCTATGAATGCCTACTTGTCTATTACTGGCGCTGAAACGCTTCCCTTGCGCATGCACAAGCATGCAGAAAATGCGCTAGCGGTAGCAAAATTTTTACAGCAACACGAGGCTGTGGAATGGGTGTCTTATGCGGGTCTCAAAGATAATCCATTTTATTCTTTAGCGCAGAAATACTGTCCAAGTGGTGCTGGAGCGGTATTTACTTTTGGTGTTAAGGGGGGTTACGAGGCCGGTGTTAAAGTCGTTGATCATTGTCAGTTATTTTCACATTTGGCTAATATAGGGGATACACGTTCACTCATTATTCATCCTGCATCAACGACACACCGTCAATTGACAGAGTCTCAGCAGATTGCTGCAGGCGCTGGCCCTGAGGTGGTCCGTTTGTCTATTGGTATTGAGGATGTTGAAGACATTATTGCCGATTTAGATCAAGCGTTACGAGCCTGAACTAAATAATTTGAATCTAGGATAAGAAGCGTGAGGGTTTGCGCTTCTTCCATAGACCTATTTTGATGGGTGAAAATTGCATGAGCATTATCAGTAGTCGTTGGCTCGCTGAAAATTGTTTAAGTAGATTGATGTTCAATTTTTCTTTACGAATTTTCTTGCGTATTATTTTAAGTAGTTTATAGCCGTAAAATTCTCTGATAAAGAAAGTGTGTGGGACCTTATATCGCCGATTATATTGCATGATATTTTCACATAGCTCATAAATTTCTATCTTTAACATATGTTCGATGTTGATTTTTAAAAAATATTTCATGTGGGCGTAGGCGCATCGAAATAGTTTATTATTTAATTCATCAATTTTGTTTGCATTAGGTATTCTTAAGGTAGTGTGATGCATGTGGTGCAATGCCTGCATGACATGTTTGATTTTATCAGCACTTAAACTTCTTGTGATGCTGTTGTTATTGACATTATAAGTGTAGTAATTGATATCACTAATGAGCACTTTATTAGCACGCCCTATAAAATCTGTTATGACGGCGATGTCTTCACTATGTCGCATGCTCGGCCAGATAAAACGATTCTTTTCCCAATACTCTCTTTTGTACACTTTATTCCAAGGGGATGGGCAAATAACTTTGTTTAGTCTTAGTATGAGTGCAT
>CAYPHQ010000094.1:0-4320 GCA_964410595.1 uncultured Thiotrichales bacterium
TGAAAGAAATCGTCCATAAGTATGAACAGTTAACGTTGGTAACACCACTATCTGCCAAAGCTGAAACCTAGCCCATTAAGTAGTTATGTCTTATCAGATTGATATGCGAGATGCACTTATCGAATATCTCAGTAAGGAATTTCAGGGAGCAGATATAGATGAAATGGCTGATGATGAGAGTTATAGTTTTAGCGTTGTATCCAATGGTCAACGTTACTTTTTAAGAGTGATGTTTGAGAGCGTATCTGGATTATCAATCAATATGGTCAGCGACACGATGCAATCATTTTCAGTTTCACAAACAATGCATAGTTTAGGTGATTTCCCCGTTGTGGTGACACGGTCCGGTTGTATTTTCGGCTCGCCATAAAGACTTTATATTGCATACACCTACATCTCTTTTATTCCAAAACCGCAACATCAGCTCGTTATTTCATGTCAGCGTTTGTTGAATACTACTAAGTCAGTCTAAGATCGGGTAGTGATAACAGATTTGATGATAAGCTCTCAGCAGCTATGCTGAGAGCTTATTTTGATGACTATTCTGAAGTGGTTGGGTCTATGATTGATTTGATTTCAGCGATAGAGTTTGCGGGGAAGCCGCCTTCAGAAGCATGTTTGCGAATTTCTTCTTCGTTAGGTGCTATATAGGTGCAATAGACTTTATCTTGAGTCACATAGCTTTCGACCCACTGAATTTGTGGCCCCATGTTCTTTAGTATGCTGCATGATTTTTGAGAGATACCTTGTAAATCTTGAGCGGTTAAACTGCCTGCATCTGGAATCTCACGTTCGATAATATATTTTGGCATAGTGTCTCCAATAGTGTTTTTTTGTGTTCAAAAAATAATTAATGTATCCAGAGTGGTTTAGCCTATCCAAATAAGTAATTCTCCTAGACCATTAACAGAGGTGTCCCCTAAATAACGTTGAACTCTTCGTCGCATAGGGTGCAGCGATCTGAATTCGCTGTCATATTTGCGTAACTCATGTAAGAGTAAAGTTAAATAACCTAAATTATGTCTGCCACAATTTTCATAGTAAGCCGGCATGTTTTTAGGAAGTTCAGGTAATAATAATGTACCACGGCGCATGTTTTGACCAATATTCTCACCGACGGTTCCAAGATTGGTGATGGTGCCCGCAATCATTCGACTTGCGCAGTAGTGGCCAATATTTCCTGTTACCATGATAAGCCCCTTACGCATGAGGTCGCCAGTAAAATCACCACTATTGCCTTTGACTAGTATCGTGCCGCCAGCCATGCCTTTCTTCTGCCCAGCATAGGCGCCACCCAGATAATCACCGCTATTTCCATTGATAATAAGTACGCCAGCCTTCATACCACAGCCCGTGTAATCCAGCGTGTCAGCTTCGATGTTAAGTTGACCACCGGCCAATTCTGCGCCAGCATAGTGCCCGACATGACCGTCCACGGTAAGTATCTTAGATGCAGGCAACTGATAACCGACATAATCGCATGAGGTGGTGGTCTTACTCAGTTGTATGTCTGAACTACTGAGCTTACCTTCAATAGAAAAGATTTCACCAACAGTGACAGTCTTTTTACCTATTTGTAGGGTGTGTTTTAGCGTTTCCTTGGAAGACAATTGTGATTGCATCGCGCGCCCTAACCAGCGCATATCAATTCTATGCTTTGTTTCATGTTGCAGAGTGATTGTGCATTTACTCACTGATAATCTCCCTCAAATGAAAGTGATGTTCGCCTAGCTTACCACCATAGTTACCACCAGTGATTTTCTCGATACCTTGAGATTTGCCTAAATCACAAATAGCCTCCATCCCGACTTTCATGGCCATAGCGACATCTTCTTTGCTAAGACCATCAATAACTATCTCCATCACGGCCTCAATATTTTTATCCAGCACACTATCCGCTTTGCCTTTTAATGTAGGGCAGTAACGATGGTTAGTAGAGGCGCTTAACGCAGGATATTTTGATCCAACCTTAGAGCCTGATCTAACACCACCTCCTGGAAATGGCAGAATAACATTAGGTAGTGCAGTCATTGAATCAATAGCTGCTTCACAAGCCAATAGCACTTGTGAAATGCTGCGTGCAAATACGAGTAAATTACCTCCACCAATCGCTTTTTGAACGCCGGTAGTTTCTTGGCATATAAATTCTCCATCCATTACTGGAATTCGCCAGTAACGTTCATCTGATAAGTATTTTGAACTCTGATAGCCATCGCCAAAATAGCGTAGATTTTTACCCAAAGCGATTCTGTCTTCTGTGTACATGCCAGCAAATACTGCGGTAGTAGGACAGGTGAGTACACATTGTCCAATGCGAGCCTCTAACTGTTTTTGCAGTGTTTTTCTATCTGTAGAGAATAATAAAACCGAGATGCCTGGACGACCATCTGGTGTTTCGTTATTGCTGAGATGTCTTTCAATACCTGCCTCGACACGACAACCTATTACAGAAGTGGCGAAACCGGTCATGGTTTCTGCAGCATGACGAGCCCACTTGTAATTGATTGCTGTAATAATGATACGTGTGGCACGCATAGAGAATGCCTCAGAAAATGTATCATCAATAACTACACCATTTATATTCATTAGATCAGTCTCTCACGCAAGGATGAACAGTTATGCTACTACCAATACATTCTTCCATTTCATCATCTGAAATTTTGAAATTGGGCAATGAAATAGTTTGATAGTTGTCAAAGTATTTTTTCAAAGGTTTCTCGATATCTTCATTATATTCCGGCTTAATCACATGAGTTTTACCATGAACAGTTTTTACGATTTGTCCTTCTTTTACGATGAGTTGTCCATTTTTAAACACCAAGGCGGGTTTGGCAAACATTTGCTCAACGTCGTCTTGTTGGGTGTAAACGGTAATATTGGCACTAGCGCCTTCACCTAGGTGACCGTGATCACTTAAGCCGAGAATTTTAGCAGGGGCTGCACGTGTCATGACAGCGATCTCATATAAGCTATATTCTCTATCCATAGAAGAAAGGTTCGACATTTTCTGGGCATCTACATTAATAATGTTAAAGGCATCATTTCTAAACGAACGATTCATCAATAGCTTAATCAAGTGAGGATAGCTAGTAAATGGAGCACCATTCGGGTGATCTGTGGTTAAAAAGACTCGCCATGGATCATCGACTTGTAAAAAGATTTCTAATCCAATTGCCCATTGCAGCGCATTCACAAAACTTTTATCGCGATACTTAAATGGAATCACACCACAGCCGGCTTCGCATTCAATATCCATTACTGTCCATTTCTTGGGATAAGCATGCTCATGCCCAAAATACTGCATCATAGTATCACCGGACGTGGTGATGGTCTGGCCAAACATAATTTGACCAACATCAGCAGTAACATTCGGTGTGCTGTTAATTGCTTCAGCAATTTCACAAGCAGCAGATGAGAAATTGTAATCTCCTTCGGCACCGTAGCTATGAAATTGAATATGGGTCAAATGGATAGGTAGTCCTTCAGCGGCTGACATGGTTGCTAAAGTGGTTTTAAAGTTGCCTGGGATGCCAAGATTACTTGCATGCACATGGAGTGGATGAGGGACCCCAAGCTCGTGTACAGCACGACTCAGTTTCTTAATAATCTCACGTGGTGTGATATTAGCAGGGCCTTTTTCATCCACATCAAGACGACGCTGGTTGAATTTAAAGGCATGAATACCACCTGGGTTAACCACCTTTATACCTATGCATTGACTAGCATTTAGGATCCAAGCGACATAATCATTAATAGTGGATTGAGCGACGCCTTGTTCAATCATGTTTAGTAGGAAATCATCATTTCCCAGTAACACATAACCTCCCTTATCCACCATCGGCGTATCAGCCATTTCCATATGTGCCTGACGTGCGTTAACCGGCAGAACCGCAGGTTCAAAGCACGCAGTATAGCCCATCTCGGCATAGCGATAGCCAGCCGTAAAAGTGGACGGAACTGCATGGCCACAACCGGTTCTACATAAGTGATCACCCTCTTGAGGATGCTGATGCTGATCTTCAAGCATCATGGTGCGAGCTATATTTACCTTGCCACCACCGATATGTGTATGCAGATCAATTGCACCTGCCATCACTATGCATCCTTTTAAGTCATACGTCTGTGTGACTTTTTCTTGATCTGGAAGCTCATGATAAATTTTTTCACCGACTATATATAAATCACGCTGCTCACCATCGACTTGGTGGGCAGGGTCATAAATTTTTCCGCCGCTTAATTTTATTGCCATAATCTTATATTTGCTGAGTAATTTTTTCGATGATGTCACTTGCAGTAGGCAAGTTGATATCACGTATTTTT
>CAYPHQ010000095.1:0-4265 GCA_964410595.1 uncultured Thiotrichales bacterium
CAACGACCCCCACCATGTCAAGGTGGTGCTCTAACCAACTGAGCTACGCGCCTGCGATTACAGGACTGCGGAAAATAACATAGTCATGCGATGATTTATAGTGCTTTAACCCGCCTCACTAGTGGGCATCTGAAATGCAATACTCTTTAATTGCTGAATTTCATCACGCAATCTTGCTGCATCCTCAAACTCCAAATTACGAGCATGTTCATACATTTGCTGTTCAAGCTGATGTATCTTCTTCACCGCAATCTCGGGCGTAAGATGATCAACAGACATATCGTTAGATTGTGAAGAGGTTTTTTGACCCGCACGCTTTTGATCATACTTAGACTGTGCCCCCTCCATAATATTACCCACCGCTTTTTCAACACTGCGCGGTGTAATGCCATATTTTTTATTATGCTCAACTTGCTTTTGACGACGACGATCAGTTTCATCGATAGCGCGCTGCATGGAACCTGTCACCTTGTCTGCATACAAAATCGCTTTGCCATGAAGGTTGCGTGCTGCTCGCCCAATAGTCTGTATTAATGATCGATCTGATCTTAGGAATCCTTCCTTATCTGCATCCAAGATAGCCACCAACGACACTTCGGGGATATCCAAGCCTTCACGCAGCAAATTAATTCCAACCAACACATCGAATAAACCTTTACGCAGATCTTGAATAATCTCAACACGCTCGACCGTATCGATATCAGAATGCAGATAACGCACGCGCACACCATGTTCATCCAAATAATCAGTCAGATCTTCAGACATACGTTTAGTCAGCGTTGTAATTAGCACACGTTCTTGTTTGGCGACGCGCTCATTGATTTCTGACAACACATCATCTACCTGCGTACTGACTGGACGCACTTCAACTTCTGGATCAATCAGTCCGGTGGGTCTAACCACCTGTTCAACTACCGATCCTGATTTTTCTCCCTCATAATTACCGGGGGTCGCGGATACGTATATCATTTGTGGTGCTAAACTCTCAAACTCTTCAAACTTGAGTGGGCGATTGTCTAATGCTGAGGGTAAACGAAAACCATATTCTACTAACGTCTCTTTGCGCGAACGGTCCCCTTTATACATGCCGCCAAACTGCGGCACGGATACGTGACTTTCATCCATTACCATGAGTGCATTATCAGGCAGGTAATCTAATAGACAGGGAGGGGGCTCGCCGGGGCCGCGTCCACTCAAATAACGCGAGTAGTTTTCAATGCCTGAGCAATAACCCAACTCGTGCAACATTTCTAAATCAAACTGAGTGCGCTGCTCAAGACGCTGGGCCTCAACCAACTTATCAATACTGCGTAATTGTTCCAAACGCTCTTTTAACTCAGCTTTGATTGAATCAAAGGCATTCAATATGACTTCACGTGGCGTAACATAATGTGATTTTGGATAAATCGTTAGACGCGGTACTTTTCTTAACACCTCACCCGTGAGTGGATCAAAATAACTCAACTGCTCTATTTCTTCATCGAATAATTCGATTCGAATTGCCTCTCGATCTGACTCTGCGGGATGCACATCAATCACCTCACCACGCACTCGGAAAGTTCCTCGTTTAAGTTCAACATCATTACGAGTGTACTGAAGTTCAGCCAAGCGACGCAGTATTTTGCGCTGATCAATCAAATCACCGCGATCCAGATGCATGACCATGTTCAAATAAGACCGTGGATCACCCAATCCATAAATTGCCGATACGGTGGCCACAATAATTGTATCGTTGCGCTCAAATAAAGCCTTGGTAGCAGACAGGCGCATTTGTTCTATATGATCATTGACCGAAGCATCTTTCTCGATAAATGTATCACTGGAGGGCACATAAGCCTCGGGCTGATAATAATCATAATACGAGACAAAATATTCCACGGAATTATGAGGAAAGAAAGATTTCATTTCGCCATATAATTGTGCAGCCAGGGTCTTATTCGGTGCGATCACAATAGTTGGACGCTGGACTTGTTGAATCACATTAGCAATAGTAAAAGTCTTACCAGAACCTGTTACTCCTAAAAGCGTTTGGTGCGCCAAACCATCTTGCAAGCCTTCAACCAGGCGTTTGATCGCCTGCGGCTGATCACCGGCGGCTTCAAATTGTGATTGCAATGAAAATTCTTTAATCATTTTCTTTATCGATATCTATAAAATACAGTATCATTCCCCCCTAGGGATTCATATCAATGCTCATGCACACAGGATGAGCAAAACACCATTTAGGGAAAAACATTCAATTGGACATCAAACTATCCTCTCGCGTGCGAAGAATCAAACCTTCACCAACACTTGCCGTGACCGCTAAAGCCAACCAACTCCGCGCCGAAGGCGTGGATGTGATTAATCTTGCGGCAGGTGAACCTGACTTTGACACCCCAAGCCATATTAAACAAGCGGCTAATGAAGCCATTGCTAATGGACAAACCAAGTACACCCCAGTCGATGGCACTGCATCCCTTAAGCAAGCCATCATTGATAAGTTTGAACGTGATAGCGGATTAACATATCAAGCGAATGAAATTCTCGTCTCCAGTGGTGGCAAGCAGAGCTTTTATAACCTATGCCAAGCGGTTATCGATCAGGGTGATGAAGTCATTATTCCTGCCCCTTATTGGGTGTCTTATCCAGATATAGTGCTACTCGCTAATGGCACGCCGATATTTATCGAAGCCGACTATACTCAAAATTTCAAGATAACTGCCGATCAATTGTCAGCAGCTATCACCGATAATACCAAAATGGTCGTCATCAATAGCCCGTCCAATCCTACCGGCGCATGTTACTCAGCCGCTGAGCTGAGTGCGTTGGCTGAAGTGCTGACTCAATACCCTGAGATTCTGATTGCGACCGATGACATGTATGAGCACATCCTATTTCAGCAACAGACGTTCTCAAACATTTTGATGGTCTGCCCACAATTAAAGCCACGCACTATCATATTGAATGGTGTTTCAAAAGCCTACTCAATGACTGGCTGGCGCATTGGGTATGCTGCAGGCCCCGCTGAAATCATAAAGCCGATGAAAAATATTCAGTCTCAAAGCACCTCTAATCCTTGTTCAATCTCACAGGCCGCGGCTGAACAAGCTTTGAGTGGTGATCAAGCTTGCGTGAGTGAAATGAAAGAAGCTTTTGAGAAACGCCATGACTTTATCGTTGCTGAGCTAAATAAAATCAAAGGCATCAGCTGCTCTCAATCTGAAGGAACGTTTTATTGCTACGCTAATGTTCAAGAAGCAATCGATACACTCAGTGAAATAAATAATGACGTGGAATTTGCCAGTTATTTGCTAGAAAAATGTGGTGTAGCTGTGGTGCCGGGCACTGCATTTGGCTTGCCAGGTTATATGCGTATTTCTTTTGCCACTTCGAAAGAGAAACTCAGTACTGCAGCACAACGGTTGGCTGAGTTATTAAATTAACACGACTTCTATTTGCGATAATTACTGCCGTCACGGTTATTTAATAACTTGCGATTTAAATAACTCGACTTGCTCTAAGTCGAGTTCTTCCAGCATCACCGCCATGCCATTTGGGGAAACGATCATCATGTCTATCCAAGGGTTTTTGGGATTTTCCGGCGTCTCAATGCGATATTTCTTTTTAGCCTGATCATTAATCTGACGGGTTGCCACCGTCACATTGGGTTTGCCTGTGCGAGTATTAATTGCAATCCCCAAACAGCGGCACACGTCTGCTGCAACATACCAAACGGATTGATCATCCATTTCAACACACCTGATCTGATGACCCTCATAGTGTTCCACACTCAAAGTTGCCAACTCTCCACTCCTAGCCCATTTAAGATAATTATTATTTTCTAACACCCAACTAACATGACTGTTATAGGTGATTAAATTATCACAACTCAACGCAATATATTCAACATTATGGCTTTTTTCTAAACCAGTATGACGTGAATCGGTTGACCGCCCCGTTGGATATCAGTAACATCCACTGCTTCTTAGTTCCCTGGTAGCTCAGTTGGTAGAGCGGGTGACTGTTAATCACTAGGTCGGCGGTTCGAGCCCGTCCCAGGGAGCCACTCAGACTCCAATATCACCATCTATCGTGCTTATTTAGCTTAAGTTTTAACTTATCGCTATGAGGTATGGTAGACAATGCGGGTTAATGTTGAACCCTCTCTAAACAATGTGTCTGTCATAGCTAGTCATCTTCACTTTGAATGAACAAGTAGTAGACTAACTATAGATTAATGTCCAAGCTTTTGCTGACATCTACATAAATTTTGCCCTACATAC
>CAYPHQ010000096.1:0-4206 GCA_964410595.1 uncultured Thiotrichales bacterium
AAGGTAGAAACAAATTTAACAGTAGGGGTTCAATTTGATTATGTACACCAAAAGCTTTTAATACTGAAAAGCTCACAGCTATCAAAGGAACAAAAGATAAGATGGTAGTGAAAACAAGTGACATTGCGCGCAAATTAAGCTGGCCATTAGCAAGATCATTAATAATCAAATAAATATATCGACAGGTACTTAATACCCCTTGTTTCCATCTTGAATATGAATGTATTTCACCACTCCAAATTAATTTATATATTTTGTTTTTCAAATTTTGCATTTATTAATGATCCTCGAGGTTGCTCATGTATGTGCGCAAAATAGATGTATTTGATAAATACTTAGGTTTATTTACTTACACTTCAGCATATTTGTCAAAATTATATAACGGAAGAAAAAATATCGAGGTCATTTCATTGTCGATGGTCTTTAGTTTGAAATAATTATGGTGAGAGGATTGCTTTAAGGTGGTGGGCAGTAGTTATATATAATCCTTTTTGGTAATGTGTGCACGTGCTAGCCTTTATGGCAGACGTTTTTTATTGGTTTGATATATGTAGAATAATGATGGGGATTATTAATTGAGACTACGTTATTTTTTTGCGGTTTCCATATGGGCTGTTTTATTTGGTGTCTTATATTTTAATATCAGCCACGATTTTATGGGTTTGGTTATTGGCAAACTTTTCCCAAGCTTTTACATGTTTGATTTCTTATTTAAAAGCACAGAGATTAGATTGATGCTTGATATATTTCTTGGCTCTTTGCTGATGGGGGTTGTTTTTTTTATAGTGTTTGCTTTGCCGTTTTTCAAGAATTTGAGTAAGCATAGCGCATTACCCTTATTATTTTCGTTCCCAGTATTGTTTGCGCTGATATCAGCCAACGAACGTATGTTTGATATTTGGTTGTATAGCAGTACTTATAAGTTTTTTATGATGGTTTTAGTCTTATTAGGTTTTTTTAAATTATTTAATATAATTAATGAGTAGAACTTCTGTTGATATCTTATTTTATTTACTGCATCTAGGTTGATTGCGAATTATACATCCACCTTGCACGCCAATCTCTTTGCAGGTGCAAACATTATCACTACCAATTGATAAGATAGGTTCATCATCGATTTTGTATTCTGATATTCATGTAGTACTTTCTAACGTAACTATAGTTTCTTCCATTGCAATGCCTTTTCTATAGATTCAATCATTAGTTTGCTGATATCTTTCCCAGTTGAATTTTCAACGCCTTCCAAGCCGGGGGAGGAGTTTACCTCCAACAATAAAGGCCCTTTATCTGAGCGAATCATATCTACACCAGCCACTTTTAAACCCATCACTTTAGTCGCTTTGATAGCTAATTTTCTCTCTTCAGGTGTGATTTTAATCGGACTGGCCTTGCCGCCTAAATGTATATTGGCCCTAAATTCGCCTGGTGGTGCTTGGCGTTGAATACTGGCGACAACTTTTTCATTGATTACAAAACATCGAATGTCTTTTCCATTGGCTTCTTTAATGAATTCTTGAACAAGCAAGTTAGCTTTCAAAGACTTAAAAGCATTAATCACACTTTCTGAGGCTTTGCGAGTTTCTGCTAGCACCACCCCTTTACCCTGAGCACCTTCTAGCAGTTTAACAATCAGCGGCGCACCACCAACCATGTCAATCAAGTCCTCAGTTTCAATAGGCGAGTTGGCGAATCCGGTGGTTGGGATCACACAACCATTTTTTTGAAGAAGTTGTAATGAGTAAAGTTTATCTCTCGAGCGCGTGATTGCACTTGATGAGTTCAGAACAAAAGCGCCAATATTTTCAAATTGTCTAACTAAGGCACAACCATAGTACGTCACACTGGGGCGAACACGTGGAATGATTGCATCAAACTCGTTGAGTGATCTTCCGCCTCGAAAGTGAACTTCAGGATGGTCGATATCAAGCTTCATGAAACATTGTTTTATATTGAGAAAAGTCATGTTGTGCCCCAGAGCTTCACCTGATTCTAGCAATCGCTGATTGCTATATAAATCTGGGTCGCTTGCTAATACGCCGATTCTCAATCCCTGTTTTGTTAAAGTCGGTGATTTATAGAGTGACTTAATCTCATCTATAGTGAGGTTGCCCAGTGTAAAACTGGCAGCTGGGTCGACCAGGATATGATCACTCATGGCTTCTCGACCTAGTAGCATTCTGTATCCCATTGAGTCTCGGTTAGATAGGGTGACTTCTATTTGCCATGTCTTTTTTCCAAGAGTAACTTCAGCACTAATCACATAACGTTTTTCAGAATTTCCACTCGAGCTTCTGATGATGCGTTTGTCAATAACTTCTGCCTCAGAACGAATAATAGTCGACCTATTTTTTTGGAGTGGGTGGATTTCAAAGCTGACCCACTGTGCATTATTTTTTTTGAATTGTTGAATGTTGACTGCATGCAAGGATGAAGTTTGAGCGCCTGAGTCAATTCGTGCTTTGATGGCAGGTATCCCTAGACTGCTCAGAGCGCACCATTCTTGATTGCCTATAATCATTTTTTCTTGAAGTAAATTCATGTGCTTAGGTAAGAAGTAAATTCATGTCCTTAGGTAAGTAGTGTGAGTCTTATTTCTAAGTCTTTTACCATAAAGTTTCCTTTTCGTCTTGTCTGAAATAAATATTTCATGGAGTCATTCTACATATTGATAAAGAAATCATTAAAGTGGCTTGTCAGAAACGATATTTTTTCGGCATTTAAACAAACATTTGTGGGTCTATTGTGAACGTTATGGGTTGTTACTTAGTGCCTTGCATGGTGAGATCCGAGAGTGGATAAGCCAGTTATAAAATAGCTTGCGATAATCCAACTGATGCTGTCCGTGTTTTATTCATTAAGGCTGAATGTAGTGCAGAAATGATTCAGTTATTCAGGGAAGCTATTAACATCATCAACATTACGAGCAAAGTAATAGATGTCAGCTTGTTGAAGGATATGCCTGACGGCATAATTGATTTGCGAGTAATACTCACTCGCATGAGTGGTGCCGAGGGCGAGAATCACCTGTCTCTTTACTCTCAATATCCACAAAAAACTTTACAGGAAACTCTTTCAACAACTACTTGCCTGCATTTCGGTGGTCTTTTTTGGTATATTGAAATGGTGTTCTAAGCGAATAAGCTAAATCAGTGAACTTTTCTTAGTTTGCTGCATCATAGCTTGCAGGAACCAGATTACTGTATCGGTGTAAACGTAAGACACGATCTAAGATTATGAAAAAACTTTTTGTTTGTATAATTTGTTTTGTTGTTTGCGCTAACGCCCTAGTGGCGTCAGCACACTATTGCGTGCACCAATCAGCCCCTAATGAACATCATTCTACTGTCATGGTTGAATCTGAAATGCCGTGTTGTCATCATGAGAGTGATTATCAAGTGGAATTTTTTGCAAGCTCATGTGCTTGCCCACACGCAACATCCAACCCGTTTTCTAATTTTGAACCACTTAATTTCTCTAGTGTAGCCAATTCACACGTTATTCTAGATAGCACGAGTGGTTCTGAATGCGTATCTCACTCACCCCCCTTATTCCGACCCCCCATCCAGCAATCCTAATAGCTGAGCTGATTGCTCATCAATTTCACTTTTATTGATGAGGTTATCCAAACATCTTTATTAGGAGAGTTATAATGAAATTTTACCTACTTGTGCTACTGAGCATGAGTCTAATTACTCAATTCGCTTGGAGTCGACCAGTCTCGTACCCAACTGGACTGACTGCCATTCTCAATAATAATGGCAGCCAAAATTCTGCCTTAATACATTACTCATCAACAGCTAAATACTCACTTGGTTTACGTCGAGAATATCAGCGCAATAAAAAGTATTCTTTAACAAGCCTACAAATGAACAACTTATTGCGGCGTTGGAATAAGAGAGATTCGCAGGCGAATTTCTACCTTAAATCAGGTCTTGGCTATGCCGATAAAAATTCTAGCCATGATGGAGACGACTCAAGCCTCGCTTTCTTTACGGGGATCTCTGTCGATTGGGAAACCCGTCGTCTCTTTACCATGTATGAAAATCGGTTTATTGAGGCTGGCAGTGTTGATGATCGATTTATCCAACGCGCTCGTCTAGGCGTTGCCCCCTATATTGCTGACTTTGGTCAACTACATACCTGGCTAATGCTGGAGCTAGACCATGAACCTAAAGGTAAAAACGACTTTACCATTACACCATTAGT
>CAYPHQ010000097.1:0-4155 GCA_964410595.1 uncultured Thiotrichales bacterium
GACAAAGCATGGTTGTGAGTGAGAATAGATAGAAATCTTACTGTTACGTAATTAAGTCGACGCATCATGTTGCGATAAAGTTCTGGTATGACTTTAAACTTTGAGATTGGGTTTAAAGATGCCTAATAAGATAGGAATAATTGTAAAAGTCGCCAATAGTGAAATCACCATCGCTAAACTGGTGAATAGCCCGAAATAAATAGAAGGCATAAAGTTCGATGACACGAGTACTATGAATCCAAGTGTTATTGTAATGGAAGTATAGTAGAGGGCTTTACCTACTGTGGTTTGAACGGTGCTGATTGCAGTACTATGTTCACTTCCACCAAACCTCTCCTTTTTATAGCGATGAATATAGTGAATCGCATAATCCACCCCAATGCCGATCGTAATGGCTGCAATAGTGATAGTCATTATATCGAGTGGTATGCCCAGTAAGCCCATAGAGCCTAATATGAAAAATGCTGTGAATACATTTGGCAGTGTGCCAATGATAGCCAGAGACAAACTTCTAAAAAGCACAATTAGCATTAATAAAATACACACAAATACAGAGCCTAAAGTCAAAATCTGTGATTGATATAAGCTCTGCAAAACATTGTTATAAAGAACGCTGATGCCGGTTAGTTTGAGGGTTTCACCAGGCGCTATAAGATCTGAGTTAATGTCTTTTTCAATTTGAGTAAGGAGATCATTTCTGATAAGTGAGTGATCTGAGTCTTTAATTCTGGCAATGATGCGTGCTTGATCACCTTCTCTGGAAATATAGGGGTCGATCAGTATTTTCTTAATATTTTGTGGCACCATGTTATAGATTAGGGCAAGGTGGAAGTCCTCTAGTGTCTCGCCATTGGTGATCTGGTGCATAACTCTTTCGGTACTATAAATAGAAAGGACTTTACCAATTTGTGAATGACTCTCTAGATATTCATGTATTTCTTTTATCTTGTTAATACCACGGCGGTTATACCAATAACTTTTTTGAGTGAAGCTTTCTTCCTCTTCCTCTAGATAATCAGAGAATTCATCATCCTCGTAGATATCTTCATCTTCTTCTTTTTCTGGAGCATTCAATACCAACTCAAGCGGTACAGTTCCTCCTAATTCTTGATCGACAAAAACTAATCCTTTATGAATATCGGTGCTGTCTTTGAAGTAATCAATAAATCTATTTTCTACTGTCATTTGGGTGATGCCGACAACACTCATGACTACAAGACTGAGTATGACTAAGACAGTTGCACGCTGATTACCGAGGATAATCTTTAGTAGACAATTCAAAAAGTTTGAAGATTTATCAGTTTTAAAATCTGCCACACGTGGTTGAACGATTTTAATGAGTGCAGGTAAGGCCGTAAAAGTAATAATGAATGCGCATACCAAACCCAGCACCATGATAAGACCAAAATAAATTACTGGTTGAATATCACTAACTATAAGAGACAGGAAGGCGATTGCTGAGGTGGCAACCATGTATGAACAGGGAGTCAAGATTTGTTTTACGGCTGCGGTGATATTGTGGTGTTGATCATTAGGATTCAGCGAAGTGATTTCTTGGTATCTGATGATCACATGTATTGAGAGTGTGATTGAAAAAATAATCAACAGAGCGACAAAATTCGCTGAGATGAGGGTTAATTGAAGGTCAAATAAACCGATTAATCCAGCGACAAGTAATACATTTAAGAAAGCACAACTGAGTGATAGTAATACCCATGAAAGACGTTTAAAGAATAAAAATAATACTAAGAACATAATGACTAAAATACTGACACCAAATATACCAATGTCACTTTTAATGTATTCTTTAATATCATTAGCAATTAACGGTGCGCCCGCTAGATAGAATGCTCCAAGGTCTTGTTGACTAGCTAGTAACTGACGAATCTCTCTCAGTGCTGAACTATAATCATCTCCGGTTATTTTGCGCTCAGTCAGAATTTCCGCATTCAATGCAGACATATTGGCCAATAATTTTTCGTCTTTTGGATTAAGTTCAAGTTTGTCCAGCAGAACATATTTGTCTTGCAGTAATTTATCCAGGCGAACATTAGTTTCAATGTTGGCAATGATGGCAGTGGCATCAGCATTGTCACTGACTAGGTTGGAAGAATATAAAGCGCCAGTTGTATATTCTTTTTTAACTAAATCAATATCAACATCAGAATCGTTTAATAGTTTGAAGTGCGATACACCGTCATCGTCAATTCGACGCGTTTGTTCCAGTAATGGGACAGTAGAGATGCTGGTTACAGAGTCTATTTTTTTTATTGCTTCCAGTGACTGAGTGAGTTGTGTCACATCATCTATCGATGCTGGTGAAAATAAATCTTTGTGAGGCTTATAACCAATAACAATAAATTCATCGGTGCCATATTGTCTATGCACTTCACGATAAAATTTTAGATCAGGATCACTTTCTAGAAGTAAAGAATCAGGAGAGGCGTCCACTGAAATGTTCTGAAGATATGGAGTGAGTCCTCCAATGATGGCAACTATAAAGAACATAGTTACGAATGGTTTCTTTAAGATAAGCTCGATCATTATTATTGTTCTTTGGGTTAATTCAGGATCAAATTGTACCATCTAGTAAGATCATTGCAGCAGATCTTTGGCCACTCTAATGCCTGCCAATGTCACTGTGACTGACAGAGGCAGGCCGTGTATTGTATCTAATGAATTATGACAAAATGCTCATATTAGGTAGTGCTTATAAGAGGGCTCGTGAAGATATAATCACCCCATCTTCATCGGCATAGACATAGTCACCAGGAATAAAGTCAACATCGGCAAAATGTACATTAATATCTATCTCTCCCACACCTTTCTTGACGCTTTTAAGTGGCATCGTGGCTAACGCTTTCACGCCGATGTCGATAGTGGCGATGACACCAGAGTCACGAATACAACCATAGACGATAATGCCGCTCCAGCCATTGTCAGCGCCCAGTTGTGCAAGTAGATCTCCTACCATCGCGCAACGGGTTGACCCCCCCCCATCGACAATTAAAACGCGTCCATTGCCTGGTTTCTCCAGTTGCGCGCGTACTTGAGTATTGTCTTCATGACATTTAACTGTGGAAATAGGGCCGCTGAAGCTGATGTTCTTACCATAATCGTGGAATAGCGGTTGCGCGATTTGCAGTGAATCGGAATGATCGTCACATAAGTCTGCGGTTTTAAACATTCTTGTAAACCTCTGATTTGTTTATATATTTGTTATTCATTTAAATGTCAGTCTTGAGATGTGAGTGATCTAAAATTGACAACGAAATGAATCATAGGTGGCTCCTGACAGTCAGGCAAGTAGCAAACCAATATTTCCTTGAAATTGGTAGATAGTACGAGACGCGTTTAAAAGTATTTGCTAATATACGGCACGTTTTTTTGCTTCCTTCGAGATTATAGCTGCAAAATTGGGCCGGGCTCGCAGGGTGAATGCACAATAATTGTCTATTTAAAGGAGATATTTTAGTGACTAGAGAAGAACAAGTTAAGCAACTTGAAAAAGACTGGGCGGAAAACCCGCGCTGGGCAAATGTAAAGCGTGGCTATACAGCTGAGGATGTTGTGCGTTTACGAGGTTCTGTTATTCCTGAGTATACCTATGCGCGTCGTGGTGCTGAGAAACTCTGGAGTTTAGTTAACGGTGGTTCAAAGAAAGGTTATGTTAACTGTCTAGGTGCTCTGACGGGTGGTCAAGCATTACAACAGGTTAAAGCTGGAATTGAGGCTATTTATCTATCAGGTTGGCAAGTTGCAGCAGATGCCAATACTTCTGAGACTATGTATCCGGATCAATCTCTATATGCATACGATTCTGTTCCTACAGTAGTTCGCCGTATTAATAATACTTTCAAGCGTGCTGATGAGATTCAATGTGCGCGTGGCGTGGATCCTGATAGTGCAGAATTCACTGATTACTTTGCACCTATCGTGGCTGATGCAGAAGCAGGTTTCGGTGGCGTTTTAAATGCATTCGAACTGATGAAGAATATGATCGCAAATGGAGCTGCAGGCGCTCACTTTGAAGATCAATTAGCTGCTGTGAAGAAGTGTGGTCATATGGGCGGTAAAGTACTTGTGCCTACGCAAGAGGCTATCCAAAAACTTATTGCCGCACGTCTTGCATCAGATGTGCTTGGGGTTCCAACC
>CAYPHQ010000098.1:0-4037 GCA_964410595.1 uncultured Thiotrichales bacterium
AATAGTTTTGTGAATCGAGATGTTCCCAGTGGCCTAAGAGCTTGGGGAAGTCCAGCAAAATTTATTGACCTTTAAATTTTTTCTTTTTTCAATAATTGAAATTGAATGATATTCAATGCTTTCAAATTTGCACAGAAAACATCTTTCATAAAATCTGATTAACTACTACTCTAATTTGAATTTCAGTAGCTTAGTTTACTTATACAAGTATTGTTTTAATAAAATAAATGAGCTATTAAAGATATTAACAAGCTTGAAAGTGCTTCCACATTGGATAACTATGACAACTCTTCAAAACTAATATTAGTGATAGGTACTAGTCAATCCTTATACTCCAGAAATTCAACTAATTTTCTTTGAATTTTTTTCTGGTTTTCTCTTAATTATGTCATTTAACAATAAGCATATACTTATCGCTCCGATAGAAATTGCAGGATATTATACAAATCTGAATAAAGGACTTAAGAGTCTTGGTGTAAAGTGTGATTATGTTACATTTGACCATCATCCTTTTGGATATGGAGGTGAATCGCTGAATCCTTATCTCATATGTTTAGCAAAGCGCTGTAAGAGATCAAAATCTAATCAAATAACGAATCCTTTATCATTTCTCTGCCAAAGATTAGCTTTTGAATTCTTAATCGGACTATGGGGGATTTATGCAATATTTAAATATGATATTTTTATCTTTGGTTTTGGTAGATCACTTTTGAGATGGAACATAGATTTGCTGCTTCTTAAAATATTACGAAAGAAGACACTTTCTGTTCTAGGACATGGTTCTGAAGCACGTCCAGCTTTTATTGATGGCTCTTATCAAACAAAGGAAGGTCTTCAGACAAGTGTTGAATTTATCCAAAAACGAACTAAAGCTATTAGTAAAGTCGTTAAATTCCATCAAAAATACTGCACTATTGTACTAGGAACTCCATTTTCTACTACTCAGTACGCACATGCATCATTCATCAACATGTTCGCAATCGGAATACCTTATCTAATAAATAATATTGTTTTAGAGGAATATGTTGAAAATCCAGTATCATTGATATCTCAAAGACCCGTTCGTATTCTACATTCACCAAGTCATCCAGCGGCTAAAGGCACTCCAATAATTAACAAGGCTATTGAAAACTTACGAAAGCGAGGATTCAATATAGAATACATTACTGTCACTGGCAGGCCCTACAGTGATGTTTTAAATGAGATCCAATATTGCGATTTTATTGTAGATCAGGTTTACAGCGATACACCCATGGCTGGTTTTGCCACAGAGGCTGCTTGGTTTGGCAAACCTGCAGTAGTTGGAGGTTATGATTTTGACTACCTCAAAAAACTTGTACCTGAAGAGATGTGGCCACCATCTAAAATCTGTATTCCTTCCCAAATTGAACAAGCGATTGAAGAATTAATAGTCAATAGACAGGAGAGATTAAAACTAGGCGAAGAGGCAAAAAAATTTGTACAAAATAAATGGTCTACTAAAGAAATAGCAAGACGCTATTTGAAACTGATTGAAGAGGATATTCCAAATGAATGGTGGCTAGACCCTAAATCAGTTAACTATGTTTACGGTGCGGTACAATCTTGTGAACGCTCGAAAGAAATTATCCGTCAAATGGTGAAACAATTTGGCGTCAAGTCCTTGTGTCTAAGCCACCGCCCCGATTTAGAAGCCACCTTTTTGGAGTTTGCTGGCATAGATTCCCTTTAATGCGATGCTCACAATTCTTCTCAGAGATAGTGCTGTTTACGCAGTACCAGCTTTTATATCACGTAGCATTTCACTAATTCTCATTCCGTTCTACACGCGAATTCTCAGCCCAGCTGATTATGGTTCACTAGATTTGTTGGTTGTTTTTGCCTCAATCGTGAATCTGACAATTGCATTAGAGGTATCACAAGGTCTCGCCCGCTTCTACTCAGCCGAAACTAGTCCTGATCGTAAAGTAGCTTATGCTTCCTCAGCATTCTGGCTTACTGTTGCCTCTTATAGCATTTTCACCGTGATAATGATGTTTCTGACGCCTCAGATTGCAAGCTTCATCATGGGGCAGTCGACTATGGAAACAGCTTTTCAGATAGGATTGATCTACATTTGGACTAACGGCCTATTTTACCTGGTGCAAAATCAGTTTCGTTGGGAGTTGCGTAGTTACCACTTCGCGATAGTGAGCCTGATGATGTCGATCATCACAGCAGGCTCATCAATCTGGCTCGCCTATTTTCAAAATTGGGGCTTGCATGGCTTGTTAGCTGGAATGTCTATAGGATGCCTGACCGCTACTGTTCTTGGCCTTTGGTGGCTAAGAACAAGTTTCCGATTTCGATTTGATGTACACCGACTCAAGGAAATGCTTACTTTTTCGGTGCCACTGGTGATTTCAGGAATTGCTGTGTGGGTCAGCCTCTATGTTGATCGCATGATGATCAACCAATTTCTATCAGTTCATGAGGTTGGTCTCTACAGTATTGGATATCGACTTGCTTCGGTCAGTGGCTTTGTAATGGTGTGCATTCAAGGCTCGCTTACTCCTTTGGTTTATGCGAACTATCAAAATCCTGAAACACCAAGGCATCTTGCGAAAATTTTTCGTCTGTTTTTGTTTTTTGTGCTTCTCATGTTCTTGATTTTGACACTCTTTGCTAAAGACATCTTGATGGTTTTTACCACTCCACAGTTTTATGGTAGTTCTGTGGTGGTCATTTTCTTGGTTCCAGCGATTCTGCTCGGGAACATGTATATCTTTTCACCTGGCATCGGTATTGCGAAAAAAACTCATTTGATTGTTTGGATCAATGTTGTTGGTGGTCTAATGAACACATCAATGAATTACATATTTATTCCCATGCTGGGAATAAGGGGAGCAGGATTGGCGACCATGCTGAGCTATTTCGCAATTTTCTGCGCTTATACTGTGATTGGTCAACGCTTTTACCGAATTCCACATGACTGGCTGAAAATAGTAGTAGGAGTTATCTTTGCAGGTTCAATTGCAGTCCTGATCCCTCTTTTCCCCTTTAACGATCTCACAAGATGGATCTTTAATTTGTTGGCTTTGTTCACATTTATACCATTGATGATGGGTATTGGTCTGTTGCGAACTGATGAGATTTCAACCGTTAGGCGATCGATCCAGGCTAGATTTTTTGCTCCACGTGATTAGTTCAATTTAAAGTTCATATGTGCGGTATCTTTGGTCACTACTTATTTCGCTCTACTAATAGCAAGGATGTGCTTCAAACTCGCTTCCTATCTGCGCAACGCGCACTTCGCCACCGAGGTCCGGATGACAGTGGGTTAGAGACATTCCAGATCACAAGTGATCCTGAATTACCTGTAAGTACTATTTCACTCGGTCATACTCGCCTATCTATCATTGACCTAACTCCTGGTGGCCACCAACCCATGCACTCCAGCAATGGGCATTACACAATCGTTTTCAACGGTGAGATATATAATTATCGTGAACTACGTACCGAACTGGAATCTACTGGATATATATTTCATACCGACTCTGACTCAGAAGTTCTATTAACTGCCTGGGCCCACCATGGTATTGCAGTCTTGCGGCTTCTAATAGGGATGTTTGCTTTTGCTGTCTATAACCGGCAGGATGATTCGCTGACTTTGGTCCGGGATGCCTTCGGTATCAAACCTTTATACTATTCCCATGATGAAAATTCATTCAGTTTTGCCTCAGAAGTTCCCGCGCTACTAGCTTTGCTACCTAGAAAGCCTGACTTGGACTTGCAGCAAGCCTACAATTATTTGGTTTTTGGTCGATACGATGATCAGGCAGCTACTTTTTATAAAGGAGTATCGCATCTGCAGCCAGGACACTGGCTACGACTTGATCTCAAGTCAATGGAGTTGACCGGTCCTGCGTCATGGTGGCAGCCCTCTATTAATGAACGAACTGATATTTCCTTTAATGAGGCAACACAACAGTTACGTGAGTTGTTCCTTAAGAATATTCGTCTACACCTGCGAAGTGATGTTCCGATTGGTGCTGCACTTTCCGGTGGGATTGATTCTT
>CAYPHQ010000099.1:0-4036 GCA_964410595.1 uncultured Thiotrichales bacterium
TCTTTTCATATAAGGTTGCGTTCATTGTCTGGGTTAACTCCCACTTAAGTTAATGTGATCCCAACCTTAGTAATTAATGTACTGCAAAGTGTTTTTGAGTGATAGTATGTTGGTTGTCTATAAACTGATATACCTCAAGAATAAACTAATTAAACGCTTGTAAAGTTGGATAACATCAGAAAATTATAACTATAAGGAGAGCAAGATGACTGATGAAGCAAAACTAAAAGCATTACGCATCGTTTTAGTTTTAGTGGGATTAACGTTTGTATTTGCCATATGGCCACTCACATCAATATGGCCATCAGGTTGGTCTTGGCATACTGAAGGTCGTTCGTATTATTTAGAGATGATCATTAGTATTTATGTGGTACTGGGTATTTTCTTATTAATAGCCTCGCGTGATCCATTGGCACATCGAAGCTTAATATCTTTTACCATATGGTCGAGTGTCGCCCATGGTGGGGTCATGGCGGTGCAATCGTTTGATGGCGATCATAATATGGGCCATCTTTTAGGTGATGTGCCAGCGTTGTTCATTGTGGCTATAGTATTAGCTTATTTAATGCCTAGACAAAATAGTTAGGTCAAGTCCTAGTGAATCGTCAGGTGTTGGGGATAACCAATGTCTGACCCACTCGAATTTTATCGGTAGTTAAACGATTCATTTGGCGTAGTGTGTCTAGATCTACTCGATAACGTAATGCAATGGCTGACAAGGTTTCTCCGTTGCGCACGGTATGTTTTTCAGTGCCTTGTCTCGCGGCAATATAAGTATCTTTTGGAGCATGTTCTGCAAGATAGCTGCTAATGCCTTTGTAAATAGACTGTGCTAGTTTTTGTTGGTGAGAAGGCGAGCGCAATTTTTTTTCCTCAGTGGGGTTGGAAATAAAGGCAGTTTCCACAAGTATTGAGGGGATGTCTGGCGATTTCAGTACCGCAAATCCAGCAGAGTCAATACGATCACGCGCCTTGCCAACGTTTTTGAGTTCATCCCTCACCGCTGTGGCAAGATCTAAGCTGGAGTCGATAGTCGCTGATTGTGACAAGTCTACAATGACTTTTTGCAAAACCTTATCCTTACCCGCAAGTTTTACTCCACTGATCGTATCTGCAGTGTTATGGCTTTGAGCTAGAATATTTGCGGCTTCACTACTGGCGCCATGTTCAGAGAGTATATATACCGATGAACCCTGTACTTTTCTGTTTTCAACGGCATCGGCATGAATGGAGAGAAAGATATCGGCTTTCTTATCACGAGCTTTTTTTAAGCGCCCGCGCAAAGTTACATAGTAATCTGAGTTGCGCGTCATCACAGCTGTCATCCCTGGATCGGCATTAATTAACTTTGCCAGACGTTGTGATATTTCTAGCACAACTTTTTTTTCATGGGTGCCACCCAAGCCGATAGCTCCGGGATCTTTGCCTCCATGGCCAGCATCAATGGCGACAATCACTTTACGTGGCTTGGTAATAAGGTTTCTTTTTGAAGTCAGAGTTTTTGGTGCAGCAGTCGCAGATTGAGTAAGTTTACCCTGCTTTAATGATTGCGCTTTTAGGTCGATGACCAGACGATGTGGCCGGTTAGCACTAGGTGCCAGAATGAAACTATTGGCGACAGTTTGATAGTCGAGATCGAGTACTAGACGTAGATGATGATTATCTTGAGTGGCATGTCTGAGATAACGAACAGCAGAGTTTTTAAATATCGATTGGTCTATCGGAGTATTTAATTGCGTATTTTTGATATCGATAACAATGCGCGCAGGGTTATTAAGAGCAAATAGGCTGTAATCTGGTGTTGATGAGGAGTCTAAGACAATACGTGTGGACTGGGCGGTTGTAGAAATGCGGATATTATCTATGCTCGCCGCTGATACGGTCTGAAAGATGATTAAAAATAAGGTTAAAAAAACATATATAAGTGGCATTGATAAGCGACCCACACATCGTGTTGTTACAGGGGATAGATTATTGAGTGGCAGTGAGTTTAACATTATCAAATTCATCATGTTGCAGAGTGGGTACCCTTCAATGTTTCTCCTCATTAGGCTGCAAAGGCCGTCGATCATGTGGCTATACCATAGCGTAAACTATCACCTTACGGCAATTTTATAGCCTCTCATCATAGCTTAAGTTAAAGTTAAACCGTTGACTAAACATTGACGGCCATCCGCATGATAGGCAATGTCTATTGTAAGACTGGCCTGAGGCACCAGACCGGCACCTAAGTCCGGCCATTCAAAAAAACAAAGGCTATTAGCATGGCAGTATTCACTCAGTCCAATATAATCCAGCTCATGGGGATCGTTAAGTCGGTATAAATCAAAGTGATGGACTTCAATTGAATTCAAATGATAGCTCTCTACCAATGTAAAAGTTGGGCTTTTGACTAGACCTTGATGCCCAAGTTTACGCAATATGCCTCTGACTAGAGTCGTCTTGCCAGCCCCTAATTCTCCTCGCAGATAAATTACTGCAGGAGCACGGAGGGCTGTGGCTATACGCGCGCCCAAAGCTTCCATTTCTTCACTAGTGGAAATAATCAATGACATACAGGGATCAGTCATGCTGCAATGTAAATTGAAAGTTCAGACTCATAGTATGTGAATCATACATGAAAACGCTGTTTGGTCATGTTGGCCGTATGGGCTGGTAACGTGAGTGGGTAAGAATAGAGTGTAGCAAACGTGGCTGTCTTTTATTGAGAATGATCAATGGATAAATGTAATCCTCAGAATATCGCTATGCAAGAGCTGTTGGAAAAGATTCATGTTTGGGCGCATGAATTTGGATTTGATCGTGTGGGAGTGACAGATACCGACCTGAGTGAGCATGAAGGCCATCTTGTGGAATGGCTGGAAGCGGGCATGCAAGGTGAAATGGATTATATGCAGCGTCATGGTACTGTAAGAGCAAGACCTGAAGAGCTCGTTGCTGGCACATCACGTATTATCTCAGTGCGCATGAACTACATGCCACCACAAGCTCAAGCCGCTCAAAAAGTGTTGGATGATAGTCAACTCGCCTATATTTCTCGTTATGCGTTGGGACGTGATTATCATAAGGTGATGCGCAAGCGATTACAAAAATTGGCCGATAAGATTCAGCAAGAGGTGGGGGAGTTTGGTTATCGTGCTTTTGTTGATAGTGCACCAGTATTGGAAAAAGCCCTGGCTCACAAAGCGGGCCTTGGCTGGGTAGGCAAGCATACCAACTTGCTCTCTGAAGAGGCTGGGTCTTGGTTCTTTTTGGGAGAATTATTTACCGATCTGCCTTTACCTATCGATGAAAAAGCCACGAATCACTGTGGTAGTTGTCAGGCTTGTATCGATATTTGTCCAACTCAAGCGATTATTGCACCTTATAAACTGGATGCACGTAAATGTATTTCTTATCTCACTATTGAACATAAAAGCTCTATTCCTGAGGAATATCGTAAGGCGATCGGTAATCGTATCTATGGCTGTGATGATTGTCAGCTTGTGTGCCCGTGGAATAAGTTTTCACAGACATCTCCGTTGGCCGATTTTGTTAAGCGGCATGATCTAGATCGAAGTGATTTGGTGACTTTATTTATGTGGAGTGAACAAGATTTTTTGCATTACACAGAGGGTTCGGCCATACGACGTATCGGACATCAGCGATGGTTGCGTAATATTGCAGTTGCCCTTGGTAATTCAAATGGCACCGAAAGAGAAATCAAAGCGCTTAAACGTCGTTTACCTGAAGCATCAGAAATGTTGGCAGAGCATATTCGTTGGGCATTACAACAACATGAACCCACTTAGCTCTGTTTGAGTAAATACGCTAATAAGCCGCGTGTAGATGCATCCATAAGGTTGTCTTCAGATGAATGCTTTGAGCCTGAAAATTGTGGCAAGATTTTATTACTGAGCGTTTTGCCCAATTCAACGCCCATCTGATCAAATGCATTGATATTCCAAATCACTGCTTGTACAAAAATTTTGTGTTCATAAGCACTTAACAAGGCGCCTAGAGTTTCTGCTGAGAGTGAAGGAGCAAGTAACATGTT
>CAYPHQ010000100.1:0-4029 GCA_964410595.1 uncultured Thiotrichales bacterium
TGAGGAAATCAATAAGTCATTGGAGATTCTCCCTCAGTTTATTGATCAGGAAATATTACGTTTACAAGATAGGCAAGCTCGCACGCGCTCTGAACATGCAGACCTTATCGAGAATGAACATGATATTGACTTGCATGCATTAGAGACCGAGATCATTGAACATGATAAATCAGTGCAAGAATGTAAGTTTTCATTGGATAGTATTCAAAAGGAAATTGTACGATCAAGAGAATCAATTGATAACTTTGTTATACAAATTGATGATGTTAAGGCGCAACAGCAACATGCTCAAAGTCAACTTACACGTTTACAAGCTTTGCAAGACGCGGCTTTAAAAGGTGAAGGTCAGGAATTAGAAGAGTGGTTAGGGAAGCATCAATATGAACAACTTAATCGTTTAGCTGATCACATTACTGTTGAGTCTGGGTGGGAGCGAGCAGCTGAGACAGTGTTAGAAAACTTCTTGGACGCTCTATGTATCGACAATCTAGAGATGGCTGCGCAACAATTTCATGATTTGCATAAAGGTAGTGTCACTTTTTATCAGAGTCAGGGGGCAATATCATCGCAGCACAGTCATGGCACGTTAGCGAGTAAGATCAGCACAGATTTAGCGATCGCTAGCGATTTACATAATATTTTAATCGCTGACACCTTAGATCAAGCACTTAGCATGCGAAGAAATCTTAAGGTTGGTCAGTCTGTAGTTACGTCTGAGGGTATGTGGTTTGGTGAGTATTGGGTGCGCTACTCCAATGCAGTCAGCGCCAGTGAAGGTGTGCTCACTCGTAAGGCTGAAATCAGCGAACTACAAGAAACACTCAAGCATATTGATGGACAATATAGAGAATTAAATCATCGTCAAAAGCAGGCTGTTGAAAAGCTCTCGCAGCAAGAAAAACAGCGTGATGAGATACAACAAAAACACAATCAGGCTTTCCAAGAGGCAGCAGAGAAACAGGCAGAATTGGTCAGAAGTAAGGAAAGTATCGAGCATTGGCAACAACGTGATACCCAATTACGTAGTTTTATCGATGAGTCTCAAAAACAGTTACTCGATTATCAACAACAACGCCAACAAGCTATTACCTATCGTGACGCCGCGCAAATTAATTTGAGTGCATTACAGAAGCGTAAGCAAGAATTAATGGCGCGTAAAGAGCAAGTGGTTGTGGAGTTTGATGATAAAAAACAACAAGCTAATCTATTGCAAGAACGCCGTCACGCTTTGCAGTTAGAGGTTGAGGCAAATAGAACACGTGCAGCTACTTCACAATCCATAGTGAGTCGCTTGAATGTGCAGAGAAGCGAACTGGAACAAAGATGCAGTGAATTATTGCAGCTAGTCACTAATAGTGCAGCACCTATCGATGAATTATCCAATACGCTAACTCAAACGTTAGAACGCCGTCTGGAAGTTGAGGCAGATTTGCTTGCTTCACGCAAACAAGTGGAGTCGATAGAGGCAGATATACGGTTAAGAGATGAACAGCGCTTAGCCAGTGATAATAAAATTAATGATGAACGTGAAATCCTCAGTCAACAGAGAATGAAATGGCAGGAACTTACTGTTCGTATGCAAACACTGCAAGAGCAGCTAGAACAATATGATTGGTCAATAGAGTTGCTTCAAAACGAGATGCCTGACGATGCGCAAGAGTCTGAATGGCAGCAAAAAGTGATAACTATTGAGGAGAAAATTAAACGTCTAGGTTCGATTAATCTCGCTGCTATTGATGAATTCAAGGAGCAGAGTGAGCGTAAGCAATATTTAGATGCACAAGATGAAGATCTCACCAAAGCACTTGATACTCTTGAGTCTGCAATACGTAAAATAGATCGTGAAACCAAAGAGCGTTTTAAAGAAACTTTCGATCAGGTTAATGCTCATATCCAGAGAATGTATCCACGATTATTCCCTGGCGGTAAGGCATATCTAGAGATGTCTGGTGATGATTTACTCACAGCTGGTGTCGTCATCATGGCAAGACCACCAGGTAAGCGGGTTTCGTCAATTCAGCTTCTTTCTGGTGGTGAAAAAGCCTTAACAGCCGCTGCTCTAGTGTTGGCAATATTTGAATTAAATCCGGCGCCGTTTTGTCTTTTGGATGAGGTCGATGCCCCTTTAGATGATGCTAACGTAGGGCGTTTTTGTGATTTGATTAAGGATATGAGTCAGCATGTGCAGTTTATATTTATTACACATAATAAGAGTTCTATGAGTTACGCAGATCACATGCTTGGGGTAACCATGAACGAACCCGGCGTGTCTCGCTTAGTTTCGGTAGACATAGATGCTGCAGCTGAATTGGCTGAATTAAGCTAGGATCACTATATGACGGTCAGCGCATTAGAACTTCGCATAGCTTTAATCGTTGTAGCTTCAATCGTAGTAATAGTTTTTTATGTCTGGTATCGCGCAAGTAGTAAAGACTATGTGAATAATAGTGTTACTCAAGATGATCAGCCTTTTGATACAGATATGGAAGATTTTTTAACCATGCCTGAGCGTGATGCAAAAGAAGAATTACCTGATGATCTTCGTTTTGAATTTCAAGGTGTAAGCAAACAACTGCGGGATGAAAAGCTCAATGCTCGTGTACAGGCCGCACAACTGCAGCGTCATGAAAAGCAACCCTCAAGCACAGATATACTTGATAGTGATAACAAAGAATTGCTCATGATCATGCATGTGGTTGCAAAGCAAGGCGCTTATTTCACAGGACCCATGATTAAACAGATGATGACTGAGTTAGATCTTCACTTTGGCGAAATGGGTGCGTTTCACTTCAGTGTTGATCGTTTAGGTAAAAAACAGAGTATCTATTGTATATTGAATATGTTCCAGCCAGGCAGTTTTGATATTCAGCACATGGCAGGATTGGAGACACGCGGATTGACGATGGTTTTGCAGTTGCCTGGGCCAGAAGACTGTCTCAAGTCATATAATATTATGTGCGAACATGCCCAACGTTTGGCGACGTTTTTGAATGGAGATTTGCTAGATCAAGATCACAACATCATGACTACACAGGCGATAACTCACTACAAAGAACAAGTTCAATTATTTGGCCTCAGAGTTGGCAGGTCATCTTTGACACAATGAACCAAGAGGCAGTGCTTTTTGGGGGTAAGTGGACAGTATGACGGCTGATTTAATCGATCAAATACGCAAAAAAATTCAACGTTATGATTATCAATATTATGTGTTAGATGATCCTTCAGTCCCCGATGCTGAATATGATCGCCTAATGCGTCAGTTGATTGCTCTTGAGTCTGAACATCCAGAATTGAAGACTAATGACTCACCGACTCAACGTGTATCTGGATCGCCCTTAGCTAGTTTTCGGCAGATTCAGCATGAAGTTCCTATGTTGTCTTTGTCTAATGTATTTACTACAGAGGAACTGATTGCTTTCGATCAGCGAGTTAAGGATCGCCTGAATCAACAACAGGCAATTACTTATAATGCTGAGCCTAAATTAGATGGGTTGGCGGTAAGTATTTTATATGAGCGAGGTTCGTTGGTGCGTGCAGCAACACGTGGCGATGGTGCTACAGGTGAAGATATTACCGAGAATATACGCACTATCCGAAGTGTGCCACTTAAGTTATTAGGTGAGGGTTGGCCTGAGCGTTTAGAAATTCGTGGTGAGGTATTTATTTCACGTTCAGGTTTCGAGAAGCTCAATCAGCTTGCAAAAAAAAACAATCAAAAGAAATTTGTCAATCCACGCAATGCAGCTGCTGGTAGTTTGAGACAGTTAGATCCGAGATTAACTGCACAACGACCATTAGATATTTTTTGTTATGGAATAGGTATACATGAGAAGGGTCATTTGCCAACTGGGCATTTTCAGCGTTTACAAATATTCAAAGAGTGGGGGCTGAGAGTGTGTCCTTTAATTCAGCAGGTGCAAGGTGTGCAAGGATGCATGAAATATTTTGAGCGAATACAAGCACTACGAGATGATTTGGATTATGAGATTGATGGAATTGTTTATAAGGTTGACGACATAAAGGATCAGG
>CAYPHQ010000101.1:0-3891 GCA_964410595.1 uncultured Thiotrichales bacterium
TAGAATTAAATACCGAGGTCGCTCCTAAGCTACGTATTAATTCGCATTATTCCAAACTCATTAAGCGAGCAGATAATAGCCCACAAAATGAGTATTTGCGCTCCCAACTTCAGGAAGCTCGTTGGTTTATCAAGAGCTTACAAAGTCGCAATGAGACTTTATTACGTGTCAGTAGTGCAATTATCAATAAACAGATTAGCTTTTTAGAACAAGGACCAGAAGCAATGAAGCCGTTGGTGCTCAAGGATATTGCTGAACAATTAGAACTCCATGAATCAACAGTTTCACGAGTAACCTCTAACAAATATCTACATACGCCTCGTGGTATTTTTGAACTCAAATATTTTTTCTCCAGCCACGTGGGCACTGCTGATGGTGGTATGTGTTCGGCCACAGCTATTCGAGCCATGTTGAAGAAAATGATTCAAGAAGAAAATCCAGCCAAACCCTTAAGCGACAGTAAAATCGCTAAAACCCTTGATGAAAAAGGGATAAAAGTGGCGCGCCGTACGGTAGCAAAATACCGTGAGGCCATGAACATTCCCCCATCAAATGAACGCAAACAATTATGAGCCTGAGGCTGAATCTTGCCTTTGCCACATAGCTAAACCCTGCATGGTCTCTCACGCTAGACCCTTGCAAAGTGCGAATTGATGGAATTCTTGTCGCATAATTCTTACTTGAGCATTTCAGTCAGCTGGAATACAGTAAGAAATAAAATGTCACCTTATTTGTTCATTATAGCGCCCGACAAGAGGTGCACGACATCTAGGAGATGTAGACTCACCCTTTTTCAAATAGAAAGGAGGCAATATGCAAATAGAACTTACTGGCCAACATCTTGATATTACAGAACCACTCCGTGACTTTGTTAATGACAAGTTTAAGCGTCTGGAAAGACACTTCGATCGTGTAATTCACACCCATGTAGTCCTTAATATCGAAAAAAACCGACATCAAGCAGAAGGATCTCTTCTTATCAGTGGCAATAAGATTTTTGCCACGGCCATTGCAGATGATATGTATGCAGCAATAGACCAATTAATTGATAAATTAGATAGACAAGTAGTCAAACATAAGGAGAAAATAACGAATCATCATAACGCTGAAGGCACGCATAGGAATCTTGCGTCCGACTAAAAATACCATTATGGATAATGTTTCATTTTCAGCCTATCTACACATAGATAGAATCTCACTGCAAAATAATGTGAGTAGCAAGAAACGAGTGTTTGAATGTCTTGGTGAGCTACTTTCTCATGGGCTCGACGATGTAAGTGCTACTCAAGTCAGTGAGGGCTTAATCGCTAGAGAGCGCTTAGGCACTACTGCACTTGGTGATGGTGTGGCTATTCCTCATTGTCGCATAGACAATCTCAATCAAATTCGTAGCGCAATCATCAAATTGGATCATGCAATAGATTTTGAGGCCCCAGATGACCAGCATGTGTCATTCGTCTGCGCGTTAATGGTCCCCAGTGAAGCCAATGATGATCACTTAAAGGCACTCGCCTCATTAGCAGAGTTCTTATCGAATACTGAACACCGAGAGGCTTTGAATGGCTGTCAAACCGCCGAGGAAATTCTAGAAGTCTTTGCTAGTACGACTGACCAACATGCCGCATAAGTATCCACCTTCATACGGTTAACAGCATGCAGACTCAAACCACCCCTCAAGCTATTCTCGATTCCTTAGGTAATCAATTAAAGTTGAGTATTTGGTGTGGTGATGAATATCTTAATCAGCCCTTTTCACACCATAGCTTTAGTGATGATGCAGCGACATTAGTCGGTTATTTTAACGTTATTCATGCTAATCAAGCACAAATTATCGGCAAGGTAGAACTGAGCTATTTACAATCTCTAGGACTAACCGAACGAGATAAAGTGTTAGAAAAATTATTTGGTGAGGACTCTGTTGCCATTATTTTTTCCGATAGCTCAATTCCACCTGATGAGCTCAAGGCTCTTGCTGATAAAAATAAAGTCCCGATATTTTGCTCACCACTTTCTTCAACAGAGGTAATCACACATCTGCGCTATTTTTTATCTCAGCAATTAGCAGATAAAGTCATTATTCATGGGGTTTTCATGGAGTTGCTCAGTCTAGGTGTGTTACTCACAGGCGAGAGTGGATTAGGTAAGAGCGAACTCGCACTAGAGCTAGTATCCAGAGGACATATGCTAGTGGCAGATGATGCTCCTGAATTTATGCGCATAGCACCTAATATTATTCTTGGTTCATGCCCCGAAATGCTGAGAGACTTTTTAGAAGTGAGAGGCTTAGGCGTTTTAAATATTCGTGAAATGTATGGAGACAGCTCCATCAAACTAAGCAAATATTTACGCTTAATTATTCATCTCACTAGTATGAATAACATCACTCCAGAAGAACGCCTAAGCACGCAAGTTCGCACCAAGAACGTTTTAGGATTAGATATTCCTGTTATTCATCTTCCGGTGGCAGCGGGACGCAACTTATCTGTATTAGCAGAAGCTGCCGTAAGAAACCATTTATTATCAATTAAAGGTATCAATGCTGCAGACACCTTTATCGAACGGCAACAACAATCAATTGAAGAGGATTCTGCGTGAGAATCATCATCATGTCTGGATTATCAGGCTCTGGAAAATCTATCGCCTTAAATGCTCTAGAAGATGAAAATTTTTATTGTATAGATAACTTGCCAATTTCATTGTTAGCTACTTTTATAGAGCAATGCTTAAATCAAGAGCATGAGCATCATGAAAATATCGCTATTGGCATTGATGCTAGAGCCGGCCTTATGCTTGAAAACTTCACAGACAAACTGCTAGAACTAAAAAAAAATAATGCCGCCATTGAAATAATATTCCTAAGTGCTGAAATGAATATCCTGATAAAACGTTTCAGTGAAACACGACGTAAACATCCACTCACCAATAAAAACACGCCTCTGATTGAGGCGATCACATTAGAAAAAAAGCTACTTGCTAATTTATCGGAAAATGCTGATTTAACTATTGATACAAGCAAAAAAAACGTGCGCCAGCTTCGCTCACTGGTCAATCAACTAATAGTTAAGAAGACATCCTCAAAACTTAATATAATCTTACAATCCTTTGGTTATAAATACGGAGTTCCAACAGACTCAGACTTTATGTTCGATGTGCGCTGCCTAACGAATCCATATTGGGATCTTTCGATCAGAAATTTATCAGGCCATGATCAGCTGGTAATTGATTTTTTTGAGAGCAACTCAGAAGTTGAGGAAATGATAAATTCCATACATACTTTCATTACTCGCTGGATCAATTTGTTTGCATTAGAAAATAGAAGTTACTTAACCCTCTCGATAGGATGCACAGGTGGACATCATCGCTCGGTGTACTGCATAAATAAACTAGCTGTGTCGCTGAGTAACCTGGATTATCCTATCTCAGTAAGGCATAGAGAATTCGAATAATGGCAACTAATTTACTTCTAGTGACACATGGCAATATCGGTGAAGAATTACTAGAGTCAGCACGCTTAACTTTTGGCAATACATTACCGACTCAATGCCACTGCTTATCAGTAAGTCTGGAATGTGATCCTGACCGTATCATTAGTGATACACACCACCTAGTCGAAACATTAACAGCCACGGATAATCTATTAATTTTGACAGATTTATATGGAGCAACTCCCAGCAATATTGCTCATCAGCTTGCTCAACAACATGCCAATGTGAAAGTCATAACAGGCGTGAACTTACCCATGCTAATCAGAGTATTAAATTATGCTAGCGCACCCATCGATGAACTGTTAAAAAAAGCTGTTAGCGGTGGCCAAGACGGTATTTTGCTCACAAACTAAAAATTAATCACACAAGTATAATTGAACGGAAACCTTAATAACTAAAATATGCT
>CAYPHQ010000102.1:0-3742 GCA_964410595.1 uncultured Thiotrichales bacterium
ATACCATCAAGATCTCGGATCTCAATGTACAATCTTGGCCCTTCAGCCTCGGCCACTGCATTAATTGCGGTATCTCTTGACTCACCCAAATGTTGCATCAAACTCACCAACATCTCGGCTTCAGATTCAGAGTCACTAGTGACATCAAGCCAAACAGCTCCTTGCTCAGTAATAGATTGCAGCTGAGTTTTACGTTGAGAAACATAAATATTTGTAACCGCATTTGGTTCACGTTCGATACGTATTTTAAATTTACTTCGCGTCGCGGTAAATTCTGTCACCTCTGTGAATTCACTCTGGGAAGAATCAATGTCTTCAATCCATTCCGTCTCCATCACCCCTATAGCGGGTTTATCTCGCTCTAAAATCACATCCTGACTCGCCCAGAAAGATCTCAATAATGGCCACACATTAACTGGGTCAACCTCTGCCTCAATCCATCTTAAATCTCCTTCTCTGCGTATCGTCATATCCACAAATTCAGGCACTACTGATGCGTCTAGTGCTTTGCCATAAGTGTCTAATGCACTCACTCTGTCGCTGCCTGTTTGAGGAATCTTCAAACTATCATTCCATTCAGGAGTCACCAATTCGGGGGGGACATGCAAACCACCTTGGCTACTTGCTTCAGCGTAATCATCTTCACCAGAAAAACGTTGAACAAATGCGCATGATGAGATGACAGTCATACTAATGGCTAGCATAGATATTTGTATTAATTGTGTTTTCATGAATAACTCGTGTAAATATTTTAGAGTGCGCCTACTTTTGATAGTGTCGCTCTTAAAACTGAGTGATATTGTTCATCCAGTGGGGTCAATGGTAAACGAATACCCGCGGGAATTAATCCCATTTCATGTAGAGCCCACTTAGTGGGTATCGGGTTAGACTCGATAAATAAATCTCGATGTAAATCTTCCAATTGCTCATTCAAAGCTTGCGCTTTTTTACGATCCCCTGCTAGTGCAGCAGCACACATCTCATGCATTAAGCGAGGTGCCACATTGGCCGTTACAGAAATAACACCATGCCCTCCAGCTAAAATAGATTCCATCGCTTGTCCATCTTCACCACTCACCACCATAAAGTCTGGCCCACAGAACTTTTGTATCTCAATTGCACGACTCATATCTCCGGAGGCTTCTTTGACACCAACAATATTCTTCAGTTCAGCCAGTCGTGCGACTGTGGCAGGCAACATGTCACAGGCAGTCCTGCTCGGCACATTGTAAAGGATCTGCGGGATATCAACTTCCTCGGCAATTTTTTTATAGTGTTGATAGAGTCCCTCTTGGGTCGGCTTATTATAATAAGGCGTCACCAGTAAACACGCATCAACCCCTGCTTCGGCCGCACAGCGCGTTAACGAAATAGCTTCCCATGTCGAGTTCGCACCTGTACCTCCGATAACTGGTACACGACCATTAACCCTATCGACCACACGTTTAATGACTTGACAGTGTTCTTCATGATCCAGTGTTGCAGATTCGCCTGTAGTTCCTGCCGGAATAATCACATCTGTTTGATTTTCCAGATGAAAATCAACTAGCCTATCCAATGCGTTAAAGTCTACCGAACCATCTTCTTGCATTGGTGTGGCAATGGCAACCATACTGCCTTTAAACATTCATTTCTCCGTGGTCTGAAATATTGGACGCATAGTAATTGGGCATACCTGCCATTACAAGTTCGCCGCACCCGATTCTGGCTCTTTACTCGCTTCTGGCCAGAGATTTATGACAGCGTTGATTAGAGTTGCAAGAGGAATCGCAAAAAATACACCCCACAAACCCCATAATCCACCAAAAAATAATACCGCAACAATAATTGCGACTGGGTGTAAATTGACTATCTCTGAAAACAATAATGGTACGAGTACATTGCCATCAATAAACTGAATCACCGCATAAGCGATCAATAAGTACAAAAATTCACTGGAAATTCCCCACTGAGCATAAGCAACAAACATCACTGGCAAAGTCACCACCGCAGCCCCTGCATATGGAATGATCACTGAAAATCCCACCAACACTGCCAGCAGCATCGCATAATTCAAGCCCAAGCTGGCAAAAGCAATATAAGTCACCACACTAATAATCAACACTTCCAGAAATTTACCTCGCACATAACTGGCAATTTTCTGATTGACTTCGAACCAAACCTCATTAGTCAAGTCTCGTTCCTCAGGCAAGAAATGTGCAATCCAATCAAGAATCTTGGTTTTATCTTTCAGTAGAAAGAACACCAACAAAGGCACAATCACAGAATAAATCAAGATAGTAATCAGCCCAACGACCGAAGCTATAGGCTTAGATATTAAGATTTGACCAAAACCCAGCACTTCACTGCGAATAAAGGCTGATATCTCGCTCACCTGCTCAGAGCTAACTAAACTGGGAAATAATTCTGGTAGACGCATTAATAGCAATTGGCCTTGACTGACCATCGTTGGCAATTCTATAAAAAATTGGGTGAATTGCTTAGACAATAAAGGCACCAACACAAATATAAGAATCACGACTAATGCAATAAATATAATGAAAACCAAACTCAACGCCATAATTCTAGGTATATGGGTTTTCTCGAGCATACTAACGGCACCTTCTAGCAAATAAGCAATCACTATGCTTGCAAATAATGGCGCGAGAATTTTCCCGGAGAATGTCACCACCAACAATCCACTCAGAATAAATAAAACTAAAGTCACAACCTGCGGATTGGAGAAATGACTTAAATACCAGTTTTTTATATATTTCAGCATAGATTTATGTTGATCAAGTGGATTTTTTCAAATGAACTGAGACATGGAAACATGATTATAACACTCTACCTATAGCTGTTTAGGCCAATTGTGCCAGTAATTAGCAATAATACGGTTTTAAATCAAGATTTCATATCAAGACTTAAAGAGTTTTATACTTGCTTTAGTGATTAGTCTAAGATTTACTTGCGCCAATTATTTCGCACAAGTGCTGACAACAATTATCAAAATAAGTAAGAATATCTAAAGTTTAAGGAATCTCATGCGAGTATCACATTTTCCATTTTCTACACTTAAAGAAGTCCCCGCCGATGCTGAAATTATCAGCCATCAATTAATGTTGCGTGCTGGCATGATCCGCAAATTAGCCGCTGGACTCTATAGTTGGTTACCTCTTGGCTTACGCATACTCAGAAAAGCGGAAAATATCATCCGTGAGGAAATGAATAAAGCGGGCGCTCTAGAGTGTTTAATGCCAGCCGTGCAACCAGCCGAGCTCTGGCAAGAATCTACACGCTGGGAGCAATATGGTCCTGAACTCTTACGTTTTCATGATCGCCATCGACGTGAATTCTGCTTTGGTCCAACTCATGAAGAAGTGATTACTGACTTAGTCCGCAAAGAAATCCGATCCTATAAACAACTACCTCTTAATCTGTATCAAATCCAAACCAAATTTCGTGATGAAATTAGGCCTCGATTTGGTGTCATGCGGGCTCGTGAGTTCATCATGAAAGATGCCTACTCATTTCATCTCAATCAAGCGTGTTTAGAACAAACCTATGAAATTATGCACACCACTTATACTGAGATATTTACCCGTCTTGGGTTGGAATTTAGAGCGGTGCAAGCTGACTCAGGATCGATTGGCGGCAATCGCTCTCATGAATTCCATGTACTTGCCGAATCAGGAGAAGATGCTATCGCATTCTCAGATGTAAGTGATTACGCAGCCAATATTGAATTAGCACCAGCACCAAA
>CAYPHQ010000103.1:0-3701 GCA_964410595.1 uncultured Thiotrichales bacterium
CCTGTAAATATCCATCAACCGGTAATACGCAGTTCATATTGCCAGCGATAGGCTCAACGATAATACAAGCGATTTGATCTCCTTGGAGTGCGAATAACTCTTCTACTGCGGCTAGGTCGTTGAATGGTAGCGTGAGTGTGTGGGCTGCAAGTTCGGCAGGAACACCGGGTGAGCTAGGAGTGCCAAAGGTAAGTGCACCAGAACCAGCTTTTACTAACAGCGAGTCTGCATGGCCGTGATAACAGCCCTCAAATTTCACGATTTTAGAACGTCCTGTATAACCACGAGCCAGTCTGATCGCACTCATGGTCGCCTCTGTGCCAGAGCTGACCATACGTACTTGTTCTATCGAAGGAACGACTTCGCAAACAAGCTTAGCCATTTCTGTTTCAAGTAGCGTCGGCGCGCCAAAGCTCAATCCATGAACTGCTGCTTCTTGTACGGCTTGAATAACATCTTTATGCGCATGTCCAAGAATCATGGGTCCCCATGAACCAACATAATCAATGTACTGTTTGTCAGAGGTGTCATAGATATATGCGCCTGAGGCTCGTTTGACATATACCGGATTGCCACCGACGGCTTTAAATGCACGTACTGGCGAGTTGACGCCACCGGGGATATATTTTTGTGCTTCTTCAAAATGTGATTGCATTGATTCCATGAGCTGCCTAGAGGAGGAAATTGAAATTATCTGTGCATTATACCAACTTGGTGAAAATTGTTAGCTGCCTGATAGGGGTCTTGTGCGTTAAATACTGTATGAGTGCTGGCAATAAGATGTGCACCAGCCCGTAAAGCTAAGTTCACATTATTTAGCGTGATTCCTCCGATGGCGCAAATAGAAGGTTTTAATTGCTTGCAGGCATTTTGTAGTACATTTATCGGACATTGTTGCGCAGATGGCTTGGTATGGGATGAAAAAAGACGACCAAATGCCACATAATCCGCCCCCTGTTTTTGTGCTAACAGCGCTTGGTAAATGCTTCTGTAGCAGGATACGCCTATAATTTTTTTATTACCCAAGAGCTCACGCGCATGACGAAGAGAACAATCGGTTTGACCAATATGCACACCATCTGCTCGAATACGCCTGGCAAGGCTCACTCGATCATTAATAATCAATGTAGCGCCATAGTCATGACACAGATGTTGGATGTCTTGAGCTAGAGGTTGCAGCGCTTGGTCACTTAAGGTTTTTTCTCTGAGTTGAATGAATTCTGCACCTCCCTGAATAATGCACTCAATGCGCTCAATCCATGTGTGATGAGGGTAATGAGTATCTGAGGTGAGCACATAGAGTCCCTGTAACATTATTGATGCACTCTGTTTCGAGTGGGTATCATCTGTCCGTGCCCCAGTGATTGTGCATGTTTAAGTGTCTCATATGTGTAAAGTTGTGCATGTAAGGATGCATCTTGTATTGATTCCCCTAGCGCAAGAAAACAGGCTAAGGCGCTGCTCATGGTACATCCACTGCCATGATAGTTATTGGCCAGACGTTTCCAAGTGTAGGTTTCTACAAGAGTGTTATGGTTATAAAGCACATTATTTACTTCTGTTGATTTTTCATCAGCACCTGTCAATAAGATATGTTTAGGACCCAGTTGGCCCAGGCTTTGAATTCTTTCTATCAGCGGGGGTGTATGAGCAGATCGATGACTGCTTTGTGTTAATAGTGCCAGTTCATTGTGGTTAGGGGTGATGATATCCACTTTAGGTAATATAGTCTGTTGTATAGCTTTTAGCGTTATTAAATCTGCGAAGGGTTGTCCTTGTGTAGGCATGAGAACAGGGTCATAAATCACAGGTATGGAAGGAAAATCTGTGATGATCTCTGCTATTATGTGCGCGGTTTCTTGGTTTGCAATTGCGCCTATCTTGCAAGCAGCAATTTCCATATCTTCAATGATGGCAGTTGCCTGCTGTTGGATAAGATCATTTTTGACGGGACTAACGGAGCTGACACCTAGGGTATTTTGTACGGTCAGACAACTTGCAATGGGTAGAGTATGTCCACCGCACTGAAAGATAGATTCAATATCTGCTTGTAGTCCTGCTCCCCCGCAAGGATCTAGACCTGAGAAACATAAGATGCTTGGCCGCATGATTTTCTATTAATGATTACAAAGTTCTAGTTGCACAGTAAAAAAATTTGTTGATGATTTATTGATGATACTATCACGCTAGAACGAGGAGTGAGTAAGTGTACAAAAAATATATGTGTGTGATTTGTGGTTGGATTTACGATGAAGAAAAAGGGGCCCCTGAAGATGGCTTAGCACCTGGTACCAAATGGGATGATATACCGATGAATTGGCAATGTCCTGAGTGTGGTGCAATTAAGGATGATTTTGAGATGGTTGAGGTTGAATAATCTCGTTATTGTTACTCACACATAAATCTTAAAAATATTTTAGGGAAAAAAATGACAGCTTTAATTTGCGGATCGTTTGCTTACGATAACATCATGACTTTTCAGGATAGATTCAAGAATCATATTCTCCCAAATAAGGTGCATATTTTAAATGTATGTTTTTTGGTGCCTGCCATGCGTAAAGAGTTTGGTGGGTGTGCAGGTAATATTGCCTATAACTTAAAATTATTGGGTGGTGATGGTAAGCCTATGGGCACTGTGGGGGTAGATTTTAAGCCTTACGCAGACTGGATGGATAGAGTAGGTGTTAGTCGAGATTACCTGTATGAGATTGATGATGCATATACTGCTCAAGCATTTATTACTACGGATCTTGATGACAACCAAATTACAGCGTTTCATCCTGGTGCGATGGATTTTGCTCATCAGCTCACTGTACCTGTTGAGGATGGAATAAGTTTAGGTTTGATATCTCCCGATGGGCGCGACGCTATGATTCAGCATGCGCAGCAATTTTTTGATGCGCAGATACCTTTTATTTTCGACCCGGGCCAGGGTTTGCCCATGTTTGATAGTGATGATTTGATGACATTTATCAAGCAAGCAAGTTATGTGACGGTGAATGACTACGAAGCGCAATTACTCAAGGAGCGCACGGGGTTGAGTGAGGCTCAAATAGCTCAGCATGTGCAAGCATTGATTGTTACTCAAGGGGCTCAAGGGTCAGTGGTGTATACATCAGAACAACAGATATCTATTCCAGCAGTTAAAGTCAGTGAGTTGCAAGATCCCACTGGTTGTGGAGATGCATACCGAGCAGGACTAATTTTCGGCATCATGAATGAGATGAGTTGGGAAACTAGTTGCCGCATTGCTTCTTTAATGGGAGCTATCAAAATCCAGCATCATGGTACTCAAAATCATAGTTTCAGCATGAATGAATTTAAGCAACAGTTTGAACAGGCTTATGGGTATCATTTTTGATAGATGTAGATAAAAATGACAAATTGATAATCGATTAGTGCGAAGTCATAGATGATAAAAATCAGTCTATCCTCATCCATATATTTACAACGACTTATTCAAACAAGAATTACTTTGAAACTATTTTTATTAGTTGGCTTGCTGGCACAGAGTGTATGGGCGTTGACTGAAAATCACTTGCGGGTTTTTGAGGTGTTTCCAAGTGAGTATGCGCAATATGGCATTTCCCCATTTTTCGGTCCTGTCGATCATAGTTATCTGCAAACTGTGACGTTAATCGTAGAACGGAATAATGAATACGGAGCTGTGACTAATGTGCTTGTGCATTATCTTAATCATA
>CAYPHQ010000104.1:0-3640 GCA_964410595.1 uncultured Thiotrichales bacterium
CCGGACGGAACGGTGACAAACCAATTAACGGATTTTCCAAAGCCAAAGTACAGCTAGATAAATTATCAGGCGTCACCGATTGGCGAATACATGATATCCGTAGAACCGTCGGGTCAAATTTACCAGCACTAGGCGTTAGCAGATTTATCATTGAGCGTGTCCTGAATCACAAAGATAACAGTGTAACGGGAATTTATGATCGCTACTCTTACCTGGAAGAGAAGCGTGACGCACTTCAGAAATGGGCGGATAGGTTAGATGACATCGTCAAAGCTTGAGCCATCCGAAATGCATGGTCCCCCGAAAGAGCTTTTTGAGTTAGCACTTGCTTTGGATGAGGCAGACTTATCAATCGAAAAGTGTTTATCGATTATGCAAAACACTCAAGCTGACTTCCAAAATCAGCAGCAGGACGCATTCCTTAAAATTTATTTAGCCATATCAAAACTACAGGCATTCATCGGCAAAAATTACGCCGCCTTAAACACCAGGCCTCTGTTCAGATTATTAACTGAGTGGCACGATACGTTTAACGGCAGCCAAGCAAAATCCACTAACATAGCAAAGCCTGGCCTTAAAAAAGGCGGAAAGCCGATTTTAGCAGATAAAAATCACGTTAGGGCAATCTTAGTTGCTGCAGTAAAAATACAGATGAACAATGGTTTAAAAGCTGGAAAAGCCGAAGAAAAGGTTTTCCGGGATACAGGTGTCAAACAGACCACATTAAGAAATTGGCGCTCGTACATGAACCGAAAAAAAGGCCCGCCTGCTACAGTGAAAGCACTTGCTCTTTCCTTTGAAGACGACACCGATTCACCCAATCAATATGAAGCATTGATCCAGCTATATCGAGAAAATAAAATAGTGTGAAACCCCCAATGTTTCACACTGACATTTCAAGTGACACTCCATGCACACCATTAACGCATGGAGGAAAATATGCGTATCTTAAAGGCAAAAGAAGTCGCTGAGCGCACTTCAATCTCTATCCCCCACATCCGTCGCTTAGCCCGTGACGGAAAATTCCCTGAGCCAATACCATTGACTGAAAACCGCAGTGGTTGGTTAGAATCTGATGTCGATGAGTGGATTAGCGAATGTCTTCGCAAGCATCATGCAGGAGGTAAGTATGCGTAAACGCGATACCTTTATGCACCCACCCCACGGCGATTGGTTGATCTGCATGGCCATAACGATCAAGCACTGCGCCTATCACGGCATGACCTATGAAGCTGCTTTAGCTCACGCACTCGAAAGTCCACCAAAGAGCGGTTGGGATACTGAACAAAAATTGATGATCGAATTAATGATCAAATACTTTATGCGAGTGGAACGCGATGACCTATCATGATCCCTTTGGAACAGCAGCAAGTCTAAGAGATGTTTGCCCGTCTGTAATAACCGCGTCAGAATTGATGTCCCTTGAAATTCCAGAGGTGAAATGGGTGATTCCAAAACTACTACCTGCAGGGTTAGCGTTACTCGCTGGCCCACCAAAAGTGGGGAAGAGTTATTTACAGTTAAAGCTGAGCAAAGACATTATAAACAGCTGTGGAAAGGTTTTTTATTTTGCAGGCGAAGACTCTTTCTACCTGTTGAAAACCCGATTGAAACAACTTGGTTTGGATAATTGTGAAGACTTACTGCTTCACTGCGGGCGTGAAAGTTTATTTGCCAAACCAAACGAATTTTACGAAACGATCGAACAAGTACTGAATACTACTCAGTTGGATGCAATATTTTTAGACAATATGGAGTTAGTACTTCCTCCAAAACCAAGAGGTGTCGACGATTATGCATACTACTACGAACAATTACCACGCTGGGCTGCGTTAGCATCGAAACAAAATTGCGCGATAATGATGACACACCACACTCGCAAAGAAAGAACAGACAATCCATTCACCTCGATCTTAGGAAGCCAAGCAATAATGGGAACTAGTGATACGGTGATGGTCCTTGAAAAATCCAATCGTGACGGAGAATATAACCTTCATGTTACAGGAAAATATCTCCCTGAAGAAACACACAACCTAGTTCGTGATGGTGTAGAGTTTCAGTTTGATGGCCTTGCAGAGGAGGCAACACTGCGTACTAACACTGCACAAAACCAAATTTACCAATTCGTCCTCAAGAATCCCGACTGCCATCAGAAAACCATAGTCAATGAACTTGAAATGAAGAAGGGAAACGTAAGTAGGGACATCAAAAAACTCATCGAAACAGGGATGGTGTTTGGTAACTCTACAATTGGTTATCGTGTGAACTCTGCGACCATTGATAACTTTGATAACTCTGATAACTAGTTATCAAGGTTATCAGGGTTATCACCCGTACCATAATTGCATTAGATAACTATCTTGTATCCATAAGTAACAAAGGTACAATTCGCATTGACCACTATGAGATTCAATTGTGTTTATCACATCCAGTCAATTTGCTACGATAGTAGCCATTGATAACAAGATACCATCAGATCGATGAGCCGCCGACAGCAAGACCTCTTTCCTGAATTACCTGATGGGAAGAAGTATGTCTCAGATATTCCTGAACTAGTCGCTGAATGGCACCCAATAAAAAATGAAAATATGCTGGCGGAAGACGTCCCTTATGGCGCAGGTTTTCATGTCTGGTGGCAGTGCGCTCAAGGACATGAGTGGCAAGCATCTCCAAATCAAAGAACCAACAGAGGATCAGGTTGTCCATATTGCTACAATCTCATTCGCAGCAACAATACAAGAAAAGCGACACCCGAATTTAACTTATTAACCGAGCAGCCGGAATTATGTTCAGAATGGCACCCGAAGCTGAACGAGCATCCACCTGAATTTTACATGCCTAGAAGTATGGATAAGGTTTGGTGGCAGTGTAAAAATGGGCATGAGTGGCAGGCAGCAATCGACAGTAGAACAAGTGGTAGGGGCTGCAAATATTGCGCTGGGCAAGCCGCTACTAAAGAGCGAAACCTGATGGTGTTGTTTCCTGAAGTTGCAAGTGAATGGGATTACGATAAAAACAAGAACAAACCAGACGAGTACACACCGTTTTCTGCTGAGAAAGTTTGGTGGAAATGTCCTAAGGGCCATAGCTATAAAACGGTAATTAATAGCCGATCTAAAATGGGTAGTGGTTGCCCAAAGTGTTCCAATCAACAATCTAGAAATGAATTAAGGATACTAAGCGAATTACAATCGCTGTTTACCAACATTGAACATCGGAAGAAAATTTGCGGCCATGAGGTTGATATATTTGTCCCCAGCTTGAACTTGGCTATCGAATATGATGGTTGGTATTGGCACAAGTCGAAAACTAAGAAGGATCGCGCTAAGCAGCAAGACATAGAAAACGCAGGTATCAGGTTACTGCGTGTTCGGGAGATGCCTTTACCAAAGATCACAGATCAAGATTTGATGGTGACAGGTGGTGCATTTCTTATGAAAAGTGATCTTGATCAGTTGGTTTCAGTACTTGGTATTGAAGAGGAAGTCGCTGCTAGTTACATGCGACATGAAAGGTTTTTAAACGAAGACCTTTACACCGAATATCTCAGTTACTTTCCCTCACCCTTGCCACATCAATCTTTAGCAGGGCTTGCACCTAATCTATGCAATCAATGGCACCCAACAAAAAATCAACCTCT
>CAYPHQ010000105.1:0-3625 GCA_964410595.1 uncultured Thiotrichales bacterium
GCGAATCAATACTAATTTCATCGACATCATCAATATTTATATCGCGCAGGGTTCTTACTGCCAATGGAAGATCTACATATACTTCAGCCACCGAATCAACGTGATTAATTTTTTCTACAATCGAATCCCATAATCTTAGTAAGAAATTCAAATCACGTTGAAGTTCATCCTTCGATGCAGATTCAGCTGCTGTCCTAAGAATACAACCAAAACGTTTACCACTCTCATGTAATAATTCTTCCATGATGGAGGTCAAACGTTCACGTTCTTGTTCGTCTTCTAACCTTGCAGAGTGCCGAATTTCACTTGAGTAAGGAAGCAATACTAAATAGCGTGACGGCACGGTAATGTTGGTGGTTAGGCGCGCTCCCTTACTACCAATTTGATCTTTTACTACCTGCACTAATACTTGTTGACCCTCATGTAACAAATCTGCAATCGCTTCATTAGTGGAGTTCTGTGCTTGATTATTCACAGATTGATTTATGCCATTTTGTTGATGGTATTCTCTTGGAGAGTCTTGAGTATTTTCAAGCGCCTTATGTTTGCGTGAAGCTAATGAAAGATCAATTACATCGGAAGCATGAATAAACGCCGCTTTCTCCAGACCGATATCAACAAATGCCGCATCCATACCCGGCATCACACGACTAACTGCACCCTTGAAAATACCACCCACTAAACCCCGGCGTGCCACGCGCTCAATATTCACTTCCTGCAACACACCATTTTCCACCAGAGCAACTCGCGTCTCTCTGGGTGTAACATTAATCAATATTTCCTCACTCATTTTTCACCTGCTGATAGGCATTGTATTAGTTCAGATAACTCAAACAAAGGTAACCCCATCACACCTGAATAACTACCAGAGAGATGTTGAATGAATTTTGCAGCCAAACCTTGGATCGCATAACCACCAGCTTTATCAAGTGGCTCACCCGTCTGCCAATAATCCCTTATTTCATCTATTGTAAGAGCTCTGAATGTCACCTCACTAATACTCACCGCATTTAGGCACTTGTCCCGATATGAAACCGATACTGCTGTATGCACAGTATGCGTGTGAGCAGATAGCCGTGTCAGCATAGATTCAAAATTGGACTGATCTTTGGGTTTGCCCATAATAACCTCGTCAATACTGACGCTGGTATCTGCCCCTATAACAAGGAATTCGGGGTGATATCGCTCACGTACCATGCGATTTTTTGTTTGCGCCATCCTACTAACATAGGCCGATACTGATTCTCCAATCAATGGAGTCTCGTCAATATCTGCCGAGTCAATTTTAAAATCTATGCCAAGTTGCTGTAATAACTCAGCACGTCGTGGCGAGGCGGAAGCTAGAATGATCGTCATCAATCTCAATAGGTTTTATTTTGTGACTAATTATGACATGAATTGACCTATCTGACATTCAGATAAGCGTTGGTTTAGACCCTATGATAAGGATGATTAACTAGAATAGACCAGGCCCTGTAAAGCTGTTCGATCATGAACAAACGTGCCATATCATGTGGGAGTGTCATTTCAGACAGAGATATGCATGCATCTGCTTCTTGTCGATGTTCTGCATTAACCCCATCAGCCCCCGCAATAACAAAGGCAATGTCTTGTCCGACCTGCTGCCAAGTCTGTAGCTGCTGTGAGAAAGCTTTGGATGTGTAACTTTTACCACGCTCATCTAATAAAACTAAGCGGCTAGTTTGTGAGACATTAGCGCGTATGCGACTCCATTCTTTGGCGCGGACTGTCTCTAAATGTGAGTTTTTAGTTCGCTTGACGGGCTGGACAGCTATCATTGTAAAGGCATATTGAGCCGGTAATCGTTTAATATAAAACTGACAAGCCTCTTCTACCCATAAACTGGGCTTATCGCTGACATGAATCAGTGAAAAATGCATATGTTAATTGATGGTTACATTTTCTTTGCTACCATCAAATGCCCATAATTTTTCAAGGTTATAAAATTCGCGGGTCTCAGGGAGCATAATGTGGACAATTACATCATAAAGGTCAATTAGCATCCATGATTGATCTTTTTCAACACCAACAATCGTCACACCAGATTGCTTAGCACTCATAACAACATTCTCAGCCAATGCCTGAATATGTCGATCTGAAGTCCCACTAGCAATTATCATCATATCGGTGATGTCTAACTTCCCCCTCACATCGATTGATGTTAGCTGGTTAGCTTTGACATCTTCCAGAGCATTAATCACTAAATTTTGTAGTTGCTCTAATTCCACTGTATCTCCTTAAAAAAATATTTGCCCATGATTGAAGATCGCACCACCTAAATATTTGGACCGCAGTCATTCAGGCTATGCACTATTACTATCGTCACTCATTTCACATCAAGCCGATCATCATTAAATTCTTCACCAGTATAAAGGTGATTCCTCTGAATGTAATTCCACACAGCACCTGGCATCATGTAACGCGGCTGCTTTCCTGATGCAATCACCGCTCTTATTTGTGATGAGGAAATATCCAACATTTCTGTTGCTGTGACAAAGATATGTCCCGCAGTTTTATTTTCTAGCAAGGCTAAATCATCAGTTAAGTATTGTTCCAACCAGGCTCGTTGTTGATCACTACAATTCAACTCATACCCCGGTCTTTGTAATACTAATATATGGCACAGTTCCATTATTTCTGTGGATTTATACCAATCAGGGAATTTATTTAGCGCATCCATACCCATAATCCAACACAATGTTACCTGACCTCCAGTCTCATCAGATAATTCGCGAAGACTATGGTAAGTGTATGAGGGAGTATCGCGCCAGAGCTCTCGTTCATCCACCGATAGCAGACTACTTCCAGAAGCAATCAACGACAACATTTTAAGTCGATGCTGAATAGAAGCATGGGACGATGATTTAAATGGAGACAATTTACAAGGCATCAGCAGAATCGAAGCTAAATTGAAATTTTTTGCAAGTTCTTGACATGGCTTAACATGTCCAAAATGCACAGGATCAAAAGACCCACCTAAAATACCCACTCTCATTTTATTAGGTTGGCTCAACTGACTGGTATGATTAGACGTTTCAGATACGCTAGGCTCGAGATTACTCACGTATAGTGCCATCTCCAAATACAATATATTTTTGCGACGTCAAACCTATCAGTCCAACTGGGCCACGTGCATGAATTTTATCAGTACTAATTCCTATCTCAGCACCTAGACCGTATTCAAAGCCATCGGCAAAACGTGAGGATGCATTAACCATGACAGAACTAGAATCCACTTCACGTAAAAATTTCTGCGCATTAGAAAAATTTTCGGTCACGATCACATCTGTGTGATGAGAACCGTACATTTCTATGTGATCAATTGCCTGATCGATATTATCAACCACCTTGATGGCGAGCACTGGTGCTAGATATTCTTCATACCAATCATCATTTGTAGCTACCAATACTTGCTTTAAAATAGCGCACACCCTTTCACAGCCACGTAATTCAACCTCATGCTGGGCAAAACACTGTGCTAATTTGGGTAACAACGTTGTGGCTAATGATTCATGAATCAATAAAGTTTCAATTGCATTACATACTACATAACGATGAGTTTTAGCATTCACTGCTATCGCAATTGCCTTATCATAATCAGCCT
>CAYPHQ010000106.1:0-3584 GCA_964410595.1 uncultured Thiotrichales bacterium
ATATTAGTGAGGCATATAAACAACTTCAGTCAGCCATAAAACAAAGACTCCATAACAGCACCCATAGGCTAGCCCTCTCGGCCAATAGTATGAGTGTTGTCAGTCCGTTGAATACTTTAAAACGTGGTTATTCAATTACTATGCAATCAGATCAACAATCATTACTCACCAAACTCGAACAAGTGAAAGCTGGCGACAAACTGATAACGCACTTAGTAAATGGTCAAATTATAAGCAATGTAGAATCAATACATGACAAGTCTTGGCTTGCTGAAATACCACCCAAAACATGATCTTTAAAAACACCATAAAAGCATACTTTACTTGCAACCGTGTCACATATCTGTTAATTAAGCGTGCTAATTTTAAATAAGGCACTTTAATATGGCAGTTAAGAAAGCGGCAATGAAGAAAAAACCAACGGTTAAAAAGAAAGCTGCAGTTAGCACAGGAAAAAAGGTTGCAACAGCTAAGCAAAAGTCTGTTGCTAAAAAAGCGCCTGTAAAAAAGAAATCTGTCAAAAAAGCCTCAACCCAAACAACGAAAAAAAAGACCGTGAGCAAGAAAAAAGCTGCGCCTAAAAAAACCTCAGCAGCAGCAAAAAAGAAAATAACACCTAAAGTTAAGAAAAAATCGGTGACCAAAGCTTCAGCGACTAAGAAAAAAGCAACAGCAAGCAAAAAAACACCCGTTAGAGCTAGCACAAAGAAAAAAGTGCCAACTAAAGCTGTCACGGCCAAAAAAGCGGCGCCAAAAAAGAAAACAGTGACTAGAACTTCAACAGTCAAAAAGGCCGCACCCAAGAAAAAAATCACAACTAAAAAGGCTGTTACCAAAAAACCAGCTGCAAAAAAAGTTAAAGCAAAAAGCCTAATACCTGAGGAGCCTATGATAGGTACTTCTCTGCCTGTTGAAGGCATCGATCCCTACATGCCTAGCGCTGGTGAAATTTATATGAGCGAGGATCAACATAAGCACTTCCGGCATATATTAGTGGAGTGGAAAAAGCAGCTCATGCAAGAGGCTGATAGAACCGTTGACCATATGAAATCAGATGCAGCTAACTATGCAGATCCTGCGGATAGAGCCACGCAAGAAGAAGAATTTAGTCTTGAGCTTCGCACACGTGATCGTGAAAGGAAACTCATTAAGAAAATAGACGAATCTTTAGTGACAATTGATACAGAAGATTACGGTTATTGCGAGTCATGTGGCATTGAAATTGGTATTCGTCGTCTCGAGGCAAGACCTACAGCAACACTATGCATCGATTGTAAAACTCTCCAAGAGATTAAAGAAAAGCAGATATATAAATAGATCTGATTATGTATTGTTGTCACAGCGACCACTTTTGTTTTCCTGATCTACAAAGTCTAGTCTTTGAAATCTAGGCTTTATAGAGGGCGTTTTGCACCCTCGCCAACTGGGCCACTTCACTATGGTTCACTACTAACAGCCACTGCAAGCTACCTACAGGCTCGCTCAAACAGCGGTAGCTGGACCATCCGTCTAGAAAATATAGATCCTGAGCGTGAACCTAAAGGAAGCTTACAGAGCATTCTGGAGTGCCTCGCCGATTATGGCTTCAATTGGGATGGTCATCCCATATTGCAAAATAATCGCATCGCATATCATCAGCATATTGCCCAACAACTACTCAATAAAAATCTAGCCTACCGATGTGTATGCAGTCGCAAAAATCTCGCTGAAACTGGGATATCAGGACCCATGGGTGTAATTTATTCCGGTACATGTAGAAACGTGGAATTACGGGCTGAACAGAATCAGGCCATACGTATTAAAACTGAAAATGAGGCAATAACTTTTATTGATCATTTCTATGGATTACAAGAGTATGATATGGCTACCCATAGCGGCGACTATGTAATTCTCAGAACAAACCAATTACCCAGCTATATTTTCGCCAGCAGCCTAGACGACATCCATGAGCATTACACCCAGATTGTGCGCGGAAATGACTTACTCCCCTTAACTGCAAGACAGATACATTTGACCACTATTATGGGACATGCGCCGGCTGAATTTTTTCACCTACCAATCATTACTGATCAACATGGTGACAAACTCAGCAAACAGACGCATGCACCCGCCTTGATGAAAGCTCATGCTAAACACATGCTAGTCAACGTATTAGAGGATTTAGGACAAAATCCACCTCAATCATTGCGATGGCAGAGCTTAACAACTCTATGGGCTTGGGCATTTGAACACTGGGATAAAACTCAGATACCCAAAACAGATAATATTATTTTTACGGACCGATAAAAAAAGCCGGCTAGTAGCCGGCTTTTTTATATTCACATTAATGACAATTACTTAGTCGTTATCAGCGTCTTTATTCCACTCCCAAGGCTCATCTTTTGATATGTGAATAAAAATCCAAACATTGCCCACCAATGTTACAACTAATACCAATGCCGCGCCTAATGCCCAGAGAGGATTTGTGTAATGATCGTCAAAACCAACAACATTAAACAAGGTGATCATGACAGCTGTCCAAATAGCCATCACTGCTAGTGCACGTGTAGTTAACATAGTTTTTCTCCTATTTGTATCTGTTTTATTGTATCCATTATTATTTTTTATCGACCACCTGGAATAGAGCTGGCATCAAGAAACTTATCGTAATATATGCTTTCTTCGGCAATACCGCCAGATTTTAATAACTCAATAGCAGAATCGATCATTGCTGGTGGACCACATAAATATCCCTGAGCATTCTTGATATCTAAAACCGTATTATCTAAGTAGTTTTGTTTAAAATAATCAGTGACATACCCCTTTGGCCCTGTCCAATTTGAACACTCATCAGCTGATAGCACAGGCACATAATCAAATGTATAGTCCTTGTTCCATTGTGCTTTAATTTGCTCCATTTCATCGGTGCAATAAAGATCATCCTCTGTTCGAGCTCCAAACAAGTAGATACAGTTTCTCTGGACTTGATCTTTCACACAAGCTTCTAGCAACGATTTAATCGCACTCATACCACTACCACCTGCCATGCATACCATCATTGAATCATTTGGACGGTGATAAAATTGTCCAAACGGTGCATTCAACGTCATAACTGTACCTTCTCGATTCTCAGCAAACAACCAATCTGTGAAAGCACCACCAGGTACGTGTCTAATATAAAATGTAAATTCGCCAGGATTTTCATTGCTTGGTGCTTTAGCAAACGAATATGATCGTGGGTCTGAGACCCCCTTTACAAATATTTCCGCATATTGCCCTGCCAACATTTCACGTTTAAAGCCAGTATTGTCTGCTTTGAATACCAACTCCTTAATGTCGTGAGTAAGATCAACAATACGGGCAATAGTGCCATCTACAGACAACATCTCAGTGGCAGTATCTTCATTTAATTCTACTTCGACTTCTAAATCCGATTTCAATGCGGCCTGACAAGCTAGTGCCATACCGGATTTGAGTTGATCACCGTCTAAGACGTAAGAAAAATCTGTCAACTGTTTAATCTTTCCAGTCTTGATAGTACATGCGCAACTACCACAACTGCCTACACGACAATCATGTGGCCAAGCTATACCATTCTCCAGTGC
>CAYPHQ010000107.1:0-3562 GCA_964410595.1 uncultured Thiotrichales bacterium
CCCCCCCGCTTGATGGGCTCCTTTGTTGGCTGCCTCCATAATGCCAGGCCCGCCTCCACTAACAATGGTAAAGCCAGCGTCTGATAACTCACGTGCAATATTCTCAGTGAGTTGGTAGTAAGGATGGTCATGATCAATGCGTGCGGAGCCAAAGATACTCACAGAGGGAGCGATGTGGGATAAACGCTCAAAGCCCTCAACAAATTCAGCAATGATCTGAAAAATTTTCCAGCTTTCACGAGATAGATTGCCTAACTGGTTGATTTCAGAGGATGGTCTTTTAGAGGTTTTATTGTCATTCATAGCATGATTTTCCCTTCTGGCAGTTTACATGATAAGTTGCATAAGTGACGTAAAATCTGTCCTTAATCATTTTTTAATCAATCATTACGCCTATGTCGGAAAAACCATTATTACTCTTGATTGACGGCTCATCCTATTTGTATCGGGCCTTTCATGCCTTGCCTCCATTGACTAATCAGATGGGGCAGCCTACCGGCGCCACTTTTGGTGTATTACGTATGGTACGCAAACTTATCGAGGAGGAGCAGCCAAGTCGTGTTGGAGTGATATTTGATGCTAAAGGTAAAACTTTTAGGCATGAAATTTTTTCTCAATATAAAGCGCATAGACCACCGATGCCAGATGATTTGCGTTGTCAGATTGAGCCACTGCATGCCTGCATAAAGGCTTTGGGTATTCCATTGGTGTCTGTAGAAGGCGTGGAAGCAGATGATGTCATTGGGACTTTGGCTAAACGTGCTGTGTTAGAAGATTATCAGGTGCTTATTTCCACAGGAGATAAGGATATGGCGCAGTTAGTCAATGACGATATCAGTCTGATTAACACCATGAATGATTCGCGTATGAATGCACAAGGTGTGCTTGAAAAATTTGGGGTAGAGCCGGATCAGATTATTGATTATCTCGCTTTAATGGGTGACAAGTCCGACAACATTCCCGGAGTGCCTGGGGTAGGTCCAAAGACAGCTGTAAAGTGGTTGACTCAGTTTCAGACTCTGCAGGGTGTAATTGATCATAGTGCAGAGGTGACGGGCAAAATCGGTGATAAGTTAAGGGCTGCGGTGGATGATCTACCACTCTCATATAAGCTAGCAACGATTAAGGAGGATTGTGAATTAAATTTTGACTTGAATGATCTATGTGTTACTGAAAATGATACCGCTGAACTAGTGCGTCTTTATACAGATCTAAATTTCAAGTCGTGGTTAGATGAGCTTAATGATAATACTCAGACATTACCAGTGACCTCACAAGACTCAACAGATGCAAGTGCCAGTGTTGAAAACAACTATCAACTTATTTTGACCGAGCAAGACTTACAAAAATGGATAAAAAAATTAAAGGATGCTCCACTATTTGCTTTTGATACTGAAACCGATAGCTTGGATTACATGCAAGCTAATTTGGTTGGTATGTCTTTCTGCACACAAGCCAATGAGGCGGCCTATTTGCCGATCGCACATGATTACGTAGGCGCACCTAAGCAATTAAGTATGTCTTATGTGTTGGCGCAACTATCACCCATTTTAGAAAGTGATAGGTATGCCAAAGTGGGTCATAACTTAAAATATGATATGTCTGTGCTTGCACGTGCCGGGGTGACTTTGCGAGGTATACAACACGACACTATGTTGGAATCTTATGTGTTGGATTCAACTGCTAGCCGTCATGATTTAGATACATTATGTTCACTGCATTTAAATCATAAAAATATTAAGTTTGAAGAAGTGGCAGGCAAAGGGGCTAAGCAGATTACCTTTAATCAAGTTTCTCTCGATGTCGCGCTAAACTATGCGGCAGAAGATGCAGACATGTGTTTGCAGTTGCATGAGTTTTTATATCCTCAACTGAGTCAACAAAAGGCACAATATAAACTTTACCAAGAAATTGAAATTCCCTTATTGTCAGTGCTGTCACGATTGGAGCGAGTAGGGGTTTATATTGATAGCGCCTGTTTGGCCGAGCAAGGTCAACAACTCGTACAGAAAATACATGCGCTACAACAACAAGCATTTGATGCAATCGGGCAAGAGTTTAATTTGGACTCTCCAAAACAATTGCAGCAAATATTATTCGAACAGTTAGAGCTGCCGATAATTCGGAAGACACCCAAAGGGCAGCCATCTACTGCGGAAGATGTGCTACAAGAACTGGCTGAAGATTATGAGTTTCCGGAATTAATTTTAAATTATCGCTCATTAAAAAAACTGCAAAGTACCTATGTTGATAAATTACCAAAACAGATATGCGCAGATACAGGACGTGTGCATACTTCTTATCATCAGGCAGTCACTTCCACTGGGCGACTGTCTTCCAGTGATCCAAACCTACAGAATATCCCTGTGCGAACGGAAGAGGGTAGGCGTATACGTCAGGCATTTATAGCTCCAACTAAGAGTGTAATTTTAGCAGCTGATTATTCTCAAATTGAGTTGAGAATTATGGCGCATCTGTCGCAAGATAAGCGTTTAATAGCTGCCTTTGAAAACGGTGAAGATGTACATAGCGCAACTGCTGCAGAAGTATTTGATGCAGCTCCAGAGCTGGTGAGTAAGGAACAACGGCGTGCAGCGAAGGCGATTAATTTTGGCTTGATATACGGTATGTCAGCATTTGGCTTGGCTAAACAATTGGGTATTAGCCGCCATCAAGCTCAATCTTATGTAGATGTATATTTTGAGCGTTATCCGGGTGTTAGAAATTATATGGATGAAACCCGTGAGCTAGCTCATGAGCAAGGTTATGTTGAAACTTTGCTAGGTAGAAGACTTTATCTGCACGAAATAAATTCGCGTAATGCCCAACGTAGACAGTATGCCGAACGCACTGCGATTAATGCGCCTATGCAAGGAACGGCTGCAGATATTATTAAACAAGCTATGATTTCGATTGATGACTGGCTTTATAATTCGAAGACAAGCACTCGTATGATAATGCAGGTGCATGATGAATTGGTATTTGAGTGTCATCAGGATCAGCTCAACAAAGATAAAAAAGAAATAATCAAATGTATGGTAGATGCAGCCAAGCTCGACGTGCCGTTAGAGGTGGATGCAAATACGGGGGAAGATTGGGATCAAGCTCATTGATTCAATGATGAAGTTCGGCGGGATTTGCTGTGTGTCATGCACGTCGCTTAAATCTATGGCTGTAATAATTTTTGCAATGACAGCGACGCAAATAAAATATTATTGAACTATCAGATTTTATCTTAGTCACAACTAGTGCACTTAATAGTGCATTCATTTACTCCTAATGAAGCTGTTTTTCTCATTGAAAGCAAGTATGAATCAGACTGAGGAGACGCTCAGTCTGATTTCATCCTTTGTATCGATGCGGCACTTAATCTCGTCCCTAGTCATGAAATTTTTTTAGGCAAACCAGAGTAGAGTCAGCTTAATCAGTTATTTTCTGAATCCACGGGTTCAAGCTGTTTACAGGGTGCGTTCATGCAAGTAGCTGCGGATTATCAGAAAATTTATTCTTTCATCCATTGTGATAATTTCTTCAGTACTTCATTGCTGCCAGTTCCATCGGC
>CAYPHQ010000108.1:0-3478 GCA_964410595.1 uncultured Thiotrichales bacterium
TGGGAATGACATCCTTGCGGGTGGCGCAGGTGGCGATACCCTAACTGGCGGAGCGGGCCTCGATACCTTGATTGCAGGTCAAGGAGTGGATACCCTGTCAGGCGGTTTGGGTGATGACGTATTAGACGTCCGCGGCAAAGCTGTTGTCAGTGACCGCTTGTCCGGCGGAGCCGGTACTGACACTTTGTTGGTTGAGGATGGTCAAAATCTTACTGCCGCAACATTAACGGGTATTGAGGTAATTAAAGGTTCCGGGACTATCACGTTAACGCCCAGTCAGTTGGTCGATGTCCGGAAGTTAGATGGGGTCTCCATCCAACTTTCAGCGACAGGTGAAAGCTTTACAGCACCGGAGAATTTAATGCTTGCCGGTGGTGCAAATATTTATCTCCCGGATCCTGATTCAGAGGTCACAGCCTCCGGTGGTTATGTCGGTTCAACCGGTGATGACAAAATTGTGGGTACCGCGGGTGCAGATAATCTTTATGGCGGTCGCGGTGCGGATGAACTCAGTGGTGGCTCAGGCAATGATACCTTGGCGGGGGGTAAAGGCGCCGATACCTTGCTGGGTGGTCAAGGCGATGATGAGTTTATTTTGGAGGCATCACTTTGGAGCAATTCAAACACTGTCTATAGCGACATCATTGATGGTGGAGAGGGGTATGACACCCTAAAGGTTACAACCTCAGACTCCTGGAAAGAATTGTTTGTCAATTCCGGCTCAGTCGTAAATCTTGAGAGCATCGAAATTGATGCTTCGTATTTCCAACTTCGACTTGATGCGCAGTTTTTCAATTCACTTGAACAAGTTTCCTATAACTCGGGTTTTGGGGGACGGCTAAATATTCGGGATGGAAAATACGAGGACATCACCTTTGACGCGTTAGGGGAAGGTGATTGGAGAGAAGTATCTCTTTACGGAGATTTTGGTACGATTGATGGCTCGACGAACGTTCTTCGAGAGGCAAATACTGCAGGGCGATCTTGGAGCGCGAGCTATGCAGTTCAAGTCCAATCATTCGATGATTACATGGGCTCTGCGACCAATGATTGGATTTATGTTACCAATGATAATGAATTTTCTGTAGACCTCGGTGCTGGCGACGACATCATAGAAGTCAGTCGATCTGGAAAGGTTTCCATCAACTTTGAGGGTGGTGCAGGTGACGACACACTGCGCCTTTCAAATGGTGGATTATTTGATTTAACTGGCTCAACGCTCATAGACGTTGAAAATATTTATCATGCAGAAAGCCGTCTAATTGTTACAGAGACACAATTTGCAAATTGGTCATTTGATGGCAACGGCGCAATATATACCTTGGGTTCTGATGGTGTTGTCCAGGGCTCGTCTGCAAACGATTCATACAGTGGTGATGGTGTCAGTGGTGGCTTTGCGGGCGGCAAAGGCGATGACTATATAAGCAATGTCAAGACTGCAGTTTATAACTTTAATTTAAATGAATACGACATAACCAGAAGTGGGACTACAGTAACGGTCCAGCACGCTCGTGGAGACATGAGTGATGGAACTGATACCCTCAACAATGTACTTCAATTAGAGTTTGCAGACACTACCCCAAGCAATCCATACATTTTAGATGATGCACCTAATGATACCTGGCTTTTCATGAATGATGGCATGGAGGGTAATGGAGGTGATTATACACAGTTGATCAATGCTGCCTTTAATTCGCGTAAATCATTTACGCAGAATTATGGATCTGATCAGGATGTGTTTAGGACAACTTTTGTTCCGAATTCCCCGCTACAAATTGATGCTTCGGTTGCCAGTGGAAATAATATTTACTTTCACTTCTATGATCTGGAGACAGGGCAACAAATTAATTTCAAGTCACTCGTCTATGGTTGGAATCGGAGTTACTATTCTTCATCATTTGACCCTGCTGCAAAATGGTTACCTGTTCTATGGGATGGTGAAAAATATAGTCCTTATGAGGGCGGTGAGGTTGTATTCAATGTTGATGTGCGTGGCGATGCAATCGAAGATTACGTCTTCACCTTAAAATATCTAGATGATTACGCTGGTTCTGTTCAAACATTGGGTGTAATGGATGCGCAAGATGGCATCATTCGCGGATATGTTGGTGACATTGGTGATCAAGATTGGATTCGCACGGAGCTCATCGCCGGAACCAAATATGAGTTCAACCTCAAAGGGGTTTCATCTGATGGTGGCAGCCTCGTTGACCCACTCCTCAAGCTTTACGACGATCAAGGCCTTTAATTTCTCAAGGATTAGGCGTCGGAGATGTTGTTGCGGGTTTGGATGATTCGATTGTTTTCCGCCCTACTGAAACAGGCACGTACTATCTGGGCATTAGTGATGTCGCCGAAGTATCAAAGGGTTCCTGGACCTTAACTCAGGAAAGTTTGGATGTAATTGCGGATAATACAAGTACGACTGAGCGTATTGAATGGTCTGCCGTTGAACGGTTTTCCGTTCAAAGTGAAATTAATGCGCTAACCGACCATGACTGGTTTAAGGTGTGGTTAGATAAGGGCATTACCTATAACTTCGAGCTGAATGGTGATACGTTAGCAGATCCCGCACTCGCGCTTCGTTCAGCCTCGGGCCGTTTGCTCAAACAGAACGACAATGCCAACGGAAGTAATTCCGAGATTGTGTATTCAGCGATAGATAGTGGTTGGTATTTCCTTGATGCCGGTGCTTCAGGCAACGCAGGCAAAGGCACCTATGTTCTTAAAGGGTCGCGTCTGGCTGATGATTACAGCGATGATATTTACACTACCGGCTCTGCAAATGTTGGTTCCGATGAATTTGCGCGCGGCATTGTATCTTATTTAGGGGATAGTGATTGGTTTGGAGTCGGCCTGAGCGCCAATGTGACCTATGTGATCACCCTAGCGGGCGATATTTCTGACGAAGCACAAATGGATCCGCTGATCGATCCATTGTTGATCATCCATGATGAAACAGGTCTTGAGATAGATCGTATTGACGATTCTAACGGGTCACTCAACGCCGTGGCTTACTTTACGCCAGAGACGTCTGGTAAATATTTCTTAGAAGCTAAAAGCTCATTTAAATATGACATTGGCTCCTATTCAGTGAATGTTGCTTTGGCACCACCAGATGATCACGGTGATACTTTCGATGGTACAGCGACAGCTTTGACCCTTGGTGAAAACTTCTCTGTTGAAGTGGCTGATAATAATATTGGCGTACCCGGTGATAAAGATGTGTTCAGCATCGAAATGACTGCGGGTAAGGTTTATTTACTTGAGATGTCTGGTCTGTCAGGTCATGGCGGTACGCTGGTTAATCCTTACTTACGTGTATTTGATGATCGCGGGCACCTGATTGATTTCAATAATAATGGTGGTCTTGGTAATGATGCGAAGTTTTATTTTGCACCAAAATCTACCGGTACCTTCTATATCGAAGCTTCATCCAACAAGGATAAAGGTTTGGGTACATACACATTGAATGTAT
>CAYPHQ010000109.1:0-3388 GCA_964410595.1 uncultured Thiotrichales bacterium
AATACATGGAAAACGAATATGACGGAAATTGGGAATCTCAAATTCTTGACTATATTGGCAATTTACGACATCAAATCCATCGAGTCCTGTTTCCTCTTGTAATTCTCTGACTGCCGCAGCATCCACCTCTTCACCCCATTCTAAGCTGCCAGTAACAGACTGCCAGAAGTCTTCAGGAAAAGTTCTGTTTAACATTAAAACATGGCCCGTCAGACTATATATAAGCACTAAAACGGATTCAGGTCGTTTAAATTTTTTATCATCTTCCGTTAGGTTTGTCATAGTGTTACCAATAAATTTAATAATCTTCGCTCTGTTTTTAAAAACACCAGCGACACTTCAATGACCATGTAGACCGGCAGTAAAAAATATTTTAAATTTTAAAGCAACTATAAAGATATTAATCCACTTGCAGTCAATAGTCTCGCTTGTACTGGCTCATATGCGAGCTATCGAGATAAATCACAACATAAAAAAAAGAAATATGGTCAGTTCTATGTGGATTAAGAGTATTTAGCACTTGATGAGATTAATTTCAGCCCTAACCATAGCTGATTTTTCTAATTTAAAGTACTCTCAAACTATACGTCATACGCCTAATACAATAGAACTAGGCATACAGATTATTCGACTCAATAAGAAAAAAATAGAAAATTCTTAGTAAATAAGCATACTAAGCAGCCAATTCCCTGAATCTACTGAATTCATCTGTGCTGTTGCAGCTCAGCAATTATTGTCTAACTCTATAGATAGACCATCAACTTTTGTTTTGTGTTCGAATTCTTAGACTCAGTTCTTTTAATTGCCGTTCGCTAACATGTGCAGGTGCGTCGGTGAGTGGGCATGTTGCTGTTTGAGTTTTGGGGAACGCCATAACATCACGAATCGAATCGCTGCCAGTCATCAACATAATCAAACGATCTAATCCAAATGCAATACCTGCATGTGGAGGGCATCCATATTTCAATGCATTCAACAAAAAACCAAACTTATTTTGTGCCTCTTCATCAGATATATTTAAAGTTTGAAACACAGCTTTTTGCATATCCTGACGATGAATACGTACAGAACCACCCCCTACTTCTGTACCGTTCAGCACCATATCGTAGGCTTGTGAGAGACTCTCACCTGGCTGCTCTAAAAGTTGTTCAGCGCTATCAAAATTTGGCGCGGTAAATGGATGATGCAAAGCATTCCATCTGTTTTCTTTTTCATCCCATTCAAACATTGGAAAATCTATTACCCACAATGGAGCCCATTCAGATTCCAGGAGTTGACGATCTAAACCTAATTTAACACGCAATGCACCTAGCGCATCATTAACAACCTGCGTCTTATCCGCTCCAAAAAAGAGTAGATCACCTGCTGTCGGTTGAGTACGTTCAATAATCTGCGCGATCACATCATCTGGCAAAAACTTCAATATTGGACTTTGCAGTCCTTCACGCCCTTGCTCGAGATCATTAACTTTAATATAGGCTAACCCCTTGGCACCATAGTTACTGACAAATTTTGTATAGTCATCAATTTCTTTACGGGTGAGCTCGCCTCCATTAGGTAGCTTCAATACTGCCACTCGCCCTTTAGGATCATTAGCCGGTCCGCTAAAAACTTTAAATTCAACACCAGACATCAGGTCAGTAATATCGATTAATTCCAAAGGTATGCGCAAATCGGGCTTATCTGAACCGTAGCGATGCATCGCTTCCGTGTATGACATACGTGGGAATGGTTGAGGTAATTCAACATCTAGCGTGTTCCTGAACACATCTCTGATCATACCTTCCATCATCGTCATAATATCTTCTTGTTCCATGAATGAAGTTTCAATATCTAGCTGTGTGAATTCTGGTTGGCGGTCTGCCCTTAAATCTTCGTCCCTAAAACAACGTACAACTTGATAATAACGATCAAATCCACTCATCATTAATAGCTGTTTAAAGATTTGAGGAGATTGAGGAAGTGCAAAAAAGGCGCCCTTATGTACTCGACTTGGTACAAGATAGTCACGTGCCCCCTCTGGAGTGGCTTTAGTCAACATTGGTGTTTCGATGTCCATGAAACCATTATCGTCCAAAAAATGACGCAGAACATTAACCACATTCACACGCATACGCATATTGTTCTGCATAACAGAACGACGCAAATCAATATAACGGTAACGCAAACGCGACTCTTCATTCACATCTTCATCATCAATCTGAAAAGGAGGCGTCTCCGACTCATTCAATACAATCAAGTCTTTGGCTAAAACTTCAATCATTCCGGTAGTCAATTCACGGTTTTGTGTCCCTTCAGGACGCAATCTCACTCGCCCTTTAACCTGCAAAACATATTCATTTCTAATTTGTTCAGCTAAGTGAAAAATTTCTTCAAGATCAGGGTCAAATACCACTTGCACTAAACCCTCTCGATCACGCAAATCCACAAAAATGACTCCACCATGGTCACGGCGTCGATTCACCCAACCACACAAGGTAATGGTTTGATCGAGATTTTCCTGGGTCACTTTTCCGCAGTATTGGCTTCGCATGTTATTTTTCCTGAAATTTTATGAATCTATGTTTATCCCTAGGGACAAAGTGTGGGATATTACGGAGTCGACTTATTTGAATCAACTTTTGACTGACGATCATCATTAGAGACTATCCCCAATGACATCACCAACTTAAGCGCTGTTTCAATATCCATATCTAACTCTCGAGTGTCTTCCTCTGCTACAACAATGATGAACCCAGAAGTAGGATTGGGTGTGGTTGGCACAAATACTACAATCGCCTCCTTATCCATTTTAGCCTGCACTTCCTTTGAGGCAGCACTGGTTTGAAAGCATAAAGTCCATATCCCACGTCTTGGATACTCAATTAACAAAACCTTTCTAAATGAATGCCCACCTGTGGACAATATAGTTGATAATATTTGTTTCACTGATGAATGCAGAGTGCGAACTAGGGGAATACTCTCAAGAAAAGATTCCCACATCCGCAGTAATCGACGCCCTAGTAAATTAGCCCCGATAACACCAGTCAATAACAACAATATCATTGCCAGCATCAAACCAAAACCCGGGATAGTAAATCCCAGCAATGTCTCTGGTCGCCATTCAACTGGTAGCACAAATAATAACTTATCCATCAAATCGAGAAGGAATTTAATGACTAAGAAGGTAATACCCAGTGGCACCCAAACCAATAACCCTGCGATTAGGTAACGACGTATCATGAGTATTAAGCGCTCTTTTTTTTGCTAACTGCCACTATCAGAAGACTTACTGGAAGCATTTGAGGAATCGCTTTTTGCAATATTTTTCTGTTTGCCAGACTTGAAATCAGTCTCGTACCAACCATTGCCACTCAATCGAAAACCTGCAGCAGAAACTAACTTCTTT
>CAYPHQ010000110.1:0-3367 GCA_964410595.1 uncultured Thiotrichales bacterium
CGTTGGTCCTAGCCAATCTTGTCTGGAGCAATGTCCTCATTTGTATGATGTCATCGATAAATATGATGCTCATTATATAGTCCCTGCGTCGGGTCCCAGTGCAAGTGCGGCCCTGGGAATTAGGTCAGCTCAGCACTTGCCAATACTGATTTCGACTTGTGATTTGCCTTTATTAAATGCACAGGCTGTAGATTTGTTCTGTCAGCATGTTGCTTCCATTAAGGCTGATTTTATTGCAGGGGCAGTGGAATATGAGCATATTGGTCAATTAATTCCTGAGCTTAAGAAAACACAATATACATTCGTTGGTCAAAAACTATGTTTTGCTAACTTATTTGCTGTAATTGAAGAGCCGGGTTTAAGAGCTATTGAGTATTGGCAAAGCATAGAAAAAAGTCGTAAGAAACCTCTTGAAATGGTTAAAAAGATAGATTGGATGAGTCTGGTGCGTTATAAGATGGGATTGCTTAGTTTAGATCAGGTTGAACGTGTTATGTCGCAAAAAATTGGTGCGCGGTTGCGAGTGCAGCTATTTAACAGGCCAGAGTTAGCTATTGATGTTGATTCAGCTCATGATTATAAAGTTATGAGTGATTATCTAGGGTGATCTAGTTTTCATCCATTTATCAACCAGTGTCTGCGCGGCTTCTAGATCTTGAACAAAATCGACCTCAGTCCAATCATGACCTTGTATATTGCATGTGCCTACATGACCTTGTTTACTTAAACGATCTATCACCGATAAGTACCATAAATTTAAAGAGTCTTGATCATGCATGAGCTGATTGACGGTGTCATGAAATAGTTTGCTGCCAGTTGGGTTGAAATGCATCATGCCAATAGATTCAGCATTTACATCAGCAAGAGCGAGTTTTTTACCGACAGACAATAGACGATTATTATCAGTTATGACTTTCATATCATCATCGTCATAGCTTGATTTTTGATCAATCACTAGAGTAATTGGATATTGGTTCTCAGTTAAAAGGGATGTCACGATAGCCGGTTCAAACAGAGTGTCACCATTGAGTAGAATCACCTCATCTTGAAAAGATTCGCGTGCCATCCAACAGCTGGCTAAGTTATCTGCTACTTCAAAGAATGGATTGAAGACAGTAGATACAGAGTCACCATAACGGCTCTCAAGTACAGCCTGTATGTCTTGTGCTGCGTAGCCTATGACCGCGACAATATCGTCAACGCCTGCTTTAATTAATGTGTCGATCTGCCATTCAATAAAGTGTTTTCCGCCAATTTTTAATAGGCACTTGGGGGTCGATTCGGTGTAAGGTAGTAGACGTCGCCCTTGGCCGGCACAGAGTATAATGGCTTTCATTTTTATGACTTTGGTTTGAATATAGTGCTGAATCTGATGATGACTAACTATACACTATAGGTGAGAGTGATTTTAGGTTTATTCGTTTGGACGAATTCACTAGGCAATTAACGATTGATCATTACAAATTATCTAACACGTGAAATATTCAGGCCATTTTTGATGGTCTGTGGCGTGCTGTTATTGCTGATGATCAGTTACAGTGCATTAAGTTTATTAGCAGATGTGGATGCTCAATTAATTCCTGATCGACTACTATGGTTATTGATCATCACAAAAACTGTTGCTGCTTTTGAGTTGTTTCTTCCATTGGCGCTTTATGTGACCTTGCTTATGGGCTTGGGGAAGCTATATGCCGAGCAAGAGATCATTACTTTGCAGGCATCTGGAATGAGTATTATAGACATCATTAAGCTTCTTATGCCGCTCATTCTTTTCGTTACAGTTGCGACAGCCATTGTTGCTAACCTGGTTAGGCCATGGGCTTATGATCTTAAGTATGAGGCAAAATATGAGGCTGGGAAAATGATAGATTTTGAACGTATACAGCCTGGTAGTTTTTATATAAATAATGAGACCAGTACAGTGTATTTTGCTCGAGCGTATGATGAGCAGAGCGATGTTAAGCGTGATGTTTTTTTATATAAGTTCTATGATGATAGGGTGGAAGTGATCATGGCTGAACGTGCCAAACAAGTAAGTAGTTCCGACGAAAAGCCATCAGAAATTATTTTCAGTGATGGCACGGCGAGTGTGATAGCTACAAATGCAAATGATGTCCTAGTGAGATTTAAGGAAATGGCTGTGAAATCTGATATTGATGCTGCCATTAAAAGAGAGTACAAACGTAAAGCGGCCACTTCAACATTTCTTTCATCTGCAACGAATGCCGCTGACATTGCAGAATTTCAATGGCGAATTACAGCCCCGGTAAAGACAGCATTATTAGCTATATTGGCTATTTTTCTTGCAAAAACTTCATCACGGCAAGGACGTTATGGGAAATTGCTTTTTGGCGTCTCGCTATTCTTTGCTATTCATGGTTTGAGTATCGTCTCTAAAACTTGGGTAGAGCAGGGGGTAATGACACCACTCCCTGGTATGTGGACAATCGTGATAATTCTTGTGCTAATAATATTTTTCATGAAATTCAAAGAACATTAATGCCATGATTTTATCAAGATATATAATATTATCTGTTATTAAAGGTTTCTTTTTAATCGGCTTAATATTGATCCTATTATTTTCGCTGATTTTACTGATAGAAGAGCTCGATGAAGTGGGTACTGGTAATTATTCTTTGCTGATCGCATTGCAGTACGTTGTTTTTCATATGCCTCAAATATTATTGGATTTCGCCTCTGTAATTAGCTTGATTGGAGCTATCATCGCCCTTGGTTCAATGGTTAATCATAATGAGTTAGTTGCGGTTACAAGTTTAGGTGGACAGCCTAAACATATAGTTTTAGCCGTAATTTCAGCATCCATTGTATTAATGATTTTTGTTTTGGCTGTGAGTCAGTTTGTAACCCCGTATGCTATTCAACAAGCAAAAGTGGTGCGAACATTAGCACTGAATGAGCAGACTAATTTGGTTGATTCAGGCGGATATTGGGCGCAGCAGAATAACCATTTCATTCATGTTAAAGAGACACGCTATGGTCGAATCCCAGTAAATGTTGAAATTTTTGAATTTAATGAATTACAACAGTTAAAACAATATTTACTTGCATCAGAAGTAGAAATTATTAGTGATGATAAATGGCTGCTGAAGGATGTGCGGGTGAAAAAATTTAATGAAAGTGAATTTACTGAACAGAAACTTGATCAAATGGAGTGGCGATCATTTCTGGATGCAAAACAGTTGGGAATTATTATATCGGAGCCCGATGCATTGTCCTTAACAGATCTTGATAAGTATATTACAGGTTTAGAAAGTCGCGGTGAACAGGCATATCAATATAAATTATTGTACTGGCAAAAGTTAATGATTCCAGTCGGAGTGGGTACACATTGCGTTCAAAATCCTGC
>CAYPHQ010000111.1:0-3337 GCA_964410595.1 uncultured Thiotrichales bacterium
ATAATGGCGACTTTTTTATTTTTAATAATTGAAAGATCTGCGTCTTTATCGTAATAAATATTCATACCAGCTCCTGTAACTTAGATAGTGTTTGCTTTGTGTATATATTAAATTTTTAATGCTGCAGCGCCACTGCTTATTCCAACAGCACCCGAGCGAACAACTTCGATGACATTGAAAGCGCTAAGTTTTTCCATCGCCTCATTCAATCTAGAGCAAGTATCCATTAACTCTAATATCATCACATGGTCATCAACTGCCAGCTCTCGCGCTCGAATGGCTTTAATAACAGCCGAAAGTTCACTTTGTTGAGAGGCTTTAGGAGATACCTTAATGAGCATAACTTCGCGCTCAAAATGCTCATCCTCGGTTAAATTAGCCAATTGTATAACATCAACCAACTTATTTAACTGCTTTAAAATCTGCTCTACTACCGAGTCTTCGCCGTAAGCTACCACGGTAATCCTAGAAATACTGTCATCATCTGTAGGTGCTACAGTCAGCGATTCAATATTGTATGCACGCGCAGAAAATAGCCCAGAGACTCGTGATAATGCTCCTGCTTCGTTTTCCAACAATATGGAGATGATATGACGCATAAACTATCTAAGTTCCTAGAATTGTGTGTAATGCCTATTCTTCTGGCTCATACTCAGCATAAGGCTGTCTTGAAGCGCAATAATACACGCTCAAGAACGTATAAAATAGAATTATTAAGATAAAAAAAATCCGCAGGCATCAGCCCACGGATCATCTAAATTTGGCATCTTTTGGTGATCTATTTTTTCTTGACGTAGAAGTGAAACTTATCACCATCTTCTGATGTTTCTAGTAACTCATTCCCTGTTTGCTTAGCAAACGCTTCAAAATCTTTCACTGCACCGGGATCAGTAGCGATAATGTGTAACACTTGACCACTATCAATACCTGCCAAAGATTTCTTTGCTCTTAATATTGGCAAGGGGCAATTTAAACCACAAGCATCCAATTCTTGATCAAAATCTGCCATCGACAGAACCTCCAAATTAGTCCAAACTTTTTAAAATGTGTTGTGAAAACCATCCAACCAAATGTGATTGGTTTCTAACTTACATAACCGACTATGAGCGTTGCCTGTATATTAGAAAAGGATGATATTATGATTATCAGGCCTGTCATAGTCAAGCTACACATTGGTTGATGACTTATGCTGTTACACCACCAAACGGGAATTTAATAGGCCTTTTATGGTCATAACATGCATGCAAATGTGGTGGTTTCTACATCTTAAATCGGTAAAATATGGCGTTCACTCAATATTTGTCAGCACTCACCGAGTTAAAATAAACTTTGATGTAAATACACCCCATTCAAAGACCAAAAGATTGCAAAAGGAGTCTCTTGAAGTTTAATCTCTCATTCAGCCTTGCCATATGCCTACTCTCAGTGATGACACTGAGCGCCAGAGCAATTCAAGGAAATGAGATTATACTTCCTGATATAGGCGACCCTGCAAGCCAAGTTTTGAGCATCAATCAAGAAGCAGAGCTGGGTAAGATTGTCATAGCTCAAGTCAATCAACGTTTACCCATTTCCACTGATCCAGAGCTTCGTAGTTACTTACAGTCACTCGGAACACGCTTAATTTCTGCTGGTTTGAATTCAGATTTTCCTTATTATTTCATATTGGTATTCGATCCGCGTATTAATGCTTTCGCAATGCCGGGAGGGATTGTCGCCATTAATAGTGGATTATTTGTGCTCACTCAAACAGAATCAGAGCTAGCCAGCGTAATAGCCCATGAAATTTCACACGTTTCACAAAGACACATCGCACGTCGTTTTTCACGCCAACAAAAACTAAGTGTAATGAACACATTAGCGTTGCTCGGCTCTGTTTTGGCAACGGTGTATGGGTCACCTGATGCAGGAATGGCTGCAGCCACAATCACCAATACTCAGATTCAAGAAAATGCATTGGCTTATAGTCGAACATTCGAGCATGAGGCAGATAGGATTGGCATGGCATTATTGGTCAACGCAGGCCTTGATCCCTATGGAATGCCACATTTTTTTGAACGCCTTCATAACCATTCTCTGGTCAATCAAAACCGCGTGCCAGAATTTCTTCGCAGTCATCCATTAACTCTTGACCGAGTCAGCGAATCTAGAACACGTGCAGAGCAGCATAAACACCGTCATTACCATGAAACCACCGTGCAATATGAGTATGCTCGCGCACGAATCATTGCTGTCGCGACTGACCCGAAAGAACTTACAAAAAAGTATAAAAAGCTTATTAAAGATCGACCTACTAATATTAATTATTATATATATGGACTGGCACAGAGCAGGCTTGGCAATGGCAGAGCTGCTATCAGTAGTCTGAAAAAAATCAAACCGAGTATCGACGAACAATTTCCAGTACAAATTGCTATAGCTCAAGCCAATATTGTACTGGGTAATAATGATGCAGCGATCACAATTCTAACTTCCCTAGATCAACTGTATCCACTCAATGAGGCTGTCATTTTTTACCTTGCAACTGCGTTGATGAATAAGAAAGACTATCGATTTGCGCTTGAAAAAATAGACTCATTAGAAAGCACTGTAACTAGCAATCCTGGCCTAGAACATCTTCGTGCTAGAGCAGCAGATGGCGCAGGAATGTCATGGAGAAGCCATGAAGCCCTATCCAATTATGACCTAATGCATGCTCGATTTAACTCAGCTATGGAACAATTGATCCTTGCACAGCGTCAAATAGGTATTGATGAACATAGCAAAGCAAGAATTGAAGCTAAAAAACAGAAAATTAGAGATTTACAAAGGCAACATCAGCAGTGAGACAATAAAAATCGGACAAGTTGTTTGCTTAAATACTACAAGCCTGACAAAGCCGATAAAATTTAGATAAAATACCAATTAATAATGGAATAACAATTTAACTTTCAATCAAAACTACTTGGATTATCATGAAATTTACCCGAAGAACCCTACTAAAATATAGTTCACTCAGTGCCATAAGTGCAGCAATTACATCCATCACCGGAACGGTATTTGCTCAATGGCCAAGCGCTCCATTTGAAACCAAAGCTTTTGACGAAGCATTTAGCCTTGTTACAGAAGGAGCTTCTGTCAACGAAGGTCATGTGACTATCGACGCACCACAAATTGCTGATAATGGGGCTTCTGTACCCATCGTTATCTCCACAGATCTAGAAGGTGCAGAATCAATTAGCGTTTTTGTAGAAAAAAATCCACGTCCATTCATCACCACCTTTTATCTCAATGATAAACTTGCTTCTTCAGTTTCCTTACGCGTAAAAATGAGAGAAACATCTGACTTGATCGCAGT
>CAYPHQ010000112.1:0-3332 GCA_964410595.1 uncultured Thiotrichales bacterium
CGGGGAGACCTACTGCATCTAGCAAATCTATGCATTGTTGCCTAGCTGCTTGTTTATAGAGATTTTTATGTAAACGTAACGATTCTTCAATTTGTACGCCGATTTTTATCACCGGATTAAGCGATGTCATTGGCTCTTGAAAAATCATCGCCAGACGATTACCACGTATAGCTCGCATTTCACGTTCAGTTTTTGCCAATAAATCATCACCGTTCAATGTGATTGCCCCTTGGCAAATACAGGCTGCATCAGGTAGTAGTCTTGCAATAGATAAAGCAGTAATCGACTTACCTGAACCTGACTCACCGACCAGTGCTACCGTCTCACCCTGATGCACTTGAAATGAGACTTCTTTAACCGCATGTATGGTCTGATTAGACAAACGAATATCGGTACTGAGCCCCTGAACATCTAACAAAAGTCTCATGCATCACCTCCCGAAATACGGGGGTCTAGAGCATCGCGTACGACATCTGCAAACAAATTAGCAAATAGCACTAAAATAAACATGAAAATAAACGCGGCTGTCAGAGACCACCAGACCACCGGCTCACGAGCCATTTCTAGACGGGCCTGATTAATCATATTGCCCCAGCTATTAGTGGCTGGATCAACACCGATATTGATATAAGACAGCACCGCTTCTGCCAATACCAAACCACTAAAATCTAACACCACAGTAATGAGCACAATATGCATGAAGTTCGGCATAATGTGACGCGACAATATTTTAAATTGACTGACGCCGAAGGCTGTTGCCGCCTGAATGTACTCCATTTCACGCAATTTAAATGTTTCCGCTCTCAGCAATCGGCATAATCCTGTCCAACTGGTGATGCCGAGTATTAAACATAAAAATAATAACCTCATATCGGCACGCTCAGTTAAGCTATCAAAACTATCTGCATGATTATTCATATACACCTGAATCAATAACACAGATGCAGCTATCAACAGCACATTTGGAATGGAGTTGAGCGTGGTGTAGACATATTGGATTAAATCATCTATCCATCCTCGGAAAAAACCCGCCATAGAGCCAAGTATGATAGCCACTGGCAACATCACCAAAGTCGTTAATGCTCCAATTAACACTCCTGTGCGTATACTTTTAATGGCCTGGTAGAAAACGTCTTGTCCAACTTTATCAGTACCGAATAAATGGTAATACGTACCTATGGTCATGCTGATATTGATCAGAACAATAATCACCGCCAAACATAATGCAACAGTTGCCACAGGGTATTCGGATCGCCCGCTTCTTACATAACAGTAATAGCCGGCTATACCCGACGAACTCAAGCCTCCCAGTACTAGCAAGCAAAGCAAACATATACCCATCCAGATTAACAACCCTTTCATGAGGCCTTGCACGACTAACGATTGGATATCATTCATTTTATCGGTTGCTGGATTATCCAGATGAGCCCCACCGAATTCTAATCGAGGATATATGCGATCTATACTGCCATCGTCGTTTTGTATCATTTCTTTAGAAAGCGATTGCGTGGCCAAAGGGGCTGAAAATGTTTTCTCTACCTGTATGCGCATTGGTGTCATGATCACGTCCAACACACTGAGGATTTCATTGGAGTATTGGTAGTCTGACTGAACTTGAGAAGAATCTTGATACTCCATGCCATTCACCAAGCGCGGATGAAAATGCATAGAATCTAACAAAGCAATTGAGTAGTAACATAACAATACTAACAATGAGACTGCGCCAGTTTTACGCTGCACAACTTTTTGCCAAGGACGCTTCAGATGTAGCCGACTTCTCAGCATAAATACAAACGCAATTATAGCTGCTGTCAATAAAAAGAATAGCGCATCGGTAATCAATATAACTGGCTGAAAAGGCATGGTCATCAACTCAACCTTATCCTCGGATCAACCAAGGTATATGAAATATCAGTGAGCAATAAACCGATGATATACAGCACTGAACCCAAATAAACCATGGAGCGAACAATGGCGAAATCCTGCCGATTAATAGCATCGATAGTGTAACTTCCCAACCCCGGAATACCGAAAAAGTTTTCCGTCAACAGACTGCCCATGAATAACAACGGCAGTACAACAACAATACCAGTGAGAATTGGAATCATGGCATTTCTCAACACATGACCAAACATTACATGAGTCTCAGATAAACCCTTGGCACGCGCTGTGCGCACATAATCTCGACTCATTTCCTCTAAAAATATTGTGCGATACCAACGCGTACTTGCACCAATTCCACTAATGACACCAATAATAACTGGCAGGATAAGGAACTTCACTGCTTCCAGTCCCGTGTCATAACCAGAAATAGGCACCACGCGTAAGAGTTTGCCAACAATAAACTGTCCTCCAATAATGTAAAATAGCGTTGAAATCGACATCAATGCCACACAGATAATGACCGACCAATAATCAATATAAGTGGCTCGAAAAAAGGCAATCAACAAAGCAAAACTGATCGTGACTAAAAGACCAATAATTAAATTAGGCACCGCAATCGCCAAACTTGGCCACATGCGTTGTTTAATGTCATAACTAATATCTCTACCACTATCTGAACTTCCGAAATCAAATATGAATAGACGTAATGATTTTTGATAAAAGATCGTATCTTTAAGTTGGTCTAATCCTTGCGAGTCGGCATTATGAAATAGCGGTAAGTGATAGCCCCGTTCACGCTTCCAATCTTCTATTTGTTGTTCTGTTGTATATTTCTGACCCAGCTGACTGATCGCCATATCATCAGGTGAGTTCACAACAAAAAATAATAAAAAAGTAATAACATTTATTCCTATCAAAATAGGCACTGCATATAAAATTCGACGAATAATATAACTAATCATAAGCCCCTTGCTCGCTCTCTTTTTTGATAGCCCCTAATGGCAGGAATAAAGGCAATCACAAATAACGCTAACAATATATACAACGGCCACACCAGCGGTTGATTCCACGCTTCTCGCATTTGATCACGCACAAGCGCATCGATACGTTTGTACTTCATTGTGTTATTGGCCATCAGATTAGGTTTTACATTTTTATACCAACGGTGTGAGAGTGAATATGACTTTGGGTTGAATGCAAATACCCATGGTGCGTCCGCACGCACGATATCATTCATTTCACGAATAATTGCAAGGCGTTGAGGACTGTTTTGCATATTCTTCATTTGATCGAATAATCTATCAAATTCAGCATTTTCATAATTACTGTAATTCTGCCCCTTCGAAACCAAAATAGAATTCAGCCCATATAATAGGAAAAAGAAGTTTTCAGGATCAGGATAATCCGCATTCCATCCTAATTGGTAGATTTGAAAAGTTCCTTGATTC
>CAYPHQ010000113.1:0-3219 GCA_964410595.1 uncultured Thiotrichales bacterium
TGGAGTTAGAGTAATGCTATTGGCATGGACAGCTAGGCCTGCATCAGTTTTTTGTTTTGGTTTGATGCGCAGCGTTTGCGGCTGAATGTCATTTGTGAGAATGCAACGTGCCACATGTAAATTAGACTTGATAATTTCTAATAATAGCCATGGTAGATAAAACGGTAAGCGAAGGTTAATCCTCAGGCGATGTTGATGTGGGCTGTAAACCTTGTAGGCAACGCTTAGAATCGTGACCAAAGTGCACGATAGTAATCCTAGAATAATCAGGTTGGACTTGAAGTAACCTGATAATAATATCCAGATTAAGAACAGGTAAGTAAAACTTAAAGCAATATGTTTTAACATGTGTGTTGTGATCTTACCTCTGTGATTATAATTTAGTCGCTGTATGTTTGTATAACCCCAGTGCATAATCCTAAGGAATAATCACAGTATCTTTATTCAAGTCACTTAACTAATTGTGCTTATGCCAGGAAGTAATTAGTGAGTTGCCCTGTGATTATTTATGATGCTTTGATATTGTTTTGCAACTTTGTGACTTAATTGTATTTAAATTATGGTGTATTTAGTTTCTCAAAGCAATCTGTCAAACCGCTGTTTAAATCGGGGAAATTGAGCTTAACACCAAGAATATCAGTCATTTTAGTTGTACGCATACGTCTTGATTCGTTAATGAAAGACAACATCGCTGGACTTAATTCTCGTGAAGCATCCACTAGTGCGACACATTCAGGTGCGGTTACGCCAGCAAATTGAGCTAGTTTGATAAAATAATCACTCATTGAAGTAGGTGCATTATCCGCGACATTGAATATTTGGTTATAAGTTGATGCTTGCATGGCCTTGAGACAAACTTGGGCTAAATCAGAAATATGAATACGGTTGCTATAGGGCGCTTGTTGTGGATCAATGACTTTAATGTTCTGTAATCGGGCGAGCGGTAATCGTTCAGGACCATAAATTCCACCCACCCTTAGTATCATGTATTCACAGGTCATGCGTTGACAAAAATTTATTAGCGCTTGTTCAGCATCGTAGCGACGTTGGGCGCGGATTGTAAGTGGTTGACAGGGGCTGTCCTCATCTACCCAGTCACCTTGACAATCTCCGTAGACGCCGGAAGTGCTGATATAAACGATTCGTCGTGGCGTATGATGTTGGCATAAAGTTAAGAATGCTCGCATACGCTGATCGTTTTTGTCAGTAGTACTCGGTGGTGCAAAAAAATATATATTACTATGTGTTAATTGTGGCCATTCAAAATCACTGCATAGTTCATCTAGATTCAGGCGTTGTGCTGGCAATCCGCGCGCTGATAATTGCTCAGCACTTGCTTGGGAGCTCACTACACAGCATAAAGCTTGTGCATTGTGTTCAGGTAATAGCTCGCAAAGCTCACGTCCTAGATAACCACATCCAATAATGATATTCATACAAATAATTTATGGTTAAGAAAAAGATTAGCTAATGATTAATCATGAGTGGCTAAATATAAGCCTTTCTTTGCGCAGCGATGAGCGTCAGCGACTTCATTCAATTGTTCATGAAGATCAGTTAGCTCGGCATATGTGGCTACTAATGGTTGTCGACTTAAACTAGATTCCAAGTAATTCTTTGCTTGCCCCCAATGCTTTAGTTGTTTATGTAGACGTCCTAAGGTTAAAAGTAAACTAGCGCTGTCTTTATGTTCAATTGACCACTGTTGGGCTATTTTTATTCGTTGTTCAACATTATCTAATTGAAGCAGGCCAAAGGTTTGTACCAACCGTTCATTCCAGTTTTGTTGTAATGAACTTACAATAATCTGCTCTGCCAGTACATCTTGTTTATGCTGATTGAGTCTGTGAACAAATTGTTCTAATAACGATGGTTGAATTTGTATAATTTTATTATAAGTTTTCCATAGTTCTGCTAATGACTCAGCTTGTGTTTTTACATGATAGGTTTCTATCAAATAATGCAAGCACTGATAGCAGGTATTTTGTATGGCTTGATATTTTTGAGGTTGCTTTTGCGTGCGTAAAAATAATTTTGGTAAGGTGTGTTCGATTGCTTGGGTATCTTTGATTTGTAAAAAAGCCTGACAATAGTAGTTGAGCACTGATACATCTTCTATGGATTCATCCTCTAGCAAGCTCAATGCTTTTTCAGGTTTTTTATCTTGCAGCATAAATCCAGCTTCTAACAAATTGGCAGCACTGGCGCCTCCTTCTATAGCTCGTAGCTGATTGACATGTGTGGTGCGCATATCAATATGGCCTATTTCATTAGCACAGTATGCCGTGTAACTATGTTGTCCTTTTTTTATCGGGCTGTCTTTAATATGCCGTGTGCTGGTTTTAATAGCACTGTCCCAATCATGTAGGGCTGCATGAATCAATGTGTTATCTAATGCATTCAATATTTCTAAACGAGTCTTTTGTTGTTTTTGAAGTTTTAATTGTGTTGGTAGGCGTAAAATTTTTCCGATAAATCTAAACAACCAATACAACAGAATAAAAACTGCAATGGCAGCAAAATAGAAATGAGTTAGCGACAGTTCCCAAGTTATTTCACCATAGCTGAACACGGCAACACCTTGTTCCCTCATGACAAACATAGCCATTAAGGTAATCATCAGTCCGCCGAATAAAACTAAAGAGATTTTTTTAGTCATTTTGAAACCTTGCTTTGGGCAATCTTTTCAGCAAGAAGTTCTCGAGGCTGACTGATATCAGGTAGCTGTGGAGTTAAGTTTATCTCGCTTAAAGTTTGAATGTTTTGGCTAATAGATGCCTGATGTTGAAATCCTGAGTGAGTATTAATTTCCTGTATAGCAGCATCCAGATGTTTTTTGTATGTTCTGTTATCACGTTGAACGATAGCATGTTGAGCTTCTAATAAATGAATGTTGACCACTTCATAGGTGCGTCGATTATTTTGCTGTTTTAAAAATTCTGCAGAGTCTTGTGTGCCATGAGTAACTTGCACTGAGTCATTAAATAATGCTTTAGCCGATTCTATCAGTTTGACTAAAAATGATTGGCTTGCATTCAATGCTTGTTCTGCTGTGGTTTGCCCAGAGATATCAGCTGATGTGTGCTTCTGTATCGAAATTTCATTATTTGGAGTTAATCTTTCATGATTATGAGGCGGAGCATCAATTAGCGCTACCCTTAATTCATTTCTGATAGCGTCAATTTTCATATGCAAGTTGCTTGTATCCAATACAGTCAA
>CAYPHQ010000114.1:0-3217 GCA_964410595.1 uncultured Thiotrichales bacterium
TGAAGGATCAGGGGCATAGTAAAGACCATAATCGTTGGCCGCTTCTGATATAGATAAATTGCGAACACCAGGGCCGACACGGGCAAATTGTTGCTCTGAATTGATTTCATAGATTTCATTGAGCTTTGCCAGATTAAGTAATATCCCATTTTTTATTGGATTAGCTCCACCTGATAAACCAGTACCCGCACCTCTCGTTACAATGGGAATTTGCTCACGATGACAACGTTTTATGATGGCGATAACTTGAGCATTACTCTCTGGTAACAAGACAGCCATAGGCATAGTCTTGTATGCTGTCAGCGCATCACATTCATATGGCTTGAGGGTTTCTTCAGTATCTAGAATATTTTCCGTGGCTAAGCAGTCACTAAATAGTTGTTTGATGTTGGGTTGTGTTGACATGCTGTGAGAATACCTTACTTGCAGGTGTTTTAGCTAATAAAAGAGGTTATACAATGAGTTTAATATGGATTGCTCTAGGTGGTGGAATAGGTTCTGTTTTGCGTTATCTGTTTACTATGCGAGTAGATGAGATGTCATCTTCATCTCTGCCATTGGGAATAATGTCAGTGAATATTGTCGGATCATTCTTGATGGGATTTTTCACATTGGTATTGATTGATCAGTTTGAAGCAAGTGTTGAGATCCGTGCGGCAGTATTGTTTGGGCTAATTGGTGGATTTACAACTTTTTCAAGTTTCTCTAGCCATAGTTTAAGCTATTTATTGAATGGGGAATTTTTTCTAATGACATTGAAGATTGTTTTGAGCGTTGTTCTCTGTATTATTGCTGCGGGCGTCGGTTTATTCATGGCAAAATCCCTATTTAATTAAATTAAGTAATCATATGTTAGATCCCAAAATACTTCGTAGTGATATAGAGAATGTTGCGAAAAAGCTGCAACGTAAAGGCTATCAATTAGATATAGTCAAATTCAATACTACTGAAAATCTACGAAAATCATTACAGGTAGAGATACAGGAACTTCAGAGCATACGTAATCAGCGTTCTAAAGAAATTGGTAAGACCAAAAGCCAAGGGCAAGATATCACCGAATTGAAAGCTCAAATGGATGTCTTATCACAACAATTGAAAGATAAAGAACAAAAATTTCAAACTCTACAAAATGAATTGAATGAATGGCTCTCTGAGATGCCAAATATACCTGATGATTCTGTTCCTGCAGGTAATGATGAGGATGACAATCAGTTATTACATACATGGGGTGAACCAAAAGCATTTGAATTTGAAGTTAAAGATCATGTGGACTTAGGTGAATCTCTGAATCAAATTGATTTTGAGCTAGGAGCCAAAATTACTGGTTCACGTTTTGCCGTATTGCAAGGTGATATAGCAAAGTTGCATAGAGTATTGATTCAATTCATGCTTGATGTCCATACAAGAGCGCATGGTTATACAGAAGTACACGTGCCATATATTGTCAATCAAGATAGTTTGCGTGGTACGGGTCAGTTGCCAAAATTTAAAGAAGATCTATTTCAGCTAAATGTTGAAAATCAATACTACTTAATTCCCACAGCTGAGGTTCCAGTTACCAACCTATGGCGTGATGAGATTGCGACCATTGATCAACTTCCACTTAAATATGTCAGCCATACCCCATGTTTTCGCTCTGAGGCAGGTTCTTATGGTCGAGATACACGAGGTTTGATTCGTCAACATCAATTTGAAAAAGTGGAATTAGTGCAATTAGTTCACCCGGATTGCTCATGGAAAGCCTTTGAAGAATTGGTGTCACATGCAGAGGCGATATTACAAGCATTAGAGTTACCATATCGAGCAGTGACATTATGCGGTGGAGATTTAGGATTTGCAGCGGCTAAAACTATTGATTTGGAGGTTTGGTTGCCTGCACAAAGTGCATATCGAGAAATTTCCTCATGCAGTAATTTCTTAGATTTTCAGGCACGTCGGATGAAAGCACGTTGGCGAAAGAATGATACTAAACCACAGTTGTTGCATACGTTAAATGGATCGGGGTTAGCGGTTGGCCGAACACTAGTGGCGATATTGGAAAACTATCAGATGGCTGATGGAAGCATTGAAGTGCCGAAAGTATTGGTGCCCTATATGCATGGGCAAAATACACTAGGATAAAAATTAATTAAAATATTATTATTCAATAGGTTATTTGATGCTTTTCAACTAGACTTTAAGCTGTGGATATAAAAAAGCCCACATGGGTTGGGTCATGTGGGCTATAAACTTACATTTGCATGCAAGTTTTGGGGACTCAGTACATTTTAGAACTGCTAATTAGAGGTGTCTTCGGTCTCACTGTCTGTCTCATCCGAGACATTGCTAATGCAACAAAACGTAATAATAAGTCTCAATTAATTTGACTTTATAGTAATATTATTGATTCAATATAGCAAGGCTTTTTTGAGTAAATATCACAATCTATGAGTAGCACATTAAATCATCTCAAGGGACAGTTTCCTCATCATGGAAGAGTGGAGTGGATTGGGGTTCGCCCACAAAAAAACTCGCCAATGGCACCGCGTAAGATGGTTGAAGCCTGTGCCAATTATGGTCTTATAGGTGATCACACGTCTTTAACGCGCGGTGGTAAGCGTCAAGTGACATTGTTTCAAGCAGAGTATTTACCAGTTGTTGTCTCATTGCACTCAGATACAAGCCTTTCATATGAGAAATTTAGAAGGAATATTGTAGTTTCTGGTCTAAACCTCAACATTCTTGTTAACGAAGAATTACAAATTGGTGAGGCACTCATCGAAATCACCGGATTATGCCATCCGTGCGCTAAAATCGAACGCGAGCTTGGGACGGGTGCTTATAACGCGTTATCAGGTCACGGCGGTATAACAGCTAAAATAATTCAATCTGGACAAATTCGCTTAGGTGATTCAGTTAAAATTGTGCAATGTCAAACCAATTTATTATGACTTAATGGTTATCATCTTATAACTTAGCAGACACCAAGCAATGATTAAGCTAATACCGCCAAATGGAGTAATTGCGCCGAGTATTTTAATATTTGTAAGGCTAAGTAAATAAAGGCTGCCCGAGAATAGTGTGATACCGATGATAAAAAGATAGGCAATAAGTGTATATCGACAATGTTGATATTGCCGAGCTATTAAGCCCAGTAGAATCAGTCCCAGCCCATGCCATAGTTGAAAGTCTGCTGCTGTCTTGAATATATCCAAACTATACTCGGTAATACTTGCTT
>CAYPHQ010000115.1:0-3074 GCA_964410595.1 uncultured Thiotrichales bacterium
AGCCAATCCCCATAAAACTAAATTGGGAGCAAATGACTCTCTCTGCAGTTGTGCGAGGATTTTAACTACTTGTGAGCGTTGCCCCAATAAAATATTATCCACCAAATCAAACACACTAAACTTAGATTGATCAGCCAGCCAGGCTTCAGTCGGCTGATCAGAGTCGATAGATAACAGTGCCATTTTTTCTATTTCTTGCGCAGCCGCCAGCATATTTCCCTCCACTCGCGAGGCAATATACTCTGCATTAGCGCGATCATGATTAAGTTTATCTATCCGCAAGCGATTCTGTATCCATGCAATCAAATCTGCTCCTGACAATGGCCATATACGTATATGTGTGCCTATTTCATTAATCGCTTGTACCCACTTAGAATTAAGCGCCGCCTTATCTAATTTTCCACTGTGAATAAGTAGCAGTACATCCTCAGGTGGCTGTTGACAATAATCTTGTAATGCCTTGGCACCGGCGGTACCAGGCTTGCCAGTGGGTAGACGCAATTCCAGAATCTTTTTATCACCAAAAAGTGACATATTATTGGTTTGTTGACTAATTTGAGACCAATCAAAACTGCGCTCAACATGTAGCACTTGGCGCTCAGTGTATCCACCTTTATGTGCAATTTTTCTTATGAGATCAAGCGACTGTTCCATTTGGAAGGGTTCTTCACCTGATAACATATACACCGGAGCCAAAGCTTTATTGAGTGTTGCGGCAAGTTGAGAGACGTTAATTTCCAAATGGCCAGTCCAAATTTTGAATTACTAAGATGTTAATTCATTCATCGATTTAATTGGTATTATACGCCATTCAGAGGATTTAGCAGGCGATTTAATATGCAAACAATTGGTTATATTGGTATCGGTATCATGGGTAAACCAATGGTCAAAAATCTGCTTAAAGCAGGTTATTCAGTCAATGTTTATGCACGAAGACAAGCCAGTATCGAGAATTTATGTGAGGATAGCTGTGTGGTCTACGACAGCCCTAAAGCATTAGCGCAGGCGTCAGATGTGATTATCTCATGCGTTGCTGATACAGCAGATGTTGAACAGGTATTGATTGGAGCAGATGGTGTTATACATGCTACCAGGCCAGAGTCCATAGTCATTGACATGAGTACTATCTCACCTGAAGCTACTCGCTCCATGGCCTTGCAATTCAGTCGAGCTGGCGCGCATATGTTGGATGCACCTGTTTCAGGGGGTGAAATCGGCGCAATTGATGGCACTTTATCGATCATGGTTGGAGGCGCTGAAACAGACTTTCAACGCGTATTACCTATTCTTGAGTGTTTAGGGAAAAATATTGTTCATGTTGGTGATCATGGCGCCGGCCAAGTTGCCAAAGCCTGCAATCAAATTCTAGTGGCCCAAACCATGAATGCAGTTGCCGAAGCATTTTTACTTGCACAAAGCTCAGATGTTGATGCTGCCAAAGTTCGTGAGGCTCTGCTTGGAGGGTTTGCCTATAGCAAAATACTTGAGATTCATGGCCAACGCATGCTGGAAGGTAATTATCAACCGGGATTCAAAGCCCATTTACATGCAAAAGATTTGCGCATTGCCTCGGAAAGTGCAGATGCTAATGAATGCAGGCTGCCTGGGGCTGACTTGGTCACTCAGTATATGAATAAATTAGTTGAACAAGGTGATGGTGAATTAGATTCTGCAGCGATTGCAAAACTTATAGGTTCTGGATAACAATCAAACTATCAGCAATGAGTCTAAAAAGATAAAACTCTAATTATTATCTTGTTTCTGAAGCGACTTGATAGCCTGTAATCGGTAAACAATCAGTCGAGCGATGTCTTCACGCATCTCTTGATAAATTTGCTCTCGCTCACTACTTTTACCTAATACATCATCTATCTCAAACAAAAAATCACGTGACAGACGTATGTTTTGATTCTTAATCACCGTCTTACCGGTCTCATCCTTGAGATGAATACCAATCTGCAGAATCAATTCATATTCACGCACTTTGCCATTTTCATCAACAGACAAAATCTCTTTATTTTTGGTCTCATAAAGAATGGTTAAATGTGCAGTCGCCGCTTCGGCTTCAACAATCTGAATATCATTAGCCTTAAACTGTGAAATAACCACATCTGCCATAATATCAGCGCCTGCTTCATAACTGATGCTGGTTTTATCGAACATTGGAGCAAGATCGGCTTTTGATGCAAGCTTAAATCCACATGCATTTAATATCAAAGCGGTAACTATAACTACGAGTATTTTATTCATAACTGTTCCAGTAATTTCTTAAGCAACAACTTAAACCACAATATTAACCAAGCGGCCTCTCACAACAATGATTTTCCTAACTTCCTTACCTTCAACATAGGCTTGTACTTTTTGGCTTTGCAAAGCATTAGAACGAATTAAATCATCATCAGCATCTGCTTCCACTAGAATTTTATCTCTCAGCTTACCATTGACTTGCACAATAAGCTCAATTGTCTCTTGAATCAGAGCTGATTCATCATATTGTGGCCATGCTTGATCCTCAATTGACGAATGTCCCAGCTGAAACCATAGCTCCGAGGCCACATGCGGTACTATTGGTGACAACATTAATACAATAGCTTCAATACCTTCACGAAGTACAGCTATGTCTTGTGCATTATCTCCCTGATGAGAAGATAAATGATTGAGTAATTCCATATTAGCTGCTATCGCAGTATTAAAGGTATAACGTTCACCAATGTCTCGGGTTACTTTTTGAAGTGTACTGTGTATTTTTTGACGTAGCGCTCTCTGCTCCTGGTTGAGTGAACCTACATCAACACTTTGAGTATTTTCAAACTGAATATGGAGATACACCAATCTCCATAACTTCTTCAAGAAACGAGCAGCACCGTCCACGCCTGTATCTACCCACTCTAATGAGTGCTCAGGTGGCGCTGCAAACATGGTAAACAACCTTACCGTATCAGCACCAAAACGTTCAATGAGTTGCTCAGGATCAACCGTATTTCCCTTAGATTTAGACATCTTTGTGCCATTCTTTAAGACCATTCCCTGAGTCAGGAGATGTGTAAATGGCTCATCACTTCTGATCAAGCCTT
>CAYPHQ010000116.1:0-3020 GCA_964410595.1 uncultured Thiotrichales bacterium
AGACTATCAGTATCCTGTTTCAAGAATTTTTAAACTACCCCAATTTCATATGGGTGCCGACCCCATCATAATGTCGGCGATTAGGTGGCAAGGATGCCACTGTTCCAATCATGGAGGAAAATAAACAATGCCAATAGTAGTAAACACCAACAGCGCGGCAACCACTGCGTCATTCAACCTAAGTAAAAATGCGGAGGCTTTACGTAAGAGTTTAGCACGCCTGTCCTCAGGCAATCGCATCACCCAACCTGCCGAAGATGCTGGCGGTTTGGCTGTAGCTTACAGGCTGGATTCCACATCTCGGCGTACAGAGGCCGTTCTTAATAACCATCAAAATGCACTTTCTTATTTACAGGTTCAAGATGGAGCTCTTGAGACAGTAGGCAAAATCGTGAACCGAATGTCAGAACTTCGTACCATGGCTGCGGATATCACCAAGAATTCCAGCGATATCGAAAACTACTCCAAAGAGTTTCGTGAACTACAATCCCAGTTAGGTCAGATGTCGCTAGAAAAGTTCAATGGTATCAGTTTGTTTGCTTTCGGGAATGCCACTAATGCCAGTGGTGTCCAGTCGGCCGACTCTGGGAAAGAACTGCATGTGTCATTGGGTGCATCTGGTTCGGATAAAGATATTTACAGTTATCAATTATTGACTCATCCATCCGGTGTTTCAACGGATGGTGCAATCTCTCTTAATGTTGTAAATCTTGAGTTTGTTACCAGCTTGGGAGGTTTGGGTGCGACCGGTAATTCCTTGGTGAATGCAAACGGTAATCAAGTCACGGATATCTCGACGATAACAATTGAGCAATTCACTGAAGTAATCCAACGAATTGCCGATGCCCGAGCTGAAAATGGTGCGGAGCAACAGCGCGTCCAGCAATCTTATGAGTTCCATCAAGTGAATTTGGTTAATCTAGAAGCCGCTCATGGCAGAATTATGGATGTGGATGTGGCCTTAGAATCCACTCGGTTTGCCCGAAACAATGTATTGGTTCAGGCAAGTGCATCGATGACGGCTCAGGCTAACCAGTTGACCCAAGTTGCATTAACCCTCCTTCAATAACACGAGAGTCTTTCTGGTGATTTATTATCTTAGTAGATACATGCAAAAAATACCTATGAAGTTTTGGGTCACCATGAAACTTGTGCTTTCACGCCCACCCCTTTGGCACGCACCTAAAAGTGCCAAAGGGAGGGTGAGTGAAGCACACGCTCCGATAAACTTTGCTGGAATCAAGCCCAGCGTTCTTACCCCTTTTTTATAAGATCTCCATATTTTAGAGTTAATACGAACCAATCTTTCAGTAAATCACACGATGTATGAATCCGAACAGAGCCAAGTATGGCGTATAGGTAATTCTAAGCACAAGTCTGTATTAGACTTATGTAAAGTTGCCCTACCCTTTGGTGTGAGTTCAGATCCTGTGATGGGTGGTTCCGTTTCTCAAAGCAAGAGGTGCCGCAAGCATTTCTTGCATACGCAGACCGAAAGACGAATATCTTCCTCTTCTGCTTTATATCAAATACACCCAATATTTCGGGCAGATTATGACCATGGTCAGTTGAACTTCTGCAGGTCACGCAAGAAAGATGATAGTCATAATGCCCCCCCATTCAATTTCGAGTATCAAGTAAACAAACGAACCAAGACGGTAAATTTTAAGCCTGTAGTCAATCCAGGCGTACCAAAGACTTTATATTGCAAAGGTTTGTTTACTACTACTCATGCAAAAATACTCCGTACAATTAGTATGGCACTACCAAGTGTTATCCTAGGGTGCGAGGCAAGATGCACTAGCCGTGGTTGGCTGGGCAGATTGCCAGACCGTGACTCGGGACCAGGTTCGATTGGCATTGGCCTGGTTCCGAGTATGCGAGCCTTTCCGGATATGCTCGAAGACCTATTTTCTTTCGTTCTATCCACTCCTTTACCACACTTGTCTTTATACGAAAAAAAATGTTTCCACATGAAACGATTGTATAGGTATTACCTAACAAGGTGGTCTTTCAGGATTACAAAGAATGTCCATGACATGACCAGCCGTATAAGGCTTAGGTTATTTCCTTTTCATAAAGAACCGGATCCCTGTGCAAGTAGCCACAAACTGAGGTCCTTTTTTCACTTTTTAATAACCAAGCATTATCAACCATTAACCGGAGGACTTGCCTAGGGAGAAAGTAACTGCATTCACTTGGTATCATGGATTTCCGTGCACTAAGTCATATACAATTACATATACTGCTCTCACTATAATTAGCTAAACACATTACACTTCCCGACAACAGGATGTTGTCGCCATGTGATCAAGGACGATCCCATAACACCCAGTCTATCTAAACCCATCGTGGTAAGACTTATGTATCACCTCACTATGTAGTTAGTATCTCGTACTACTATTTAGTAACCGATACTCATCCATGGCTTCAGGTCTAGTTACCTCATCCAAGTTGTCAGTTGAAGTTCACTCCCTGTTCTTAGCAAGACCACTAACTTTAATTTATTCAATGAACTACCACACTACAGCCTTATTTTGTATAGAATGCATGAATATTCGCATAATTATAAATTTAATGATCCGAACTTTATGCACTGTATGTAAACTCCGCACGATCTTTCCGGGCAGTATTTTACGCAAGTAGTTAAACAATAACATTTTAATTTCAACAATGAGCTTTACTATAAATTCAAACCCAGCCGCCTCAGGGGCAAGATTGCACTTAAGTAGGAATAATATGAACCTGCAGAAGAGTATTGCCCGTCTATCAAGTGGTCAGCGGGTTGAAAAACCATCCGATGATGCAGGAGGAATGGCAGTTGCGATGAAACTTGAAAGTCAGATTCTACGCTCAGGTGCTGCGATGCAAAATATTTTAAACGGCATCTCTCTTTTGGAAGTTCAAGACGGAGTGCTTTCGAATGCGGGCCAGATTGTGGATAGAATGTCAGAACTTAAAAGTCTTTACCACGATGTGATGAAGAATGATGCGGACCGCGAGTCATATAATAAGGAATT
>CAYPHQ010000117.1:0-2936 GCA_964410595.1 uncultured Thiotrichales bacterium
CATTCTTGATTTGGCGACACTCGACAGTCGTGTCATTGGGGATCGTGCTTTCCATTGTGAGCCGCAGGCAGTATGCTCACTAGCAAAAGCTTTTATGCAAGGCCTAAATAAAGGAGGCATGCAAGCTATAGGTAAGCACTTTCCTGGTCATGGAACGGTAGTGGCTGATTCACATGTCGAGTGTCCAGTGGATCATCGTGTTTTTGAAGAGATTGCGAATAGGGATCTACAGCCTTTTACTCAGATGATTGCTGCTGGCATGTTGGGTATCATGTCTGCACACGTCGTATATCCATGCAAAGATAGTGTGCCAGCGAGTTTTTCCAGCATCTGGTTGAATGATATTCTACGTCAGCAGTATGGTTTTGAAGGCGTGATATTTAGTGATGACCTTAGCATGCTTGGCGCACATGTGGTTGGAGACATAGAACAACGTATAGAAAAGGCGCTGCAAGCGAGTTCAGATATGATATTGATTTGTAACCAAAGCCAAGATATTCCCAGAGCATTGGAGTACTTAGAAGATTATGAAAATAAAGTGTCAGCTAAAAGACTAGAACTTTTTCACGGTCAACAGGCGATATCTATGTCCGCGAGTCAGCAGCAGACATTGTATTATTTTTTACAACAACAATAATTTTAACTTAACCATTCAGCAAAGATGTCTGAAATACAAGATTATTTAGATCAATTGATAAGTTTGTTTACTGGGCAAATGATAGATCCTTGGGTTTATGAAGTGTTTGTCATTGTCTTACTGGTATTGAGTGCAAGTTTTATCGCGCGTCATGTGTTTACTAACTTTGCGCGTAAAGCTGGTAAAACGGTAAATCCTTGGGATGATGCATTAATATTATCGTTTCGCCGTCCTATGGTGTACTCAATTATGGGTGTTGGCATATTACATGCTGCTCATATTGTTGGCGAAAGAACACAAGCGGTCATATTCAGTTCTATTACTGAAATCAGAGAGGTTTTAATTATCTCTATGCTGGCTTGGGCATTAACTAGCTTCGTTAAAAACTATGAAGAAGCTATTGTTCAAGAAAAATTAAAACATAATAAAGAGTTTGATCGAACCTCTATACACGCAATTGCGAAATTGGTCAGAACAGCATTGATCATCACTACTGCATTAGTAATTTTGCAAACACTTGGATTTAGTGTTTCCGGAGTACTAGCTTTTGGTGGTGTTGGAGGTATTGCGCTTGGTTTTGCTGCCAGAGATTTGTTGGCTAACTTCTTTGGTGGGCTTATGATTTATTTGGATAGACCATTCAGTGTGGGTGATTGGATCCGTTCTCCTGATAAGGAGATAGAGGGTACAGTGGAATCGATTGGTTGGCGACTAACCAGGATTAGAACTTTTGATAAGCGACCTTTGTATGTTCCCAATTCTATATTCGCCAACATTGCAGTGGAAAATCCTTCACGCATGTCTCATCGCAGAATTTATGAGACGATTGGCTTACGCTATAACGATGTGAATCAGATGAACAATATTGTTAAAGATGTCAAGCAGATGCTCATCGATCATGAAGAAATAGATAATCATCAAACCTTGATTGTTAATTTTAATCAATTCAATGAGTCATCATTAGATTTCTTTATTTATACTTTTACAAAAACTACAGATTGGATTCACTACCATGAAGTGAAGCAAGATGTGCTCTTGAGAGTATCGAATATTGTAGAACATCACGGAGCCGAAGTGGCTTTCCCAACTCGTACTATGATCATGACTGATGGCCAGTTGAAAAATTTGTCTAGCCAATAGAGAATTTTCTTTATGACTTTATCCAAATATGAAATTATTAGACAAAATTCATATCTATTATTTAGTGCTGAACAGATTAAATGTGCGATCAACCGTTTAGCTATGGAATTAGAAACTCATCTAGCTGGCCGGTCAGCCCATATCTTGTGCGTAATGAATGGAGCTTTATTATTTACAAGTGATTTAGTGAGACATTTGGACGGTGATTTGAAAATTGATTATTGTCAGGTCTCAAGTTACGGTAATGATACTACTGGGGGAGAGTTGCAATGGCAGAAAAGACCTCAGTATTCTATGCAGGATCAAGTAATAATAATATTAGATGACATATTTGATCGTGGCCATACCTTAAAGGCCTTAATTTCATATTGCCATTCTCAAGGTGCTAAGGAAGTCATTAGTTGTGTTTTACTAAGAAAAAAATTACCCCATCGAGATGTCACTGTGCAACCAGAATTTTTTGGTCTAGAGGTGGATGATTATTATGTGTTTGGTTATGGCATGGATTACAGAGGGCATCTTCGTCATTTACCAGATATCTATGCACTAAAGGAGTCATAGATGGAGAGTATTGCAATAATTGGTGGCACAGGTCTTACCTCATTTTCAGGGTTAGAGATTATTCGTAAAGAAGTAGTCAGAACACCGTTTGGCACCCCATCAGCGCCGATTACCTATGGTCAATATTGTGGTAAGGAAGTCATTTTTTTACCGAGGCATGGATCCCAACATACTATTCCTCCACATATGGTTAACTATCGCGCTAATCTATGGTCTTTACATGATAAAGGTGTAAAAAATATTATAGCGGTGGCTGCAGTAGGAGGTATTCACAAGCAGACAAATCCAACAACCATTGTCATACCTGAGCAGATCATTGATTACACTTATGGTAGACATCAAACATTCTATGAAAAAGATTTACTTAAAGTTAGACACATTGATTTTACTTGCCCGTATGATGAAACCTTACGACAGAATCTCATACAAGCAGTGGAGATAGCAGGACATAAATACTATGCTGGCGGTGTGTATGCTGCAACGCAAGGGCCAAGATTAGAAACGGCAGCAGAAATCAATCGCCTAGAGCAAGATGGATGCCATGTGGTAGGTATGACCGGGATGCCAGAAGCCGCTCTGGCAAGAGAACTTAATATTA
>CAYPHQ010000118.1:0-2933 GCA_964410595.1 uncultured Thiotrichales bacterium
CTCTCGAGGTGTACGAGCGCACCATTAAACAATCTCAAATTAAATCAGAAATACGACGATTTAATTCTGCTATCAAGCGTGCCAGCCAACAACTTAAAAAGATCCAGAGCTCTATCCCTGCAGGCGCCCCTAAAGATATTGCCTCGTTCATCGAATCACATTTATTAATGCTAGACGATGCCATGCTATCTAGCGCCCCTATAGACATAATTAAAGAAAACCGCTGTAACGCAGAATGGGCTCTGCAATTACAGCGCGACAAGCTGATTGCCGTATTTGAATTAATGGAAGACGAGTATTTAAAAACACGCCAAGATGATATTGATCACGTTATCAATCTAATTCAAAAAATGCTCTATGATCAAAAATATGAAGTAGAGAAAGAAATTCAAACACTACGAGGCTCGATTGTTGTTGCTGATGATTTAACACCAGCAGACACTGTAGTGCTTCAACATCAGAGCATTGCTGGTTTCATCACCGAACTTGGTGGACCACTATCTCACACAGCTATTATTGCAAGAAGTCTGGGTATACCCGCTATTGTCGGTGTTCAAGATGCACGCCAACTACTCAAAAATAATGAACAAATCATTATTGATGGTGCTGAGGGAATGATACTAGCTGGTGTTGATGAAAAAACTATTCGTGAATATAAGCATAAGCGTAAAGTCCAGAAAGATGAGCGCAGAAAACTTCAAACTCTTCGTGATGTCGATGCCAAAACACGAGATGGTATATCAATAAATTTACAAGCTAATATTGAGTTAACAGAAGATACAAAAACGCTCAAACCAAGCGGCGCAATGGGTGTGGGTCTTTATAGAACAGAATTCTTATATATTGATCGTGATGAACCGGCTTCTGAAAAAGAACAATTTTCTGCCTACAAAAAAGTTATTCGCGCTCTCAAGGGGCTACCCGTGACTATCCGCACCCTAGATCTAGGAGCTGAAAAAGAATTTGATCCAAAATACAAGGGGCCTATGGTTCAAAACCCTGCACTTGGGTTGCGAGGTTTAAGACGCTCTTTAAAAGATACCGAGTTATTTAAATGCCAATTACGGGCAATCTTGCGCGCATCGGTTTATGGTCCAGTCAGAATCATGTTTCCAATGATTACTAGTGAAAATGAATTATTTTCCAGTTATAGAATCCTTGATCAGGCCAAACAAGAGTTGCTTGATGAGGGCACTGACTTTGATCCAGACATCCCTATTGGCATTATGATAGAAGTACCTGCGGCAGCTCTGCTCGCGCAGCGCTTTGCGAAGCAGTGTGATTTTCTCTCCATTGGCACTAATGACTTGATTCAATACTCTTTGGCTATCGATAGGATTGATGAGTCGGTTAACTATTTATACGACCCACTGCATCCTGCGGTACTCAAGCTCATACATCTAACACTAAAAGCTGGAGAAAAAGCCAATATACCTGTTGCTATGTGCGGAGAAATGGCTGGGGATCCTCGTTATACTCGTTTGTTATTGGGCATGGGACTGAAGAACTTTAGCGCACATCCCGCGACCTTGCTTGAAATTAAATCTATCATTAATACTTGTCGAATTGACAAGTTAGAGAAGCCTATTAAGAAGATTCTTAGTGTGACTACTTCCCCTGCACAAATTCATATATTGGTAGATGAACTCAATAATACTTTTTAGACCTTTTTAATCATTCTTCTTTTGAAATTCATAGTTAACGGGTAAACTAAATTAACCCAACAATTCGTTTATCTTATTAACTCATAGAAGAAGAATAATGCCAGACACTCCTATCTCATCTGTGCGCAATAATCTTGAGGTTATTACCGACGCCTTAAATACAGGTGAAATGAAACGTGCAGCTAATATTCTTAATGCCTTTCACCCTGCTGAAGTCGCACTACTTTTAGAGTCTTTACCCCAGTCTAAACGTTTCTTTATTTGGAACATGTTAGACCATGATGAATCAGGAGAAATCTTATTACATGTGGGTGATGAGGTTCGTAACAGTCTCATTAACATCATGGATCCTGAGCAATTATTGGCAGCCACTGAAGGCCTTGAGCTCGATGATTTAGCTGACTTGCTATCAGATCTTCCTGACGAGGTCACCCAAACTGCGCTCAATAATCTTGATACCAGCGACCAAACACGCCTCAAATCAGTACTAGCATATGATGAGAACACAGCGGGTGGCCTCATGAATACTGATACGGTAACCGTACGTAAAGATATTACTCTAGATGTGGTGCTGCGCTACATTCGTTCACGCAAAAATCTCCCAGCGCACACAGATAATTTAATTGTTGTTGATCGCTATCAACATTACATCGGAACATTAAGTCTCACTGACCTACTCACAAATGACCCAAGTTTACAAGTGCGTGACTTAATGGAAGATAATATAGAACCTATTCTAGCTGACGAGTCTGCCACGGATGTTGCTCATACTTTTGAGACACTCAATCTTGTTTCGGCGCCAGTGATTAATGAACAGCATAAATTGCTAGGGCGAATCACGATTGACGATGTGGTTGATGTTATTCGCGAGGAAGGCGAGCATTCTGTCATGAGTATGGCAGGTCTATCCGAGGATGAAGATTTATTTGCACCTGTAACAAAATCAACACGTCGACGCGCACTATGGTTGGGAATCAACATGATGACCGCTTTCCTAGCCGCATGGGTAATCAGTCTATTTCAATCAACCCTAGAAGAACTCATCTTACTGGCCGTGTTGATCCCTGTTGTTGCCAGTATGGGTGGGATCGCTGGAAGCCAAACTTTAACTCTGGTTATCAGAGGCTTAGCCTTGAAACAAGTAGGACACTCCAATTCTTCCTTATTACTAATGCGCGAATTGGGAATTGGCATTTTGAATGGTTTACTCTGGGCTATGGTCGTCGCGGGTATTGCTATTTTATGGTTTCACGATATGAAGCTAGGAGG
>CAYPHQ010000119.1:0-2929 GCA_964410595.1 uncultured Thiotrichales bacterium
AAATCATTGATATTTTTGTGATTATTGTCAAGATTTTAGCTATTTTTATGGGTAGCAGCAAACTTAAATAATCAGCACTATATTGGAGTTTACAGACATTTGCTCCTATCACCAGACCACCGTAACATAGCGGCACAATTTAACACAGATGTCAGCAATTAAAGGGAGCTTTTGCCATGAGCGACACTCAGCATCATAAACTAATTATTCTTGGTTCAGGGCCTGCAGGCTACACAGCTGGCGTTTATGCGGCACGTGCTAACCTAAAACCCGTGATTATCTCTGGTTTAGAGCAAGGTGGTCAGCTAATGACGACCACCGACGTCGATAATTGGCCTGGCGATGTGGATGGCTTGCAAGGACCAGAATTAATGCAACGCATGCTTATGCATGTTGAAAAATATGGGACTAAAGTCATCTTTGACTATATCCAGTCGGTGGACTTCAGTCAGCGCCCGTTTAGGCTGAATGGAGATATTAATGGCTCATATACCTGTGATGCACTTATCATCGCAACCGGTGCGTCAGCGATGTATCTAGGCCTCGATTCAGAACAAGCCTTTAAAGGTAAAGGGGTATCAGCTTGCGCAACCTGTGATGGATTCTTTTATAAAGACAAAGATGTTGCAGTCGTAGGCGGAGGAAACACGGCTGTGGAAGAAGCGTTATATCTATCGAATATCGCCGCCAATGTTACCCTTATTCATCGAAGAGATTCACTCAAATGTGAAAAAATACTAGCTGATAAATTATTTGAAAAAGAGAAAAATGGTAACGTCACTATCGCATGGAATCATACTTTAGATGAGGTGCTGGGTGATGATAGTGGTGTCACTGGTATTCGCATCAAACATACTCAGGATAACAGTACTCAAGAAATTGATTTAGCTGGTGTATTTATTGCGATTGGCCATAGCCCGAATACTAGTATTTTTGATCAGCAACTCGATATGCAGAATGGCTATATCACCGTAGCTAGCGGACTTCACGGAAATGCAACCTCGACGAGTGTTGAAGGAATTTTTGCGGCGGGCGATGTCATGGATCATATCTATAGACAAGCTATTACCTCAGCAGGCACTGGTTGCATGGCAGCACTAGATGCAGAGCGTTATCTTGATCAAATGAGCTCAGAGTAATCACCACATTTAGTATTCAATGAGTGCATCGAATGACGAGCATGAAAAAGACTCGGATAATAAAGACTACAACTCTGAGCGCCTAGAACTTAGCTTTCATACAAGCTTGGCTGAAATCGATTCATCTGAGTGGAATCGCTTAGCTGGAACTTCAGAGCCTTTCACACGTTATGAATTTCTGAGCGCTCTAGAAACTCATCACTGTGTGGGACAAGAATATGGTTGGTATCCATATCACCTTGCTCTGAGAAATTCAGAACAACAACTTATTGGCGCCTGCCCTTTGTATATCAAGACCAACTCGTATGGCGAATTTGTGTTTGATTGGAGCTGGGCGTCTGCCTATGAGCAATCATCCCTAAACTATTATCCGAAACTGGTGTCATCAATTCCATATAATCCAGTGACGGGCGCACGTCTATTAGGTGAATCAGTCGCGATCAAGAAATTAATGATTAAACAAATCTTGCATTTGACAGAAAAAATGAACATGAGTGGCAGTCATTTTCTATTCACAACAGATGAAGATACAGATATTTGTCAACAATTAGGCATGCAACAAAGAATCGGATGTCAGTATCATTGGAAAAACCATAATTACACTGATTTCGATGACTTTATCGGTACGTTTATTTCACGTAAACGTAAAAAAGTGAAGCGTGAGCGACGCAAAGTGGCAGAAGAAAACATTAGCTTTGTAATTAAATCCGGTGATCAAGCAAGTCCACATGAAATTACAAAAGCCCATTATTTTTATGAGAGTACTTTTGATAGAAAATCTGGCTTACCCACGCTTAACAAAGATTTTTTCAAAGAAATTGCCAATACTATGGGGCAACAATTAATTTTCATATTTGCTATGCATGAAGAAAAAATTATCGCATGCGCTATTTGTTTCAAAAGTAATGATGCACTTTTTGGTCGCTTCTGGGGTTGCGAATCTAGTTATGACAGCTTACATTTTGAAACCTGCTTTTATCAGGGCATAGATTATTGTATCAAAAACAAACTCCAACGCTTTGAACCCGGCGCACAGGGTGAACACAAAATAACACGAGGTTTCTTACCCACAATTACCTGGTCATCACATTGGATCGCTAATGAGCATTTCCGCGAGCCCATTTATAATTTTTGTGAGCGCGAAAAAATTGCTATGCAAAAACAATACGATATGCTGATGACATTATCACCTTATCGGAATGATTAATGTCAAGCATTGAGCTTAATTGGTTAGATGCAGACGACCTCAGTCATTCATTTCCACCACCAGACTCTGCGCTCGATGATCCTGAAGGTCTAATCGCAGCTGGAGGAGATCTCACTCCAGCACGCATTCTTAAAGCCTACCAATGTGGAATCTTTCCATGGTATCAAGAGCCACAACCAATTCTTTGGTGGTGCCCTAATCCTCGCGGTGTGCTCTACCCCAAGAAAGCTATTGCTCATAAAAGTGTGCTTCGCACACTCAGGCGTAAACAATGGTCAGTCAGCTATGACAAAGATTTTGCAGCAGTGATTCAAGCCTGTGCCGAACCCCGCAGATACTCAAATAACACATGGATCACCGCAGAAATGAGCGCAGCGTATATTCAACTTCACCATCTTGGACACGCTCATAGTATTGAAATTTGGGACCCTCAAGAGAGATTAGTTGGGGGTATTTATGGCCTTTCTATTGGCCGATTATTTGCTGGCGAGTCCATGTTCAGTCGTGAAAACGACGCATCAAAAATAGCCTTACTCTGGTTAGCTGCATATTGTGACAGCTGGGGTTATGCAGTCATTGATAC
>CAYPHQ010000120.1:0-2838 GCA_964410595.1 uncultured Thiotrichales bacterium
GCTGGTGACTGAGGTTCATACTAAAATATAGCTTATAAATTCTTCGTCAGCATTGGCCGTTCCGTCAAAATCTCTACCGTCTCTTGATTGCTAATAAAATTCTGTCGTACGCCCACTACAATCATTTTTGCATCAACGTCATCGATCAAGATAGCCACAGCAATCTGATTGTCGCGATAGTCATAATGTCGCGTAATTTCACGCCCATCTGAATCTCTCACTTTTTCACTGTACTGAGTGTGGTCCCAAGCGCAACAAACCGCCACAGAATGTATCTCCTTATCAGCATAACGCTTTTTGACCAAATTAAGCGCCTTATCTCTCAATGTTTCTTTATCCTCACCTTGATAGGCATCGCTAGGCATTCTTTGATCTTCAATTAATGCACGCGCATGCTCAGCAATGAGTTGCGCTAACGTTTGATTAGCTCGATCCAACTTGGCTTGTTGTTCACTCAAGGGCTGACTTGCTTGTTCAGGGTAACCACGAAAAGCTAAATCAATGTTAGTTTGAATTTGGGTGATAGCATCAAAACTACGGCGCTCTGGGTAGCGCGCGCGATTGGTTAAAATAGACTCTGCTATGCGCCTAGCATCAATGTCATTCGTCATAGGTGTGAGGGTAAATCGCATAGCAACAAGATTATGGTCAATTACCGCAGCCAGCACCCGAATAGACTCAGGGCTCTCGTTTTTCAATGCAGTTGAGACATCATCAAAAGCCCGCATTAAATCCGTCCAGTCCTTACTATACTTTTCGCTGCGCTGAAATAATGGCTGATACTGCCTCGACCATTGTTGTATCTCAGAGCGATAACGCGGCACCTGATCTAAGCCTAACTTATGACGCTGCAACACCACTCCATTGATCTTATTCTCAATCAACCAAGCTTCAGTCGACTTCGGTCTGAACTGATCCAGTGCCACGATTTCACGGCTGGCCAATACTGCATCTTTGAGAGCAAGCACATAATTCACTGCGGCTTGCAGATGCTGTTCAAACTCTGGAAAATCTGCCGTATTGTTCGCGCTTAATCCTTGTTCAGTTTTTGCCGCTTCTTTATGACGAATGTCCAAAATACGTTGCTTGGCAACCTCCACACGCTGATACAACTCGGCCACTTGTGCATATTCACGTGAGGCGCCGGATTTCTCTAAATCCTGAATGACACTATCGAGTCGTTGCTGAATGAATGCAAATTGCTGATCTTGCCCTACACCAGGCATGATGATTCCAAACTGAGCCATAAATGCGGCCTGTTGCTCTGGGGTGGCTGCGTTAAACTGGGCTTCCAGTTGTGGATTCTCTTTAAGTCCCTGATTGAATTGAGCCAGTAATACTTGCTGTTGGGGACTGATTGGCTGATTAGCCAACATCAGTTGTTGTTCCAGTTCGCGCTCAATCTCATTCATATTCATAGTTTGGCGCTTAACGGCCTCACTGAGAGGGTATGGCAGAGACGACTCGGCCTGCACCAGTATAGGTGGCAGTAAACTTACACAAAGAATGAAAACCCATAGCGGTGTGATCATGAAGGGTTTAGTGGTCATGAAGAAGTCCCCAAGTAATTCGTACTCAATTCAACATCAGCACAATGATGATAATCAATAAGCCGCGCAACTGATTGCAATAACACGACAGTAATTAATAAATACAGACTATCATGATGCGAATAACATGAACATTACTTTGATCGCCCATGGATAGGATAGATTTTTAATACTGGGGATCATTACAAGGTAGAGACAAACACTAGCCGAGATGGATCTCACCACACAGTAGATAGTGGAGAGGTAGTGGTAGCGGGGGCAGGATTTGAACCTGCGACCTTCGGGTTATGAGCCCGACGAGCTGCCAGACTGCTCCACCCCGCATCAATCTGGACGCTGGAGTGTACGCACACCCACGACAAATTTCAAGGCGGCATTACCACTTAAACAGATCAACATAACAAAAACGCGAGAACCCAAGATCACCACCTCCTTGGATTTTGGCAGTATCATAAGCACCTCCATATGGCGGTCACCTCCTAAGTAATTGAGTAACATGGATCAGAAAACAAAGGGGATATAACCTAGGCTGATGGATTCAACTAAACCAGAATAATTGAAAGCGAATTAGAATATAAATGTGAACTAATGAATTCAGTCATTGGTGCCGATGGCCGGAGTCGAACCGGCACAGCTTTCGCCACTGCCCCCTCAAGACAGCGTGTCTACCAATTCCACCACATCGGCAAGTCTTGTTAGCTATCAGATATTAGCTAACCGTTAAGAGTTTTTCATGTTAAATTTGAGGGTGTGCTTAATTAACTGCAGGAATGTCACTTGGAGTTGACTTCTGGCCTCGCTTCTCGTCGATTTCCTGTTTAATAATATCGACCATTTCTTCCTGACTAGCTCCTTCTGGCAAATTAATCACCTTAGGGATGTCGTCATTGCTATCTAGAGAGATGCTTCTCTCCTCCACAATAGGCAGCGTATCAATGACACTCTGAGCATCTGTACGATTACTCGCAATATAAGCAAGGAAAATACTATTCAAGAAAAATAATACTGCAAGTATTGAAGTCATTTTAGTCATGAAAGACCCTGAACCTCGCGCACCAAACACCGTGCCTGATGCACCCGAGCCAAAAGCTGCCCCCATTCCGGCACCTTTACCTTGTTGCATCAAAATCAAGCCGATCAATCCGGCAGCGATGAACACGTCTATTGATACTAAAATACTGTATAACATGAGTTAAGCCTGTGAGTTAAATAATATGAATTTCTTATCGTAAATTATAATGTTAAATGTTTTTATTCTGCTAAATACCATTGATCTATTATCTGTTGC
>CAYPHQ010000121.1:0-2837 GCA_964410595.1 uncultured Thiotrichales bacterium
GCCCCAGTGAGTGTGGAAAAATCGATCAAACAATCGGGTGTGCTGCTACATAAGTCAGTGATGGCATCTGCCATAACTAAACGACCCTCAGCATCGGTATTATCGATTTCAACTGATTTGCCTGAACGTGAAATAATGACATCACCTGGCCTAAAAGCATTACCAGCAATGGCATTTTCTACTGCAGGAATGGCTAGTTCCAAATAAACGGGCAGATCCATCATCATAATATATTGGGCGCAACCTAGAGCATGGGCAGCGCCTCCCATGTCTTTTTTCATCCAGCGCATACCTGATGACGGTTTAATATCTAGGCCACCACTATCGAAACACACTCCTTTACCAATGATAGCTAGCCGCGGATGTTCAGGATTGCCCCAGCGTAACTTCAAATAACGAGGCTGGTCTGTGCTAGCACGGCCAACAGCATGGATTAAAGGATAATTTTGTTCGATTAATGCTTGTCCACATATCTGCTCAAACTTTGCATGATATTGATTGGCTAGTTTTTCAGTGACCACCGCAAGATTGCTGGGTAACATTTCATTGGCGGGAGCATTGATTAACTCACGGGTTAAAAATGTCGTTTCAATATTAGCTTGAATGCGCTTGCTGTTGAGTTTCGGTGATAAATATAGATTCGCGCGGCTTTGTGGTTTTTTATAGCGGGTATATTGGTATGCCCCTAATGCCCATCCAAGAGCGAATTTTGTATGGGTTTCATCATCTAGCTGGTCTGATAAATGGTAATTACCCGTAGGCAAGGTATGACTTAAGTGTGCCATGTCCCACATAGACTTCTGTTCATCTACTATAAATAGAACAGAATTTAGCTTTCCTTCAGAATTAGGTATCAGTTGATGCTGACCTGTACTAATATTGTGGTTAATACTGGCTAACCACTGCCCTCTGAAACTATCAGATTGTGAGAGCAGCTTCTCGTATTCCGTTTGAGTGACACACTCTATGAGAATCGAATCAGGAGTGAGCTCAGTATTAAAGAAATCCATTTATGTATTTATTATTTGTTAGCCTGCGTTGATTGTAACAAATCATCGCCTATGATTTTTATAAAATTATAAACAATGCTATGAAACCTGCCGCTCTTGAAATCCAAAATCTGGTCAAACGTTATGCAAGTGGTCAGCTCGCATTAGATGGTATTAGTTTTACTGTTGAACAAGGCGATTTCTACGCCCTACTCGGCCCCAATGGTGCTGGCAAATCCACCACTATTGGGATTATCTGCTCCTTGGTAAATAAGACTTCTGGATGCGTGAAAATTCTGGGTAAAGATATTGATAAAGAATTTAACCAAGCCAAAAGAATGATTGGGTTGGTTCCTCAAGAATTTAATTTTAATAATTTTGACCCGGTGGAAGAAATTGTAGCTCATCAGGCAGGTTATTATGGCATTGACCGTATAACGGCACGTGAAAAAACACAGTACAACTTACAACGATTAGGATTGTGGGAGAAGCGTAAGACTACAGCGAGAGAACTCTCAGGAGGAATGAAAAGACGCTTAATGATTGCACGTGCTCTAGTTCATGATCCACAGCTATTGATTCTTGATGAACCCACTGCGGGTGTCGATATCGAGATTCGTCGTTCAATGTGGGATCTTTTGCAAGATCTCAATGCGAGCGGTAAGACAATTATTCTCACTACACATTATCTGGAAGAAGCTGAAACTCTATGTAAAAACGTCGGCATTATCAATCATGGTAATATTATTATTAATGCCCCTATGCGTGATCTACTTGATCAATTAAAAAAAGAAACTTTTATTCTCTATCTGGCAAATGCTATGGATATGACTCCACAGCTCACTCAGGCAACGACTCAATTGCGCGATGCGAGAACTTTAGAAGTCACATTGAATCCGGAGGTATCTTTGAATAGTATCTTTGAAGAGTTGGCTCAAAAAAATATTCAAGTACTCAGCATGAGAAATAAATCCAATCGCCTAGAAGAATTATTTATCGATATAGTAAAGACGCAACAATGACATTACATGAGCAATTTATCGCATTTAAGACGCTCCTTACCAAGGAAATTCTGAGGTTTTGTCGAATCTGGATACAGACTTTGCTGCCTTCTGTGATCACTATCGGCTTATATTTCTTGATATTTGGTCAGCTAATAGGCGCTCAATTAGCCAATGTTAAAGGATATTCGTATATAGATTATATTGTGCCAGGCATGATCATAATGTCAGTGATTACTAACGCTTATTCTAATGTGGTGGCCTCTTTTTATAGCACTAAGTTTCAGAAACACATTGAGGAAATGTTGGTTTCTCCAATGCCAAATTACATTATTATCTGGGGATTTATCGGTGGGGGGATTGTTAGAAGTCTGCTCGTGGGCATCGCTGTTACTGTCACTGCATCTATCTTTACAGATATCCAGATAGCTCAACCATGGTTATTCGTTACCGTTACATTGCTGACATCGATATTGTTTTCTCTGGCGGGTTTAATTAATGCTGTCTTTGCTAACAGCTTTGATGATATATCTTTGATACCCACTTTTGTGTTAACACCTCTGACCTACTTGGGTGGTATTTTTTATAGTATTGATATGTTGCCAGAATTTTGGCGTCAGGCATCTCTCTTCAACCCAGTGCTCTATATGGTGGATGCATTTAGAGCCGCAATGCTGAATGTGCATGATATTAATATTGCAACATCAATGACTATCATCATTAGTTCTGTTATTTTGTTATATGCCTTGACCAGTTACTTATTACACAAGGGCATCGGCATTAGAAGCTGATTGGATTAGTTACCTTGGCAATCAATCTTGGTACATTTGCCATAAATGGTCAATGA
>CAYPHQ010000122.1:0-2801 GCA_964410595.1 uncultured Thiotrichales bacterium
CAGAACTTTGCAAGGTTGAAGACTCAACAGGGCACTCGGGAGAAATTCGGTGGAACTTTGAGAAATTCCTTATCGATCACGATGGCAACATTCAACGTTACTCAACCCGCATTCTTCCAAGCGACATTGCCTTAGAATGACAAATCAGGCTTTCGTGTTAATCAACGGTAGCGAGCGTACTGGGGGACTAAACACCCATTGTACTCCTCCATTATGTCTTGAGGGGTCTGAGGAAACCCTCGTGATTTCATGGAAATGGTACGTCTGTTGTATAAATAAAATCTGGAAACATTCACATATTAATTTACAGATATACCTCAGCAAAGTTCAATGCATAATTTCGAGTGCATGATTTATGGAAGCATACGACAGTTTGCGCAATGAGTTGTGGCATGTTTTGGAAAAATCTCGAGGTTCACACAATATTGGAGACTTTGAAATTTTCGAACAGTGGATTACATCCAGTGATTCAGAACAATTAGAGTTAAGATTATCTGTTTGGAATGACATAATGAAGAACAATTGGCGTCAGAATAATGGAGAATTTATTTCAAAACCTGATGTTGCTGAGTTCATCACCGATTTAATTGGAAATAATACATATAAGCGAGTTCTAGACCCTGCGTGTGGTGTAGGGTATCTTCTATCTAAAACAGCATCAAGTTGTGGAGCAGAGGATATTCACGGGATTGAAATTAACAAGAGAATATACGACATTGCATTGAAATTACACGTAAACTCCAACATACAAAATTCCAATTCCTGCATTGCAGACTTATCAGATAACGAATATGATCTCATAATTTCTGAACTGCCTCTTGGTGTAAATATCCCTCCATTTACCTCAGATTGGCTCGATATTAGGATAAATGACGCTTCGTACGGGATTATGGCGAATTGCTTGAAACATTTATCTCCAACAGGAGTAGCAATATTCTCTTGTTTAGAATCCATTTTTTGGACAACGTATGGCCTAAAATTTGTCCAAAGTTTGAGGGAGAATGGATACTATGTCAAAGCAGTTTTCAAGCAACAAAATAGCAGGCTAAACACTCATGTTGAAACTTGCATAGTTAAGATTACTAAGGTAGTAAGTGACAACATATTTGTCGCAAAATGTTCAGATGACATGAACGCTAATAAAAACATAATTTCAAACTATAACAACTGCATTTCCAATGATAGAATTCCTGAAAATGGTATTTCAATTGCACATGATTTGTTTAGGGGATTTGATGCGATAAAAGCAACTACAAAAATTACAAAGATTGCAAAAAATAGAGGATATAACATACATAATTACCAGGATGTAGTTGTAACACAAAACGTATATGACTTAAAAAAAATAGATGAAATAGAGACATTACCCAACAGCATCTTCTTCAACATGAATTTTCCAAATAAAATATACCTTGCAGTAGAGGATTTCGACAGAAAGTCCGGCAGAATATGCAACGTCCAGTTTAAAGAAGATATCATAAAAGCCTCTACGTTAAAATCGCTATATTCTCAAGATATACTAGATTGTTTATTCTCACAAATTGCCTTTGGCAGCACACATAAGAGTATCTCAGTAAAAAATTTGAGTAGAATGAAAATCATTATGCCAGATAAAAATCAAGCAATCGAAACTGAAGATTTCTTGCGTAAAGTGAATGATGCAAAGTTGCAATTAGAAGAATTGGAATCTATTGTTAGAAATGACTTTCTCAAGGCTAAAAATGAAATAACCATTTTAGATAATTTTGGAAACTTCTTGTCATGGATCGATACATTACCTTTCCCACTGGCAACACTATTGAAGAAATATACAGTTGAAGATAATCTAGACAAAAAAAGTAAGATTTTAGTTGAATTTTTTGAGAATCTAGCTGCAATGGTGGGAATTATTCACCTCAGTGCTAGGTGGAGTGATCTGGAAGGCGACTCCGAACTAAAAGCAACGTTGAGTAAGCAATTAGATGAACAGGGGCTATCATTTTATAATGCTACTTTCGGTTTATGGAGGACAATAATTGATACTATCTCGCCTAACAGTGCAAAAATGTACAACAATCCAGAAACAAAATCGATTATTTGTCAGAAATATTGCACTACTAATATAGGTATTTTGAATTTTTTATTAGGTAAGCCGTGCCGAAGAATAATAAGCAAAACAAATGAATTTAGAAATGACAAAGACCATAACCGGAAATCAGGAACTGAACTACTTGAGAGTTTATCTAAATTGGTAGATGAATTTAGGAAAGAGATCGGTCGTTCCTTTTCAAATTTTGAACTCATAAGCCCGGTCGGAGGTTTATTTGAGAATGGCCTTTTCAAATGCCAAACACGAGTGCTAAATGGCTATTCAGCCATATGGGCTAGCAAAAATTACATAACAAGTACTCCGCTTGAATCAAACCAGTTGTATCTGCACTCAAATTTCGACAATATGTCGTTAAAATTACTTCCACTTATTGTATTGAGAAGTACTCCCTCAAGCGATAAAAATGCGATTTACATGCACAACAAAATAAAGAACGAACAGCAATTATTAGTTGCTCATCACTTAAATGATGACAAGATGTTAGAAGAAAGTTTAGATGAAGTACAATATGTGATTAGGGAATTTTCCATTAATTGATTGATAATCCAAGGGTTCTATCTCCTTTGTATACCCAAGCATGAGATACCTGTCGCTTGGGTACTGACGCGACAGGCGTGTCATCAAAGGGTGTCTTGAGGGGTTCAAGCAGATTCTGAATTGCTTGGAATCTGCACACGCCCACTTCGAAGGCCGCCTAAATTGTAGATAATGA
>CAYPHQ010000123.1:0-2757 GCA_964410595.1 uncultured Thiotrichales bacterium
TACCAATTATATTTATATCCTCTATTGTCGGTATTAGCTTGATTACTTCAAGACGATTAGCCTCAAATGCTGCCATACCATTTGGACCCTACTTAGTATTAGGCGGTCTTATCTGTTTACTTTTGCGTAATCATGTAAAATCTTTGTTCAATATATTATAAAAAGAGTGAACTGTGCTTCTGATTGGCCTCACAGGCGGAATAGGTTCTGGCAAAACCACAGTGTGTCAGAAATTTCAAAGCCTCTTTGATTGTCCCATTATAGATGCTGACGAAATCAATCGTCAGTTGTTGGATAATGATGAGCAGATTCATCAGCAAATAGTTGATCAATTTGGGCCGCAAGTACTATCAGGTGATGGTCATATCAATCGAAACTATTTACGCCAAAGTATTTTTTCTGATGAACAGAAACGCTCACAATTGGAAGCCATACTCCATCCTAGAATATTACATACCATCCAACAGCAAACTACTCACATACAAGCCACTTACGTTCTAATTGTCATCCCGTTGCTATTTGAGCTAAATTTACAGAACCAATTTAACAGAATATTAGTCATCGATAGTGATGAGGCTTCACAAATGACACGTGTCTGTGCGAGAGATAACTGTGATGCACAAGCGGTTCGTCAGATTATGCAGAATCAAATTAATCGGCAAACCCGCCTTTCATATGCTGATGACATCATCTGTAACTATGGATCTGTTGATGCCTTAGATGAGCAGATTCGCCAATTACACAAAAAATATATGGAATTAAGTGCAAGCTCATCTCATAATAACTGAATGTCAGAAACAGTCACTTTTGAACAACCATTGAATGAACGTATACGCACATTTATGCGCGTAGAGGAACTCTATGCGCGCTGTATTTATTATATAGATCAAGATCATCAATGGGATACACATATTGCCTTATCAACATTAATTGAGTTGTATGCATTAGTGACACGAGGTGACCTCAAGAGGGAATTACTCAAAGAAATTAATCGTCAGCAAACCACCCTCACACACCTAGCAAAGCTACCTGACATAGACCAAAGTAAATTAGCCAATATTATCAATCAGCAAGCCAGCCTAGTAATTGAACTTGATCATATTGAAGGCCCTATATTCGCCAACTTAAAAGAACATGACTTTGTTAATGCCATCAAACAACGTATGGCAATTCCAGGAGGTACTTGTGACTTTGACCTGCCCGCTTACCACTTTTGGTTATCCCATGAGCCCATCACCAGAAAACGCAAGTTGAATGCTTGGTTAGCCCCTTTTGAGGTGATTCAGAAAGCTGTTCATAATTGCTTGCAACTCATAAGAGAAAGCACAAATTATAATGACTGCTTAGCAGAAGCAGGCTTTTACCAACTCAGCCTTGATCCTCAACAACCCAATCAACTTATTCGTGTTAGCATCGAAAAGAAATATGACTGTTTCCCAGTGATCAGTGCAGGTAAACATCGCATCTCAATTCGTTTTCTCACGCATAAAAATCCTGATGAAGCCGCCAGACAACTCAGAGAAAATATTAAATTTCAACTCAGCTGCTGTAATTTCTAGTCTAACAATCAATTTAAAAAACCACGAATTGAAGCAATACCCTGTCCACCATAAACCTGTGAGGTGCGTACATCTGCTCGGTTACAACCACCAATGGCATATACAGGTTTATTGATTTTTTGACACAAGCGACTGAACCCAATCCATCCTATTGCTCTTGCCTCTGGGTGTGTTTGAGTCGGGTGCACAGAACCAACAACTGCACTATGAATCGCACATTGATTGATCATTTCTACATCATGTTCAGTATGACAAGCGGCAGACAAAGCCTGAAAAGGTATTTCATCTTGTAAATCTCTATATTTGGAAAGATCACAACTTTTAATATGCACGCCATGGGGTTTAATTGATTGCCATAACTGCCAATTAGAGTTAAGCACCAGTGTGGCAGAATATTTATCGCATAATTTTTTGAGTATGTATCCAATTTCGATTGTTTGCTTTGGAATATATTCACCAGTTATTCGATATTGAACCATACGCACACCGCAAAGTAGTTGCTTTTCCACCAGTGAAATTATCTTATCACCGAGTACTTTATAATCTGCAATCATATATAAATCTGGCATCAACAATGCGTTACAAATAATTTCGTTCGCAGAAGGCAAATCTAGTGTCTTTAATTTTGACTTTTCTATCCAGCGTATATTTTGCTTTTCAGCATGATGAATTACGAGATCTTTTACAGGCACAATAAATACCTGAAAGTGCAACTCACGATCAGGATAACAATAATTAAAATCGATTAACTTTTTACATTCACCTAGGTTAATATTCAGTTCTTCCTTAATCTCACGCCTTAATGCTTGCTTGAAAGACTCTCCAGAGTTAAGTTTTCCACCAGGGAATTCCCATAAGCTTTCAAGATGAATACCTTTTTTACGTTGTGAGAGTAGAATTTTACCCTGTGAATTAATGATAACCGCTAAACTAATTTTTTGTTTTAGCATCGTGAATTTAATGAAGAAATAATACTATAAATGCCTTTCATTAATGGTAATGATTAGCTTCGATAATCTGCATTGATACGAATATATTCATGAGTAAGGTCTGTAGTCCATACACTATGTTTATAGTCTCCTGCACATAAGTCCAATGTTATACAAATCTCATCATCAGCCATCGCAGCCATCCCAGCCGCGTTGGTGTAAGAATCGACTAATTGCGCATCCTGCAGTATCAAGACATCATTAATCTT
>CAYPHQ010000124.1:0-2221 GCA_964410595.1 uncultured Thiotrichales bacterium
TACGCAAGCCATGATGGATCTGGGAGCAACACTATGCACGCGCAGTCGGACGAAGTGTGAGCGATGCCCAGTGCAACACGATTGTTATGCTCATGAGATGTTGGAGCAGTCTAATTTACCCACAAGAAAGCCTAAAAAAGATTATCCAGAAAAAGAAGTGGTTATGTTAGTGGTAAAGTGCTCTGAACAAGGGCTGTTAATGGAGCGGCGCCCTGACACTGGCATATGGGGTGGTTTATTGAGTTTCCCCGAATTTGAAAACACTCATAGCGCTGTGCAATGGTTCCAAGAACAATTCAACCAAAATGGTCAAGATTATTGTGAGCATGAGTTAATTAAACATGTGTTTAGTCATTATAGTTTAAATATTCAACCCATCTCGATACAACTGGATGCCCCCTCATTAAGGGTAATGGAACGTAGTGAATGGGTCTGGTATAAATATCCCCAGATTCAGGCTGGTGTTGCCGCGCCAGTGAATAAGTTGTTAAAACAATTTTCTGGATAATGCTTTAATCATGACTTTATCAAAAATTATCAATAAGGAGACACCATGACGCGTATGGTGCAATGCAGTAAGTTGGGCGTTGAGGGTGAGGGACTGGATTTTGCCCCTTATCCAGGTGAGTTAGGTCAGAGGATTTATGAGAACATCTCCAAGCAAGGATGGGAGGCATGGGTGGGCCATCAAACAATGCTTATTAATGAATATCGTCTGACGCCAGTTGATCCGAAAGCACGCAAATTTCTCGAGGAGGAAATGGAAAAGTTTCTTTTTGGTGAAGGTTCTGAAGTACCTAAAGACTTTATAGCCCCCAAAGACTAAACTTGACGCACAGGCTAAGAGTCTGTTTAATATCGCATCCCGCATCAGATGGCAGGTATGTTCTTCACAATCTGACGTGTGAGCATATACACACACTACACTTTACATTACGCATGTCTCATATACCTCAGAGACACGATAGCATCATCCAGAGATACGACCTACTTGGGTCATCTCCACAGTGTTATGAATTGCGGCCAGATAGCTCAGTTGGTAGAGCAGAGGATTGAAAATCCTCGTGTCGGCGGTTCGATTCCGTCTCTGGCCACCATGTTCTTTAATTGCGTTTCCTATACTCGTCTTACTCACTCAGTTGTATCAATTTGTCAGCTGTGAGGTGAACTTTTATCGCTTTGTAATTGTTAATACTAAAACTCGCAGGTGTGATCTAGATATGATCAGATTGAATAGTGATGCGCTCTAAAAATAAATCATCAATCACTGAGAAAGTTTATAAATATCCTGCCGGAGTTGATTTTATTTGTTCGTATTGGGCAATTATATAGCTTGATACAGTCTTCTAGAGTTTGGGATTAAAGATTTTTTTATATCAATTTAAGCTCCCTCAGGATGTGTGGGTGCGACAATATGACACACTACATGGTGTGTGAATGTTTGTAACAATCTCTCACATGCTAAGAATCAAGGATGTGATGAGTGAATCGAATATTTAACTACTGTTGCATAATTACCGCTATTTTAATGGCTGTCTCCCCAAGTATATTTGCTGATAGCAGTTTACCGACGGATCATGCTCCAATTGGTGTTATGGGAGATCATACTCATAATGCCGGTGAGTGGATGTTTTCGTATCGTTATGGGCGTATGGAGATGGATGGCAATCGTGATGGCACCAGTTCAGTGAGTGTGAGTGAAATTCATCAAGATTTTATGATTGCACCCTTAGATATGACTATGGAAATGCACATGTTTGGCGCCATGTTTGGATTGAATGACGATGTCACTTTGATGGCAATGATTCCCTACAAAGAGCTTGAAATGGAAATGATTACTAGTCCGATGTCCATGGGTATGATGCCTGCCAACTATAAATTCAAAACACGCTCTAAAGGGTTTGGTGATTTAAAGTTGTCGGCATTGTGGAATCTTATGGGTAATGATCACTCATCGCTACATGCCACTATCGGTATGGGAGTTCCCATTGGGTCAATTAAAAAGCAAGATGATAATGCTATGGGTGTGCGGGCCAGAATGCCATATATGATGCAACTTGGTTCCGGCACATATGATCCTATACTTGGGTTAACTTATGTTATGAAGTATGCGCATTGGACGTATGGATTACAGACTTTAAATACTTTTCGTTTAGGCAAGAATGACCAAGGATATCAGTTAGGCAATGAATACTCTGCAAGCACATGGGCTAGTATGAAC
>CAYPHQ010000124.1:2231-2724 GCA_964410595.1 uncultured Thiotrichales bacterium
ATCACTTCGTCTTGATGCTAAAGCTTGGGAAAATATTGATGGTGACGATGATGACCTTGATGTAATGATGGCGCCGACAGCAAGAACAGATTTACGAGGCGGTCAACGTGTTGATGGAATATTAGGGTTGAATTATCTTCATGGCAGTGGACATCGTTTAGGGGTTGAATTGGGTGTGCCATTGCACCAAGATTTAGATGGGCCTCAAATGAAAACCGACTATCGCCTTATGCTGGGTTGGCAGTATGCTATTTAAATAGGTGTATTTAATTATCGTATAGAATTGTAGGACATTGTTTGAGTGGTATATTAATTCGTGATTATGATTTCGTTTTGCAGCATGGCTCCAAACAGTCGATATTAAATTCACTTAATGATCAACAGTTGAAACAATTATGCGATCGTCATTATCCCTTGGAATGCAAAGTAGCTAAGACGTTTTTAGGTCGATAAACTTTATTTGAAAATCCATATCCTATTATTTCTAGAACTG
>CAYPHQ010000125.1:0-2716 GCA_964410595.1 uncultured Thiotrichales bacterium
ATAATCACCTTCGTTAAAATCAATAACGCCTAAGTTATATAATGCAAACGTATTACTAGGTTCTAAATCAACCACCTTAAGATAAGCCGCTCTAGCTCTATCTAAATTTCCGCGTTTGGCGTTAACGTGCCCCAAGGCAACAAAATAATCAGGATTACCTTTATTTCTTGATATGGCCTTTATCAAGCTCACATCTGACTCATCATATCGTTTGAGAGCAGAAAGACTTCTTCCCTTGTAATACCAGTATTGAGGATTTGTAGTCTCATCAGCTTCTATTTGCTCGAGTAACGCAAATGATCCTGAATAATCTTTTCTACTTAGCCTGTCTTCTGCCCACAAAAACTTGGTATGGCTTGACTCATCAAGCGAGGCCAGCCTGCCATAGGCAAATTCACGCTGCATCGACGTCATATCATGTCGCTGAAGCAACTGCTCAAGAGCAACTTTGCGATCCTCCTCGGGCACTGACTCTAGCCATGCATTCATGTCATATCGCCATGTTTGCTTAGCTGTATACATACCCATTGACGCTGATTGCTTTGCATCAGGAAGCGTGGTCATTAAACGACGAGATAGATCATCTATCGCACGCAAAGTTTGTTCATCGGTCATGTTATAGCCCGCCGAGAAAATACCTGATGCAATACTTAATGGCCCAAGTGGCAGGTCTCCATCTGACAATGAAGCTGTATGCTTCGCTTGCCAAAGCACAAGGTTATCGCTCGCACGCTCAAGGGTTAACTCAGCACCGACACTTTGCTCTGAGTAAATCGCGAAATAACCTTTCTGAAATTCAGTGACCTGACCATGTAAAACATAAGGGCAATCAAGATCAGCACTCAGTGAGTCTAAACTCACAGGCGATTGGTTTTGATTTGCGTACCAATAATCAACATCCTTTAACGATGCCATGCGATAGCCTTTAGGAGCTAGATGCGCATAGATACCTTTACGAATTAATTCAACTTTGTCGGCATTAACCGTATTAGCAGCCAATGGTGAAACGATGATGCAAGTTGGCTCAGGATTCCATGCTTCGTTATTAATGTGGTAACTGACACGATCTTTTGCGTCTTTCTCTGCTGCCAAATCAGATACAGAGTCTTTTTTGACATATTGCGTACTGCAGCCAGAGAAGACCAGTGAGGCTATCGCTATAAGAGACCATCCTTTTTTATTAAACATGCTCACTCCACTATTTGATATGGCAACATGACTTCGCGGCGATCTTTTGCCGGAATACTCAAAAGCCATCTAAAAAACTCATCTTCTTCGAGATACTGATCATTTTTCATATCCAACTTTTCAGCTGAGGAGATGATCACTAAGGCTTCATCAGCACTTGTCTTACCTACTGGAAGACCCACCTCCCAAACACCCTCAACTGGCAGGCTAAACTTATCTTTAATCAACTCATTTCTTAGCAATGGAGTTAATCGACCATGCTCACCCAAATAAGGCATCCACACAAAAACATGAATGAATCGCCCTTTATTTGCGTCACCAATCTCAAGACGCACTGTTTGCCCATCTTTTATGACACTTTCGGATAAACTTGCACTTAATGGCTGCCTTTGATTTAGGTCGACATCATCTCTACATGTCACCTCAAATGAGGCTTTGATCGCACACTGAAGTAACCCACTGCTGTTACCCGAAAGCGACTCCACGGTTTTATTCACATAACCCCATTTAGTGATGTATCCAGAGATATCCTCTCTTAGATAAAGATTAAGTTGATCAACGCTCTCTGATTTAAGACGTACCTTTGCTCCTTTCAGTATTGATCCGCACGCATTTTCAATCAGCCTTAACTTAAGACGGCTCAAAGCCTCCCCACACCCAGCATCGACTGTCTTATCGCTAGCGAATGAAAATATCTGTGTGCCCTCAACTGTTTTTGACACAACTGGCACAGAGAAACCCATCAACACTGCACTAAAGATCCAGAGCGAGACTGTATGTTTCATACTAATTGGCACCCTGAATCGATGGGTGCAGGCCAGCTAGCTTTCCTCTTGCCACCGCATAACGCCATGCATTACTGGTTTTACATGCAGTCGCATCGAACTGACGACTTGATCCATGTTCTTTAAAACTCATTGAGAATTCACGACAGAACTTATTATCTGTAGTGACAAAACTTCTTGTAAGCGAGATGGTTTGACCGACTGTCTCAGTATCATTAGTCCATTCTGATGCAGAACCACTCGTTAAGGTTTCTAGTGCATTTTGAAAATGAAACTCAAGCTGCTCTCTTTCAATAGCTGAAACACCACTTAACGCAGGAACATATAGCGCCAAGTCTCTCTGAATAACCCGATAAGGTCTTAATGTGGCAGCCTGCAACTCATCCACCACACGTACATAATGACCGACACTCGGGGCAAAATACCAAATACGCGTTTGCCATTGTTTATTTGAACTACTGCTATACCGACCACACTCAACCGGAATGGTATCGAAAACTCCTGCAGGCACTTCAATTCGCTCTGCGGATAGAACGTCACATCGCCAAACGACATCAACAGGTTTTACTGATCCTGCTTGCTTATCCGTTACTTGGTAATAGGTAACAAAACGCTGATCGCTACCAGGCACTAAAGGCCATAGTGCCTTTAAATCAGTACCTCTAGAGACATACCCCACTCCCTTACTCTTCTCAGTTTCCCAACCGAGACGAGGAATAAAGAAACCTCGATGGGAGCGATAC
>CAYPHQ010000126.1:0-2707 GCA_964410595.1 uncultured Thiotrichales bacterium
TATTAAATCCTCACTTACGCCGGCGGCTTTTTTCTCATCATCTGATAATTGACGGTGAGTGGTGCTGGCGGGATGGCAAGCCAGTGACTTGGCATCACCAATATTGACTAGTCTAACCACTAAATTGAGGGCATCAATAAATTGACCTCCGGCTTTTGCGCCACCAATAATGCCAAAACTCAATATAGCTGAAGCATGCCCATTCATGTATCGATCGACTAACGGTTTGTCAGGATGGTCATCAAGACCCGCAAAACGTACCCAGCTGACTTTGTCATGCTTTTGTAAATATTGAGCGACTGCTAGTGCATTTTCACAATGCCTATCCATGCGCACAGGTAAGGTTTCTATGCCTTGCAGTATTTGGAAGCTATTAAATGGAGAAATAGCTGAGCCCATATTACGCAAAGGCACTACACGCGCACGTCCAATGAAAGCGGCATCACCCATGTCTTTAGTGTAGACTACGCCATGATAAGACGGATCGGGCTCATTCAACATAGGGAAGCGTTGCTTATGTTCGGCCCATGGGAATTTGCCAGCGTCGACAATGACTCCGCCGATAGATGTGCCGTGTCCCCCCATGTATTTTGTTAGTGAATGAATCACGATATCTGCACCATGTTCAATTGGGCGGCACAAATATGGAGTGGGTACAGTGTTATCGATCATCAATGGCACACCATGTTTATGCGCCATATCTGCAACTGCGGCGATATCTAAAATATTACCTGCTGGATTACCTAGAGATTCAGCGAATACGGCCTTGGTTTTATCATCAATAAGTTTTTCCATACCTTCAATATCATGGTGTTCAGCAAATCGTACTTCTATGCCCAGACGCGGAAGGGTGTGCGCGAATAAATTGTAAGTGCCACCATACAGGGAGGCAGTAGAAACGATGTTATCGCCCTGTTCGGCAATGGAAAAAATAGCATAAGTGATGGCAGCCATACCAGATGATAGGGCTAATGCACCAATACCGCCTTCCATCGCGGCTACTCGCTGTTCAAGCACCGAGCTGGTTGGGTTCATAATTCGTGTATAGATGTTGCCCTCGACCTTGAGATCGAAAAGATCTGCTCCGTGTTGAGTGTCGTCAAAGGAGTATGAGGTGGTCTGATAAATAGGCACTGCGACCGCTTTGGTTGTGGGCTCTGGAGAGTAGCCACCATGTACGGCAATTGTTTCTATTTTCATATTATTGTTACCTGTTAATTAACATAGCGGATGGATGATAGCATCCTTTTCTAAGAGTCGGTGCGTTTTTTCCACGTTGGAACTCTGTCTGCTCGGATGATTTCATGCTTGTGTAGCCACTGTCTAGCATCTTCGCTATCTTCATTGAACCAACGTTGTGTGGAACCTAAACGAAAACTGTATCCCCATGCATCCATATTTTGCATATGTTCTCGCATGTTAAAGCCCGCAATGTGATTTGACCAAAGCAGCTGTAAATAACAGCAAGCGGCTTCCTCTAACGCACTTCCTCCTGCATCAACCAAGTCAGATTGACGCTGTGTTTCTGACATGCACACATAATGAGCAGTCTCATGGAGCAGTGAATGCAAAGGGGTGTCGTCCCGAACATACATTTGAGTATTTTTCCGGCCGGCTTCTGAGTTCCCCCAAAAACTATAGGGAATCGGTGTCTGATTGGCTACTCGCATCAATTTAAGGCCATATTGCTGTAAAAAAGGCACAATTACATGATCAGGTATGGTTTTAAGCCGTCGCATTGAAGATAAATCCATGTAATTTGGTCATTAAGTGAGCTGTGATCGTTAATATATCATATTGAATTACTGTTAGATGACCTACGAATCTTATCGTTTTGGGTTATACTAGCGCCGCCCAGTAGGGTCACAAAGATTAAACGCAGGTTACATAACAGGATTTTTCACAGATGATTTCATACGTTCGACGAATTTTTATTCTTAGCCTACTTATTTTCAGCACACAGAGTTTTGCAGCCGGTGACGCGGTTCGTGGCGCCGTAATAGGCGAGACATGTTTAGGTTGTCATGGAGTTACAAGCTATACGAATGTTTATCCCACCTATAAAGTTCCAAAACTGGGTGGTCAGCACGAAGCTTACATCGCAGCCGCACTGAAAGCTTATCGTTCAGGTGAAAGAAAGCATAAAACAATGCACGCACAAGCTAGCAAAATGACTGATCAAGATATTGCTGATATTACAGCTTATTTGGTCGGCATAAAGTAACAGTGCTCAAATATCACAGATTTCTTAACTCTGAATCGAAGTTGATCAAGATTGCTGTGAACATTGAATTTATAAGTTAGTCGTCAAAGGAATAACAATGAAACAATTAATTATTGGATTACTATTCAGCATCATTCTTAGCTCATTCGCTATGGCCGCAGGCAGTGTGGAAGCGGGTAAAGAGAAAGCATTAGCGTGCGTTGCGTGTCATGGTGAAACGGGTATCAGTGCGGTGCCTACGTTCCCTAATTTAGCCGGTCAGTATGAGGATTATCTCTATCATGCACTTAATAGTTATAAAACAGGTGCGCGCAATAATGCCATTATGGTTGGAATTTCTGCAGGTTTGAGTAAGCAAGATATGAAGGACCTTGCCGCATACTTTGCCAGCTTACAAGGGTTAAATAGTTACGGCTTGCCTGAGTAGTTTGTTTTAGAACTAAATCGCTCCAGTTATTTTTACACCAAGACTGACTAGTGATT
>CAYPHQ010000127.1:0-2697 GCA_964410595.1 uncultured Thiotrichales bacterium
ATCGACGCCTATAAAGCAATCACACAACGATGGCGAGATAATAAAGACAAAAAATAAATTACACTGCAATGGAACAAGGCTATAAATTTTCCTTTGCCAATATTTTTTGTGTTGATTAAAAGCTTGTTTAACTAATGGGCATTAGGGAAAAACAGTTGCTGACCTTGAACCTTAAACTCAGCAATAGTGCGTTGACCCGCATCACTCAACAACCATTCAACGAATATAGTGGCCTCATTTATTTTTACATGTGGATGTAAATCTGGATTAACAATAATCACTCCATATTGATTATTCAATGGCGGTTCACCTTGATACAAGATTTTGTGTGATTGTTTATTTGCAAAGCTTATCCACGTTGCCCGATCAGATAGAGTATATGCATTCATGGCAATAGCGGCATTTAGTGTTACCCCCATACCTGATCCTGCCTCTCTGTACCATTGGCCACTGTGGGATTGCACATCAATGTTTGCTAATGACCACAGTGATAGCTCTTTGATGTGGGTACCACTATCATCACCTCTGGATAGAAATATCGACTGACTTCGTGCAATCCTATTTAAACTCTCAACAATTTTATGACTGCTAGCAACACCTGCAGGATCATGCATGGGTCCAACAACTATAAAATCGTTATACATTAGTCTATGTCTATGTATGCCGTAACCATTAGCAACAAACTCTAGTTCGCGTTGTTTTGAGTGCACAATTAGAACATCGGCATCTCCATTTTGAGCATTTCTTAAGGCCTGGCCTGTACCAACAGCCACCACCCGAACTTCAATGCCAGTTTCTGCAGCAAATTGGGGAAGTATATAATCATATAAACCAGAGTTTTTCGTCGAAGTGGTTGACTGCAATAGTATGTATGGCTGCGACCAGGATGACATTGATATTAATAACAAACCCGTCATCAAATAGATATTTTTTTTCATCCGTGCATCCCATGCATAATTAAAATCCTAAAATTTTATCGTGGCTTGTGTGTAGAAAAAAGTTGAGTCATGATCTGGACTTGCATTTGGGGCATTTCGCGCGAAATTTCCTTTCAAAAAATATGCACCACCAGCTTCTAAACGTAAATTTTTTGGGACTATATCCCAGCGCCAACGCGCTTCAAATTGTTGTCCCAAATAACTTCCAGACTGTCCACTGCTATCTTGGAGTTTAGCCGTTGCCCATAGGTCTTTATCATTAGCTAACCAAAATCCACGATGTGTTCCAATAATTGTCATACGCGGTGCGGGATTGAACTGTAATCTCAAACCTGGTGAGATAATATTAGCTCGGTCAATAGGACCAAATATGCCTAATGGACCAAAGTCACCTCGACGTACCCCATACAACGAATCGAATCGATTATTATCTCCATCTGTAGGATCATCATCACCACTGGCATAATCAAGTTCCAATGCAATACGTGGATGCCCACTAACATCCCCTTGATAACCTAATTCTAAATGCGCAAAGTAAGCAAAATGATCTAAATCTTGCATAGCAGCATTAGACTTTGATGCTCTTGACTGTCCCCATTGCACAGCAAACTCAACTTCCATATCGAAGCGGCTGGGTCTTGAAGGAATAAACAGACGCGTGCCCAGCGTATGTAAATCTCGATCTTTGGTCGCAATATCAGCGTAATCTTGCTCATCTAAATCAAAGTAGTACCACTCATCTTCGATACCTGACCAGAAAGCATTTTTGATAAAGATTCCCAGAAAACGGATATGATGATTCTCTTTATCTCTTTTAGTGTGATTATCTTTTAGATCATCGAACTGATCAGGCAAACGAGTCACCGGTAAAGAATAAAATACTCGCAGTTGTGAGTCATTATGAGCACTTATCCAGTCAACGCCTGTAAATCCATTAATGGTATTACGAAACCTATTACGAGCGACAAACCGACGACTCCCTATGTCCATGGTAAAACGTCCCAATTTCATAGAATGCGTATAGTTATTATTACTATGTGTATGCTGAAGATAACCCTGCAACACATCCAAAGTATTAACATTGCCAGATGAAAGTGAGCTGTCATTCTCAGCTAAGGACTGTCGTGCATCCAACAATTCAACAGCGACGTCAATAGAATCAAAATGTAGTTGTGTTTTGAATAAGGTTTGCCAGACTAATAATTCATCATCACCTGTGCGCCCTGCTCGATAACGATTATCAAGATATTCGTAACGCATACGATGACTACCAGACACTTCTAGCCAATGTGGCGTATGGAGAGTTTTATCAAGACGCCATCCTTCTGCAATAGCGATAGGTGACAAAACTGGCCCTAAGGTAAGCAATAGTATTTGCAAGCCGCTACCGACCCATGCTGTGCATACCTTACTAAAAACTCGACGAAGCATAGAACACATTCTTTAGAAGTATATAGTAATATACTTATTTTATATTACAGTCAGCGCAGATTCAATTTTTTTGCTGTAAAAGTAAATCAACATCGGTTTGAGACTGTTGAGTGAAATCAACTAATTGGGGGTTGGATAATATATCCCCTGGTTGAGTAATCGCTTGCCCTGACGATGAAATCCGTGCCAATACGAATACTTGATCAGCACTATTGAGAGTCATGTTTGGAATCATGGACGTACTCTCATTCAATGTCACTGTGACAGGCAAATCTTTTGCTTCGAGACGCACTAATGCCAATGGCATCGGTGGTCCTGATTGCGCCTT
>CAYPHQ010000128.1:0-2632 GCA_964410595.1 uncultured Thiotrichales bacterium
AACTCGGTGCCAGGTTCGACTGGCATTGGCCTGGCACTGAGTTTGCGAACTCTTTCTACATGTTTCTTTTCTCTGCGGCGAATCATTAGGAGTACCTGCAAAAGTTTGAGTCGGTACTTTCATTTTAATTTTTTATCAATCAAGCATACCTTCAGTTCATCCCTTCATGAGGTTTTAAATTTCGGGTCTACTGAATTGAAATGTAGCTTCCCCCCTACTGCCCAAGAGTACTAACAAGCTAATTAGATTACCTAAAGTTACACTTTTACATTTTATATTTTCTTATGAATAAAACCATTTTTAACCCATTAACTGGAGGAACTGCCTAGGGAGTATTTCATGACCACGCCCCTTTGCATCTAGTTTTCAATTCAGATGTTGCAGGTGCTCGTTATCATCTCACTTAACACGCTCCCATTGTAAATATATAAAACTCAATTATCTCCGACAGCAGGATGTTGTCGCCATGCGATCACGGATGATCCCATACATACCAAGCCTACACATATAATACTATCAATGTAGCAAGCTAAAGGTTTCCTTAATGTGCCTCTTGTATTCGCTCATTATCTCCAACCTTTATCCATGGCACTAAGTTCTAGTAACTTATTCCTAGTTGTCCCTTGAGTTTCAACCTCACAACTATCAACTCCCTTTAACTCTTTTTATCACATGCAACAGAAATTCTTACCACAAAATTGTATATTTTGCATTGCTATGCTCTTTAATACAAAATATTTCGCCCACAATTGCTAACTTAAGCTTATATATATTATCACAAGTAACTGATTTTCAATAATTTATAATTAATAATATGAACCTTTCCCTTAATTCAAACGCATCAGCCACTCAGGCAAGTCTTCACCTAAGTAGAAATAATGTAAATCTACAGAAGAGCATCGCCAGGCTTTCAAGTGGTAAGAGAGTCGAGAAACCATCCGACGATGCGGGAGGAATGGCCGTGGCTATGAAACTTGAATCTCAGGTAATGAGGTCAAGTGCAGCCATGCAAAACATATTGAATGCAATTTCATTACTCGAGGTGCAGGATGGCGTACTCTCCAATGCAGGTAAAATCGTCGACCGGATGAGTGAACTTAAAGGCCTTTATCACGATGTGATGAAAAACGAAACAGATCGTGAATCATACAACAAGGAATTCAGGGATTTGCAGGTACAGCTTTTTGAAATGTCACAGATCAAATTTAACGGGGTGAGTTTATTTGGTCAGACTACGCCCGATGGCTCCCCTGCCCTTTTTGAAGGTTCCAGTTCTGAGATCCACACCATGCAGGTATATATGAATGCAAATGGGAATGATGGTGCAGTTGCAAGTATTCATAAGGCATTACTTCTTTCTGCACTCACGATAAACGCTTCGACACTTGAGTCAGACACTTTTCAATCCGGGGATCAGGCGACAATCTTTCGATTTGCCAGTGAAAGTACCGATGCCACCGGGACCGACCGCGTGATTGGTTTAGGTGAAGTATCCGTTGGTGTCTACGCTCAGGCCTTGCAAAATATTGCAACTCTTAGGGCTCAAAATGGTGCATCGATGTCCCAGCTTGAATATGGCTATGACAACTTAACCAAAGAAAAGAATAATTTGAACGCTGGTCGGGGGCGCATCGAAGATGTTGATATGGCCTCCGAGAGCACTCGTTTATCAAAATATAATATCCTAGTCCAAGCCTCTGCTTCGATGTTGGCTCAGGCAAATTCACTCAGCGAAATTTCATTAGTTTTAATGCGCTAATCAAAATTTAAACAATACTCATTATGTCATTTACCGTACACACCAACACTGCAGCTGAGAAAGCTACTTACTTCCTTGGTCGCAACAACCAGGCTTTACAGAAAAGTATTACTAGGCTTGCTAGTGGTAGTCGTATAACTGGCCCAGCAGATGATGCAGGTGGTTTGGCCGTAGCGATGAAGCTTAGCAGTGCAATCCATCGCCTTGAGGGTGCCCATAAGAATATCCAAAATGCGATATCCTTTCTTGAGGTGCAGGATGGAGTGTTATCCACAGTTGGTGAGCTAGTGGATCGCATGTCTGAACTTCGCAGTCTCTACAACGATGTCATGAAAAATGAATCTGATCTAAGTACCTACGACAGGGAGTTTAAAGATCTGCAGGTTCAAATTTATGAGCTTGCTCAGGAAAAGTTTAATCAAGTGAGCCTATTTGCCCGATACACAGAAAAGCAAGGTAGTGTGGAGGGGATCTTTAACGGCTCAAGTGCACTGGACAACACAATGAATATCTATGTAAGTGCCGAAGGAGACTCAGGAACAAAAGTGAGTATTCATAAATCCATGCTGCTTTCCTCTCTCACTATAGACACAACAAGCGACTTGAAAGTAAGTCTTTATGGGAGCGGAAATCAATCAACGATCTTTCGTTTTGCGAACCCATCCATTGATGGAATTAATAAGGAGAGACTGATTAGCCTTAGAGAGGTTTCAGTTGGTGTTTTCACCTTTGCCATAGAAAATATCGCCGGACTGCGGGCCCAGAATGGTGCTTCTATGTCCAGGCTTCAATTTGCTGCCGATCATGTAACCTTGCTCAAGTCCAATCTGGGTGCTGCCAAAGGGCGGATTATGGACGCGGATATAGCAGCCG
>CAYPHQ010000129.1:0-2627 GCA_964410595.1 uncultured Thiotrichales bacterium
TGCTTATTCTATTTCAATTAAATTATCGACTTTTATCTAGTGGTTCAAGCTGTTTTTCTTGAGTACGACTGACTTTAATTGCACGCTTTTATTTAAATGCTGCTCGTAAATAATCTATCATTGATAGCATTGTGAGTAACGCAGCAAGTATTAACAGATATTGTCCAATAATGAATACTGGAATGCCAAATAGGGGCTGATGCCACAACAACATGACAATGGCTATAATCTGAAATGTGGTTTTAACTTTGCCTAGCGCAGATACAGCCACCACTGCTCTTTTTCCTAATTCAGCCATCCATTCACGTAATGCCGAGACTGTAATCTCTCTTCCTATGATAATCAGTGCGGGAATTAAAATCATCATTGTGGCATGCTGATATACGATTATCACTAAAGCAATGCAGACGGTTAATTTATCTGCCACGGGATCCAAGAAAGCACCAAACTTTGAAGTTTGATTGAGTTTTCTTGCTAAATAACCATCTAGCCAATCTGTGAGACCTGCCAGCATGAAAATACAAGCAGCCAATGGCTTAGCCTGCTCTAACTGCGAGAAATAGGTCACGTACAATAATGGGATTAGGGCGATTCTGGCCAATGTAAGAATGTTGGGGATGGTAAATACCATAAGCTAAGAATTCCCGTGCATAGTTTCGAGTATTGTTAGTGCTAATTGTCTGCTAATACCGGGTACTTTAACAAGCTCTTGTTCATTTGCACGACTTATACCTCGTAGTCCTCCAAAATGTTTAAGTAAATTTTGACGACGTTTGGGGCCCAAACCTGGGATATGTTCCAGCGGTGAGATAGTACGCGCTTTTTTACGGCGTGCTCTATGATTTGTAATTGCAAAGCGATGAGCTTCGTCACGTATTTGCTGAATTAAATGTAAGGCTAATGAATCATCCGCTAATGTAATGGGTTGTTTATTTCCTAGTAGAAATAATTGCTCTAAACCCGCTCTGCGTTCCTCACCTTTTGCAACACCTATCACTAATACATCCGTCACATTGAGCGCCTGCATTACCTCACCTGCTTGATTCAATTGTCCCTTACCACCATCGATAAATAAAATATCAGGCAACTTACCCTCACCTTTTTTTAATCGTTTATAGCGACGCGTCAGAGCCTGATGCATTGCTGCATAATCGTCACCCGGGGTAATATCTACAATATTGAACTTGCGATATTCAGATTTTGCTGGCCCCTCACGATCAAATACAACACATGAAGCAACTGCACGTTCGCCTTGAGTATGACTAATATCAAAACATTCCATACGTTGAATCGGTTGTTGTAAATTAAATATTGCTTCTAATGATTGATAACGTTGTTCTATACCAGCACGACTGGCAAGCTTGGTTTCGAAAGCTGTTGTCACATTCTTATTAGCAAATTCTAGCCATCGTGCTCGTTTACCTCGAACAGAGGCTGAAATCTTTACTTTACTTCCCCGCTGAGCTGTGAGCATTTCTTCTAGTAATTCTGACTCTGCCGGCAGTTCAGACATGATAATTTCTTCGGGTGGATTTCTATCTAAATAATATTGCCCAATAAATGCATTTAATAATTCTGCTTGTTCATATTGATGTGGCGTTTTTGGAAAATAACTTTTATTACCAAGATTCATCTTATTGCGTACTTGAAATACTTGCACACAAGCAAGGTTGTCACATATCCGTGCTGTGATAATGTCACAGTCTCCTGACAAGTCACTCACATATTGTTGTTGAGAGACTTGGCGTAATGAATCGATTTGATCTCTTAATTTGGCCGCGTGTTCAAATTCTAAGTTAGATGAAGCAGTCTCCATTTCTGAGATAAGATGGTTAATGACTAGATCACTTTTCCCTTGTAAAAATTTGCGCGCATAATCTACGTCTTTTGCATAATTCTTTTCGCTGATAAGATTAACGCAGGGTGCCGTGCAGCGTTCGATTTGGTACTGCAGACAGGGACGCGAACGGTTTTTATAAAAACTTTCTGCACATTGGCGCACCATAAAAGTTTTTTGTAACAGATTGAGTGTTTCTCGTACTGCTGCGACGCTAGCATAAGGGCCAAAGTATTCGCCTTTTTTCTTTTTTGAGCCACGATAAAAACTCAAACTGGGAAAATCATGCTGTGATAAGAAAATATAGGGATAGCTCTTATCATCACGCAATAAAATGTTGTATTTAGGACGATGTTGTTTGATCAGATTGTTTTCTAACAACAAGGCTTCAGCTTCTGTATTCGTGACAGTTACTTCTACATGGCAAATCAATTGAATCATTGATTGAATGCGTGGACTGCTATTACTCTTATTGAAATAACTTGAAACGCGTTTCTTTAAATTCTTTGCCTTGCCAACATAGATCACGTCAGCATTATTATTTAACATGCGATACACTCCTGGTTGAGGCGTAAGGCATTTTAAAAATGCTTTGGAGTCGAAATCTGTGGCTTGTCTGGCCATAGGTTTTATTGGCTGTTTAGAATGATGTTTATTCTAGCGAAAATTGCTTCGAATTGTTCAACAGTTAGACGTCGTGTTTGGGTGTTGTATCGACTACAGTGATAAGAATCGATCAATAACAAATGCTCGTTTAATTGATGTTCAGCCGCATGAGCAAATGGAAAAC
>CAYPHQ010000130.1:0-2589 GCA_964410595.1 uncultured Thiotrichales bacterium
TCAATAGATATCTCCAATGAAACGCCTGCATGTCTAGCTGCAGCCATGGCTGCCATGGCATTCGATGCATTATGCCTTCCTAATTGATTCATCTCACAATGCATAGGCTGACCGCCAATGGGTAAAATATTAAAACCAGTGCTGCCAATAGTAGATTGCACCTGCCAATCACTTCCATTTTGTTCGCCAAAACTTTCACGTTCACACCAGCAACCCATAGCTAATAGATCTATTAAGTTTTGATCATCATCATTGAATATACATTTGCCTGTTTGGGGAATCAGTTTGAGTAGGTGATGAAACTGACGCTTAATATCGGTGAGATCACGAAAAATATCCGCATGATCAAATTCAAGATTATTAAGAATCACTGTTCTAGGTTGATAGTGAATAAACTTAGAACGCTTATCAAAAAATGCACTATCGTACTCATCGGCTTCAATAACAAAAAATGGTGATTGCCCTAAACGTGCAGATTGCTCAAAATTTAAAGGTATTCCACCAATCAAGAATCCAGGTTCCAAACCGGCATAATCTAAGATATGTGCCAACATACTTGTCGTCGTGGTTTTACCATGCGTGCCTGCTACAGCTAGTACCCAACGATCCTGAAGCACATTCTCTTTGATCCACTGCGGACCTGAAAACATAGGAATTTTCTTCTCTAACAGTACCTCTATGACTTCATGGCCACGTGTCATTACATTACCGACTACTATGCAATCAGGATGACAGTCCAGCTGAGCTGAGTCATACCCTTCTATAACTTCTATACCTAATTGCTGTAATTGCGTGCTCATAGGGGGGTAAACATTCATATCTGAACCAGTAACTTGATGTCCCATCTGTACTGCCAAACGAGCAATGCCTCCCATAAAAGTCCCACAAATGCCAAGTATATGAATATGCATTATCTATACACCCATCAAACCCATCATGGTCATCACTACAATGGTATTAACAAAGGAGTAGCCAATACTTACCATCACCCCAACAGACAAAGTCGCATCCATTGCATGACGAACTATATGAGCATGAACTAGCACTACCCAAGCAAATATAAGAAAAAAAATAATTGAAGCCAATGAGCTTAAAGTTTTAGTATCAGGGCCCACAATTAAATTATGTGCAGCAATCGTCAATACCGCCGACAGTATAATGCCAGCTCCCAGCATGGCATTCAGCGTCTGGTGAATTCGTTGTTGTTTGGAGGCTAATAAAATACGAATAAATAAAATCAAAAAACACAAATCAATAACACTAGAAGCCATACTACGTGTTATGTCATAAAACATTAGAGACTTGGTCGTTCCACTGATGAAATATAAAATCATTAGAAGCTTCTGCAAGACAACAGACACAGGGCCATCCTGCGGCACATTAAGCAACAAGGTTAGACGTGCATAGAAGCTAATTATTGCTTGCATCGTTTAATTATTTCTCAAGAAGCTGCACGAGCATTTGCTCAGTCATCACCGGGACACCTAGTTTTTCAGCTTTTTGTAATTTAGACCCAGCTTTATCTCCCGCCACCAAGGCTGTGGTATTTTTTGAAATACTAGAACTCACTTTTGCACCAAGAGCCTTGATTTGTTGACTCGCTTGATCTCTAGACATGGAACTAAGTGTTCCAGTTAAAACATATGTCTGTCCGTTCAATCTACCTTCAGTATTGATGGGATTATCTAATTGTGGCCAATGTATTCCTTTATCTTGCGTCAGCTTTTGTATGATTTGCACATGGCTAGATTGAGAAAAATAATCCACTAAATTCTGTGCGACTACAGGTCCAATATCCGGCACATCCATTAATTGCTCCACATCTGCCTTCATTAATTCATCAAGCTCAAAGGTTGCGGCTAATGCAGTTGCAGTAGCCTCACCTACTTCTCTTATACCCAATGCATAAATAAAGCGCGCTAACGTAGTGGCTTTGCTTTTCTCAATAGCAGCGAGCAGATTGTTCGCAGACTTACTACCCATTCGCTCTAGACCAGCCAGAGTAGACTCATCCAAGTCATATAATTGATCTAATGATGTCACTAGATCTTTATCTATCAATTGCTCCACCAATTTATCACCAAGACCATCAATATCCATGGCAAGACGTGACACATAATGCTTTAAACTGGCTTTACGTTGCGCTGGACAATCAAACCCTGCAACACAGCGAGCAATAGCTTCTGTTTCTGACCGCACAACTCTGCCTCCACACTTTGGACAAACAGAAGGCAATTTAACTGCATGAGATTTTTTCGGGCGTCTATCCAATACCACCTTCAATACTTCTGGAATTACATCACCAGCACGCCGAATAATAACGGTATCACCGATCCGCACATCCTTACGCTCAACTTCATCCATGTTATGCAAGGTCGCATTACTTACCGTCACACCACCCACAAAAACAGGTGTTAATTTTGCTACTGGTGTTAAGGCGCCTGTTCTACCGACTTGAAAATCGATATCTTCAACAATAGTAAGCTCTTCCTGAGCAGGAAATTTATGCGCGGTTGCCCATCGAGGTGCGCGTGACACAAATCCTAATTTTTCCTGTAGATTTACCTCATCAACCTTATAAACAATTCC
>CAYPHQ010000131.1:0-2582 GCA_964410595.1 uncultured Thiotrichales bacterium
CTTTGAAATAATAGGATAAGAAACTATATGTCGAGCATGTAATACTTAGAATTGCAGTTCTATCTGAGTTAAATAGTGAGTATAGATTATAATATTGTTTGACCAGCTCTTACCAACTAAATGGCTTTCGGATATTTCATGAGAATGATCTTGAGATAATTTTAAATGACAAGAATAGCTCAGGCGCTGCTGATTAGGGTTAATAGGAATGCTTGTTACTTCCGTAGATCTTTTTAAGGTATGGAACAGAGTAACCAGTAATAGCAGATAATTCTACCATGCTTTTGTTTTTGTTAGTCCTAGAATAGAGTATTTTCTTCCTTTCTTTCTCAATAGTTTTCCCCGGAGACTCTCCTAAAATTTTAGAGAGCCTTCGATATGATACTTTAAATTCTCTCTGAATGGAGGCTAAGGTTACAATTTTTAGGTTATCATTAATATAATTCAAGATGGATTCTCGCGTTATATCTTCCGATAATCCTAGAGGGGTTCGTTTTTTAAGTCTAAATACTAAAGTGGCTATTATTGTCAAGAGCACCCCTAAAATAGCTCCGAAAAACCAGTAGATAGAATTGATTGCCTTGGCTTTACTATTTAACTCGGTGTAATCCTCAAAGTCCTCTAAAGAAATGCTATAAAGTCCGGATACAGAGCCTGCCCATATAGAATCTTTTATAAACTCAAGGCTGGTTTTATTGAATTCATCACTAATAAATTTGATTTGCTTTAAATTGTTTAAATCAAGTTTGAAGAGCCCGTTATTAGAGGTCAAAACTAAAATGTTTTCAAGTGGAAGGATAGAGTGAAACTTCTCTGTATTATCTGTGATTTTTTGAATTTTACTATTTCTTATTAATCCTACTATTTTCTTATCAATAAAATAAAGGTCTTCGTTCATTTCATTTATGACGACATCCTCAACTTCCTCTTTAAAGGTTAAAAGAGTCTCGGGATTTAAATCTTTGCCTAATAGCTTTAGACTATCATCCATTAGGTAAAGAATCCTTCCATCATTGGGATATTTATGAATAAACTTTGTGGTTGATGAGCGTTCAGTTTTAATGGAAACATCGATCAATTCTAGGTTTGTGAAGTCGGTTTTCCATATCCCCTTAGAGGTAAATAGAAGATATTGATCTTCATTAAGCGCTAGGATATCTACTCCATAGCCAATGGATTGGCCGCCTATTTGAATTTCACCAATTGCAGATGTGAAATAGTGAGGTTGACCGTCTTCCTCATAGAACAATCCGTCATAGACTACAAATGTCTTGTTATTGAAACGTCTAATTTTACCAGAAGAATAGTTAGGGTAGTTAACTAACGAATCGAATTCGAATGTGTAAATACCCCCATACGTGGCAATATAATTACTCGATATTGCTCGTACACTTTCATTTTCTAGATATTTATTGTAGTAGGTTTTGGTATACACAACTAGTTTACCATCTATTACTTTATAGAGATACCTGCCTGCTGTAGCGAAGGTTAAATACTTACCGCTCTCTATCAATTCATATTTTGTTGAGGCTTCAAAGGTGTCAGTCAAAAAATTAAATTTTGCCCAACCTTTCAATTTATCCACCGCAGACGACACACCTCCTTTGTTCAGTATATAAATACCTTGATCGGTTGCTATTAATAATTGATTCTCTGGGCCATCTATTAGGTTGTAGCACCTCAGTTCTAAATCATTGTGATAAAATATCAGATTATGCAGCACGTATCCCTTTTCGCCGAAACTTGTTTGGGCGCTGATAAATATTATCAATAAAAGGATATTTTTTATCATTTGATAAATTTAATAATAAATAGGAAAGATAAGGTCTTAGGGCTGCCACTATGATTTTGTTTGAACCAATTAATTTTACGCTGTTCTTAAAGCCTAAAGAAGGCATCTTAATCATTTGTCAAATAAAGTTGTCATAGAAAAGGTTCTCTCCAATATTGGGAAAGAGCCGGTAAAACTCTCTTTTCCACCAAAAGACAAAGAATTGGAGGAACTGTGTAAAAGACAGTTTGGGTGGAATGTATCCGTACACAACGAGATTGAACACGCAGAAAAGGCACTTTTGATCAAACCAAAATTAGTTTGTCTTAGACCATTTTTACTTTTTTCAGCTCCAACTGATAACTTTTATGAGGCTCTTCAAAAGTCAAACCGACTCATCATATACTTATCAGCCCAAACGCGCTTCATGAATTCATTAAGTGATGTTTTTAACATTACCAATGAGGTGTATGGTAAACCCATTTATAGTGGACTTCGAATGTATTCACTCTCATCTGAACTGCTCATTAAGGTCAGATTTGAATTCAAAGTAATTCTGGTTAATGATGTTCAAAGTGAAAATAAAATTGTTCACACTCTAATCGGGTAAATATTTTGATAGAATTTATAGTTTTGTTAGCATATATAAGCCATTGATGAGCACAAGCTTATTTTATTTTTTTATTCTTTTTACACCACTTGTAAGTGCTCAATTCTATGCAGACTTTTCTGCAGGATATACGTTTAATGGCGGTATCGCTGAGTTACGCACCGCGTATTTTTTAAATCAAAATACTGCCCTAAGTATCTC
>CAYPHQ010000132.1:0-2553 GCA_964410595.1 uncultured Thiotrichales bacterium
CATAGAGATACATAACCAAAAATTGCACCATACAAGCTATCCTGCAGACTACAAAATAATTCGAAGCTGTTGGCTATCAGACCTAACCAAAGTAAAGGCAAAGTTAAACTGTCCGGTAATAGTGAAATATTGAAATCAATGACTGCGAGCGTTATTAAGCTCCAAACTAATATTAGAGCAGTGATTATTTGTAGGAGCCAGTAGATGCTATTAGCTTGTTTGATCAACAGCTGTGCGCACATTACAGGCATTAGACAAAAATTAATAAGACATTGGTTTTGGGTGATATTTGGTGCTGATGCAGATCGATATTGCTCAACGGCAACTAGAGGGCACATATTGTGTGATGCTACCACTGGTTGAGCAGCTCCATTTAATCCCACCACTGGATGAATCGTCAGCAGTGAAGATGATTGTGCCCGTGGTATCTGCTGCAGCTCCAAGTCCATCAGCACCTGTCCAGTTAGGTGACATAGTGATAGTCTTGCTGGTGACAGCAACTGAGGTGATGTAATCTGAAGCTGAAGCGATGTCAGTAAGAGATACACCAATTTCATCGGCGCTGTCACAGTTATCAGCTGATGACTCGCTAATTAAGCACTCAGTCATGGAAGTTTTTATTTGTGCTGTGAACCCTAATACCTCAGATATACGCGCTCTGACGGTATAGTCTTGGTAGGCGGGCAATGCAACTGAGGCAAGAATACCAATGATCGCGACTACGATCATTAATTCGATCAATGTAAAACCTTGTTGTATAGTTTTCATCTAGTTCTGCTCCTATTATAGGGTGTGTATGGGATGTATTCGCATTATGCTTAGTTAGTTATTTTGTGATAGCAACCATTGTTTGGTTATTCATGTTTGCATGCACAGTCGTTCATAACGTTGTCGTGCAAAGTTAAAAACTTCATTAATACAATACAGTTTCTTACTCATTACAGAGGTGAAAAGAGATAAGCGGTAAAAATACTTGTTTAATTGGTAATTTTAAGACCCGTTAGTTTGATTGATAGGTAAAAAAGTTGCTTGAAGTATGATTATGGTAGTAGACCTAAGCAGTGCTTTTCATACAGTTTACTGTATTAATAATTAACTGGAATAGACAGGGTTAACTGCAATACACTGTTTAAATACAAATTAATAGAGCTCAACTTAGTATTGGTACAAAACATATATGATTAAAATTGCATTAGCTCAACTTGATTTCTTGGTGGGCGATATTGAGGGGAATTGTGACAAAATCATTGATCAGATCACCGAGATTCAGTCTCAATCACCAGTTGATTGCATTGTTTTTTCAGAACTTGCGTTATCAGCATATCCACCGGAAGACTTATTATTTCGCTTAGGTTTTCAACAGCGTATTGAACGGAGTATTGCTAACATACAAGCTGCCAGTAAAGGTTTGACAGTGGTAGTGGGTACGCCTTGGTTTCAAGATGGGGCGATCTACAATTCAGCACTAGTGATGCAAGATCAGCGTTTGCATGCGAAATATTTTAAGCATTGCTTGCCTAACTATAATGTGTTCGATGAAAAAAGATACTTTACACCTGGTACCGAGGCTTGTGTTTTTTCCATCAATAATTGCTCAGTTGGCATAACTATTTGTGAGGATATTTGGAGTCCACAGCCAATTGCTCAAGCCAAACAACAACATGCTGAATTAATTATTAATATTAATGCTAGTCCATATCACATTGATAAACATAAAGAACGTTTGACAACACTTTGCATGCGTGGAGTTGAGAGCCAATTGCCTATCATTTATTTGAATCAGGTGGGTGGGCAGGATGAATTAGTTTTTGATGGCTGCTCATTTGCTATTAATAAAAACCAACAAGAAGTTTGTCGCGCACTGAGTTGCGCTGAGGATACATTAATCCTTGAATATGACCAACAACAACAAGATTTACTTAAGAGTGATCGATTCCATAATCAAGCAGAGGGTATTGCGCTCAACTATCAGGTGCTTACATTGGCATTACAAGACTATGTCAAAAAGAATCATTTTCAAGGTGGCTTAGTAGGTTTGTCTGGTGGTATAGATTCGGCTTTAGTTTTAGCGTTAGCGGTCGACGCTTTAGGTGCTGATAAAGTGCATGCCGTAATGATGCCATCTAAATATACTTCTGATATGAGTTTGCAAGATGCCGAAGCGTTAGCAAGTAATTTGGGTGTGAAATACTCAGTCATCGAAATTGAGCCGCTAATGAGTGCCTTTGAGACATCCTTGTCGGAATTGTTTGTGGATACAAATAAAGATGCTACAGAAGAAAATATACAGTCTCGTATTCGCGGTACGTTGTTAATGGCGCTGTCTAATAAATTTGGCTCTATGGTGATTGCTACAGGAAATAAAAGTGAAATGGCTGTGGGTTATGCTACTTTGTACGGCGATATGGCTGGCGGTTATGCTCCGCTTAAAGACGTCGCAAAAATGATGGTATATGAGTTGTGTGAATATAGAAATACACTCTCAGAGGATATCCCAAGGCGTATTATTGAGCGTTCTCCTTCTGCAGAATTAGCACCTGATCAGGTCGATGA
>CAYPHQ010000133.1:0-2487 GCA_964410595.1 uncultured Thiotrichales bacterium
GACGTACCTGCATTAAGATTTGTCGAATCATAAAAACTGTTAAGTATAGTTCCTTTTTTTGCTTCATAGTTTTTTGCATCACGATTCATCCAGTCCAGATGAAATGCCATTTTTTCATAACCATCAGTAGCGCTTAGCGCAAAAGTTTTTTCCAATGAATTGGTGTTGTAGTTAGAGTACATACTTCCTTTGAAAGCGTCAGGTTTGTATTGCGGGATGCGATTAGTAACAACATTAACAAAACCTCCTGAAGCTTCGCTGCCATAGAGCAACGTTGCGGGCCCACGAAAAATTTCTATTTGTTCAGCTTGTAATGGATCAACAGTAACGGCGTGATCAACACTAATGGTTGATACATCACCCGAATCAATACCATTCTCCATTACCTGAATTCGGGTTCCTTGTTGTCCTCTAATAACTGGGCGACTGGCAAAAGGGCTAAAGCGATTAGTCGAAACACCGGGTATATTAATCAGCGTCTCACCGATGGTTGACGATTTTTTTTCCTGCAAAACTTGATTATTAAGGATCGCAAATGGCTGAGTGATATGTTCAACACTTTGCAGACTAATTGGTCTTGCCGTTACTATCACACTTTCTAATACTTCTGCTTCTTCTGCATGCATACTGGATGTATAGCTCATAAACAATATGCAAGCGCAACTTGCCAACTTCATTTTATTTCTCCTGATGAAATTAAATTTTTCGGCTGAGCCGAGTGATTCAGGTCATCAGGTGTTAGGGGGACTGCGAATAGATGTATCTAGATGATAAGTTTCAGTGTAAAAAATAGATGTGATGATTATGCTTTCATCAAGCAACTCTCTTAAGGACAGGTCGGGGATGGTTGAGATATGAACATGGTTTATAGAAGAGAGCTTTAAGCAAACCTGACACTGGTGAGCATCTGTGTCATGAATATCATGCTCATATGCGTGTGTCGCAAGGGTAAATTGCGACATTAGCAATATGATTACAGCTATTCTGAAAAATAAGCGCATGAATGTTTCTGTTTAATCAAAAATGTTATATTATAACATTTCAATATTGTCATCAATTAACACGCTATCATTATGAAAAACAAAGTAATTATGCCTTTTCGGTCAGCTAAACACCAACATCGAAAGTGTCAGAAAATAGCGTTAGATTCAGCTAAAAAACTGTGTGAATCACAGGGACAACGTTTAACACCGTTGCGGCAACGCGTTTTAGAGCTTGTCTGGCAGACACATGAGCCTGTTAAGGCCTATGATATTCTGGATCAATTAAAAGATGAACATAGCAGTTCTGCTCCGCCAACGGTTTACCGTGCATTGGATTTTTTACAAGAGCAGGGGCTTGTACACAAAATTGAATCATTAAACGCGTATATTGGTTGTGGAGGTCCAGATGAATCACATGAACATAGTCAATTTTTGATATGCCAACAATGTGGAGCAGTAGCCGAGCTGGATGATATAGATATCACTAATTTATTAAATGAAAAGGTATCTGAGTTAGGTTTTACCATGCAAACCGGCATGGTGGAAATTGTTGGTGTATGTGCTATTTGTAATCACTGATCAATTAACATGATTAAACAATTACTCATCAGTTTGGTTTTAATATTGTGTTCGTTAGGGCAAATAGCTTATGCGATATCGAATGACAGATTGCAAATTGCTGTGAGTATCCAGCCACAAAAATATTTTGTCGAACAAATCGTAAAAGATACAGCTGATGTACTCGTGATGGTAGGTGCTAGCGATAACCCGGCGACGTTTGAACCTCGTCCTTCACAAATGGCACAAATTGCCAAAACAGATATTTATTTCACTATTGGTGTGCCATTTGAACAAGCTTGGATTAAGCGGTTGAGTCTGATTAATCCGCAGATGCGTATTGTTCATCTTGGTGAACAGGTTGGTGATGATGGCCATGCACATGCACATGCGAGTGATCCACATATATGGACGAATCCGGAACAGGTCAAAAATATTGCAAGTAAGATTGCTGAATCACTATCTGAGCTTTTAAGCGAATATCAAGTTATATTTCAGTCAAATCTTCAGTCTTTTATTAAAGAGCTAAGTGATATTGACTTATATATAAAACAAAAAACCGATTCACTGCGTAAAAGAACATTAATAGTGACACATCCGTCTTGGGGTGATTTCGCCAAACAATATAATTTTACTCAGGTATCGATAGAGCATAATGGAAAAACCATAAAAGCAGCATCATTATCATGGTTGATAAAACTTGCGCATAAGGAACAGATACGAGCGGTCTTTGCTCAACCACAGTTTAATCACAAATCTGCAACAGTATTAGCAAAAGAGATTAATGGTCAGGTTTATATGTTGAATCCGTTGGCCTATGATTATATAGATAATATGAAAAAATCCGCCGACATCATTAGTGAGGCGTTGACAAATGAATAATGTCGTTATTGATATAAAAGATGTTTCATTTAATTATGGTGATGTTGTTGTACTGGATAATGTA
>CAYPHQ010000134.1:0-2446 GCA_964410595.1 uncultured Thiotrichales bacterium
GATTGGTATATGGGGCATATATTTCAAAGTTTTGTCATCCTTGTTTAATTTTTTGCTCAGGGTTTTATGTCGCCTTTACTGGCGCACTTTTACTTTTATTTCCAACATTAGACACAGCTGTCAATGGCGCTATCAGCTTTCAATTATATCCAAACGAAGCAATACAATTGCCTATTTCATATCAACAACAGTCAAAACGCTACTGGCACTCAAGTCGTAAACAGTTATAATTTGTGTATTAACCATTATACAAATTAGGATGCATCATGGATAAAAGTTTACTCGATATACTGGCTTGTCCGGTTACTAAAGGGCCATTAATCTATGATCAAGACAAGCAAGAATTAATTTCACTGTCTGCACGTCTTGCTTATCCTATTCGAGAAGATATACCTGTGATGATAGAAGAAGATGCTCGAAGTTTGTCTGAAGATGAATATGCCAGTTTCCGAGCGAAATAGCGTAGCTTATGTCCTCATCAGCATTATCATTCAGGGTTTTAATTCCAGTACGTTATCAATCTACACGATTACCTGGAAAGCCTCTCCTTAAATTCCAGGGCAAAACGATTATCGAGCATGTATATCAACGTGCGTGTGAGAGTGATGCCAGCTCTATACATGTAGTGACTGATGATGAGCGGATTGCTGATGCTGCAAGAAAATTTGACGCAGATGTGTGTATGACAAGTGGCGATCATCAGTCAGGCACAGATAGAATCACCGAAGCAGTTGAAAAAATTGGTTATAAAGACGACGAAATAATCGTCAATTTGCAGGGTGATGAACCTCAAATGCCCGCAGATAATATCAAGCAAGTTGCACAATTACTAAGTGCCAGTCAGACAGCTTCTATTGCTACTTTATACTCAAGAATTCATGATATTCATGATTATCTAGATCCAGACGTAGTTAAATTGGTTATGGCAAAGCAGCAACAAGTTCTCTATTTTAGTCGAGCTAGTATTCCTTTTGTTCGTGACGAATTCATTACTGAAGCTGAAGACTATCCACTATTCAAACACATAGGTTTATATGCCTATCGCTGTAGATACTTGAAGCAGTTTGTCGCTTACCAGCAAACAGCACTTGAGCGACTGGAGCGATTAGAACAGCTGCGCGCTTTAGAAAACGGTGATCAGATTATTGCTGATGAATGTCATCAGATGCCTGGAATTTCTGTCGATACAGATAGTGACTTTCAACGCTTATTATTGAGCGAATGATATATCTGACTCTAAAATTTTAGTTATACGATGCTGCGCGTGAAATTGATTCGCATAAATTAGTAAAAACTATCAAATGGCCAAATTTCAACTTCATCGCCTACTTGCGCACCCTCACTTCCCATAGGTAAGTATATGAAGCAGTTAGCCTCAGACATGGAATGTAATATTCCAGAACCTTGTCTGCCTGTCTTAGTTACACTATATTTACCTTGTTCATCGATATGGTAAATACCTCTCTGATATTCAACACGTCCTGGTCGTTTGCGTAAATTGGATAGACTAGTGGCTTGAATGCGTAGACGTTGTCTTGCGCTTCGACCCATCATTTTTTCCAACGCGGCTTGAACAAATATATAGAATGTCACCATGACTGAGACTGGATTGCCCGGTAAGCCAAAGAAGAACGCATCATTAATTTGACCAAAAGCCAGTGGTCGACCAGGTTTCATCGCGACTTTCCAAAAATTGACATGACCTAATTTTTCAAGCGTACTTTTCACATAATCGGCATCGCCAACAGAGACACCACCTGAAGTTATAACAGCATCAGCTTGTTGTGAAGCTGAAACAAAAGCTTGTTCTATGGCTTCTGGCGTATCACTCACAGTGCCTAGATCAATAATCTCTGCACCCAGACTAGTTAACATGCTCCACAGTGTATAGCGATTGCTATCATATATTTGTCCCGTCTTTAATTTGTTTCCTATTGAAACCAATTCATCTCCGGTAGAAAAGAAAGCGACTTTTAGTGGACGTATTACCTCAACTTTTGCTATGCCTAGTGAGGCGATTAAACCAATATCTGCAGCTTGTAAGTAATAATTAGCACTGAAAATTTGCGAACCTTGTGAAATATCTTCACCAGCCATGCGAACATTCTGACCAGGTTTTTGCATAGCATCGATACGTATATTATCTTGATTGACTTCTACGTGTTCTTGCATGACCACTGTGTCTGTACTGTCCGGCATTACTGCACCTGTCATAATGCGCACACATTCATCAGTCGCAACTTTACCGGTATAAGGTCGACCGGCATAGGCTATACCGACTTGCTTGAATACTGCGGTATCAGAGCTAGGTATTTGCTCCCCATGGATTGCATAACCATCCATCGCCGAGTTCGTATGGCTAGGCACGTTGATGGTCGATGTTAGAGGTTGTGCAAGCACTCTATGTAATGCCTGTCTTATCGGAACTGTCTCTGTTTCTGTGATT
>CAYPHQ010000135.1:0-2441 GCA_964410595.1 uncultured Thiotrichales bacterium
AGGAGTACTTTAGCGTCTCTCTATCTGTTCTTGTGTCTTGGTGTATAGCTAGTAGGCAAGCTCATGCCTGTTGACAGGATTCACTTATAGGGTAACCTTAGGTATTCCTTAGGGTTACTATGGGATTGATGCTTGTAATAGGTGATGACTGGCTCTCCGCCAGCACCATTTCCCATGTATTATTTGATATAACCAATTGAATTGCTTCACTTTATGTGTCTGCATAGCGATTGGTGTAAAACAATATGAGAAACAAATATGCAGCAAATCATGTGTTATTACGTGATGGTGTTGGGCATCAGGAAAGATTGATGGAGGCTATGGGGATGGGTATTCTCTTAATCAAGAAAGCGCATTTTTCCAAAAAGTGAAATTACTGAAAAAGAACAGTGTTCATCAATCTACCCGGCAAGAGTGTGAAAGCGCCAGTTAGGATTAGTGCGAGATAAAAAAGGGAGGTCATAACTAACTTATGACGTCTAATGTCGCCTTTGCGTATGAAGTAAATTCCTGCCCCAAGGCTCAGCAAAGTCCAAGCACTAAGAATATGAATTGGACTATAATTACCCCAGACCTTGAGTTCATAGATAAAGAACGATGACATGGCCACAAGAGTCATCAGAGCAACCCATACTCTGCCAACAACAATGTGCAAGGCTGTTCCTTTTTGCATAGACATCTGCATACCACCGACAACCAATGCAGCCAGTGCACAAATTGCGTGAAGTGGAATTGGAGGCTGAGCATTTAGAAGGGTTGAAAGCATAAGGGTATCCTTGGCGAAGGCTTTGATTTAACGGTCAAAGCGAGGCGGATAAGGGAATAATCTAAACATAAGAAAACCCCGAATGTGATCGCTAATGATATGCTTTATTCTCTGATGGCTTGATAGCAGAGTTTGTGGAAGTTAAACACGAGATGTTCACTCTCATTAGGCAATTTGTCATCGATTAAATATCGACCTGACCCGAAGCCGATGGAATGTAAGCCTTTCTGGTTGGATTCATTAAGCATAATATCTTCAGGGCCAAGTTGAGTATTCATCCAATTTATAGCCGCTTTGGTCACTTCTGGCACTGGCCGACCTCTTGGTGCGTAATAGCTAAATCGTAGCAAAGATTTTTCTGGTGTTAGTGGTATCATAATAAAAACACCAACCATATCGGTGTATGGAAAAGAATAGAACGTTGTATTTGGCCATAGCCCAATATTAAAAAAGGAATCAGTCTGCCATGTCGCGCCGTCAAGGGGCAATCCGTAAGCATGAGTGACATTGTTATTTGGGGGACCAATATAAGTCCAATAATTTTGATAGGCTGTTAGGGTGTAACCTTTGAAATCAATCAATGCGGCGAGATCTTTATGAACCGGACCGCTGAGATCAAAATGGTAGCCTTCAATAGAGTTTTCCTGAATAACTTTCCAATTGGCGTTGACGATTACGTCCGTTTCTTCAACCAGTTCAACATTATCCATATCCGGTAAAAATTTACGCATTTCCGGTTCTGCACCTACCATCATTTCAGAAATAGGCTGTGCATTATCATCCAGCGTGATAAACACCCAGCCGGCAAAAATCTCAAGTCGCACCTTGCGAAGACTGTGATCTTTTTTGCTAAAGCTATCCAGATGCTCAGTGCGTGGAGCAGCTCGCAGATCCCCATTTAAGCTATAACACCAGGAATGATACGGACATCGTAACATGCCATTAACCTTCCCGCGACGATCGTTCATAAGGCGATTGCCTCGATGCCGACAGACGTTGTGCCAAGCATAAATATCACCATCTTTTTCGGTGGTGATGACGACACTTTGCTCAAAAACATCTTGAACAATGTATGAGCCAGGCTCTTTAAACTCGTTAACATGGCCAACAAAATGCCAACAGTTCATAAAGATGTGTGTTTTTTCTTGCTCAAAAATCTCAGGATCATAGAAAAAGGGAGCTGGAAGAGATTGGCCATTAACGGGATCACTATAATCCCATTTTAGGTCTTTATGGCTAATTGCATTTTTGAAAATGTCCATAATACTACCTCATTACATCAGCTATTATTAACTGTGGTAGAATAAAGATACGAAAACAACACATAATTTTAAATTAGCTAAAAATTGAATATCACATTTCTTATCAGACAAACGAATGCATAGGGCTGGGCAGCGGCAAAGGATATGACCTTACAGCCAGAGCAAAATGCATGAGGGAATTAATAATCCAAGTTTAAGCATTGAAACCCGATAAAACATGCACTTGGCAGTTGGCGTATGGTACTTGGCGCATGGCAGTTGGCGTATGGAACCCTTTTGCCAACAGGTTTTGGGGTATTTACTAATATTTGAACGTTAACAATATGTATGATAATTTTGCAATATTATGAACGGCTAAAGAAAACTTATGAAAAACCTTGATCCTATCAACTATATTTCTCCCGCTATTCACG
>CAYPHQ010000136.1:0-2439 GCA_964410595.1 uncultured Thiotrichales bacterium
AAATCAATTGGTGGATAAGGATAAGAACTAAGTACATCATATAATACAAAATATTAGCTTAGGTCTGGCTCAATGATTTGTGAGATTCCTAAGTCAGTATATTCCATCAAAGCCATGCAAATTTTGCGTGGCTTTGTTATTTGTACTCCTTGTTATTTTTAGTGCTTTTTTCAAATCATGTTGCCCGTTGCTAGAGAATTTCAAACCTTAGTGATTATTTTCACGCTTGTGAGCATCGGTTTGAGTGGTGTTGAAATATTCGATCACGTTTGGATATGGTCACTGTGGATAATTGTGATCTTTTTTGTAAGAGATTTACGTCGTCGAACACCTGCTGATCCATTGGCTAATATAAGTCCTGTTGATGGACGCATTGTAAATATAGAAAACGACTTTGATCCTCACCTTCAACGTCAATCTATTATCTATACTATTCGGCAATCCATGATAGGTGAATTTAACTTACATAGTCCTGCCGAGGGAAAGTTGAGAGAATTATGGGTGAAGAAACCGCAGCATGGTAAAACACTTAGTTTTTGGATAGAGACTGATGGACACGATCAAATAGTGCTTGAAATTAACCTACAATCAGTTATACAACATGTCAGCACTCATACTCATCCAGGTGAGCGCATTGGTCAGGGTGAGCGTTTAGGTTTTACTGCCATTGCTTGCTTAATTCGGGTTTATTTACCTGTTAGTGTAAAGCGAGTAGGGTGTGTAGGTGATAAAGTGATTGCAGGTCAGGATACATTGGCTAATTTTACCCATTGAGTGCATTTTGTGAGCAAAAACATCTCTCCCCAAAAAGGCATCTATTTATTGCCAAATCTTTTAACGACGGGCGCATTGTTTGCTGGTTTCTACGCTATTGTTTCAGCTACTTTAGATCGTTTTGAAGCCGCAGCCATTGCTTTATTTGTTGCTATGATATTGGATGGATTGGATGGGCGTGTCGCTCGCATGACAAATACCACAAGTAATTTTGGGAAAGAGTATGACAGCCTAGCGGATATGGTCTCATTTGGCTTGGCGCCAGCTTTAGTGATGTTTGAGTGGTCGTTGCAGTATGCAGAATACTCTATTTGGTGGCTGCAAAAACTAGGTTGGTTGGCGGCTTTTTTTTACACTGCAACGGCAGCTTTACGGTTGGCGCGATTTAACTCACGTTCAGTGGAGCAAAAAAAATATTTCCAAGGTTTGCCAAGTCCTGCCGCTGCAGGGCTGTTGATGGGATATGTGTGGGTTTGTTATGACACAGACTGGTCAGGCCAGAGTTTATGGATGCTGTCTTTTATACTGACATTGGCAGCCGGTAGCTTAATGGTATGTAATCTCAGTTACTATAGTTTTAAAGAACTGGATTTGCGTAATAAAATCCCTTTTGTTGCTCTGCTGGCCATTGTTGGCGTGTTTATCGTTGCCTCACTTGATCCACCAAAATTGATGTTTGCCGTCTTTGTTTTATATGCATTGTCGGCTCCGGTGACTTATTTGTTGCGGATTGTGCGTAAGCGTGGGCGTAGTGTTCAAAAATCTGATGAAATTCCACCACCATAGTGCATAATTTGCAGTTTCATTTATTGATAAACTTGAGTTGTCAAATGATTCAAGATTCGGCTATGATGTAATACATGGACTATCACTCACATATTACTTGTCAGCTAAGCTATGTCGCGCTCGCGAATCAGCTTGTATGTGAGAGTGCCCTCAATCTGCTGCCGCGTTAGCGGCCTTCATTGTCCTGGCGAGGCAAAACGCATACATCTTTCAATCATCTACACCAAATATTTATGCCTGTAGGATAGGTGGCGTAGGTATTGGATTAAATAACGGTGTGAAGGAATCTCTGTCATATTTATTCTATAATTAACCAACATGATCTAAGCTATTCTGAGTCATGCGGTAAGTTTAAGATTGGAGTGCTGAAATGGGTGCAAGTGATAAATTAATTATTTTTGATACAACATTGCGTGATGGTGAGCAAAGTCCTGGGGCATCGATGACCAAGGACGAAAAGTTGCATATTGCTAAAGCCTTGGAGCGCATGAAAGTTGACGTTATTGAGGCTGGATTTCCAATTGCTAGTCCTGGTGACTTTGAATCTGTAAAAGCTGTGGCGGCAGCAATTAAGGACAGTACGGTGTGTGGGCTAGCAAGGGCTCTACAGCGTGATATTGAACGCGCTGGTGAAGCGCTCAAGCCTGCACAATCGAGTCGCATTCATACATTCATAGCGACTTCACCTATTCATATGCAGCAAAAACTACGTATGCAACCGGATGATGTTGTGACTCAAGCTATCACGGCTGTTAAACAGGCGCGTCAATATACCGATGATGTGGAATTCTCTCCGGAAGATGCAGGACGATCTGAATTGGATTTTCTATGTCGCATCATAGAACAAGTGATCGATGCAGGCGCACGTACTATCAATAT
>CAYPHQ010000137.1:0-2432 GCA_964410595.1 uncultured Thiotrichales bacterium
CCGCGTGATATTGAGCACTCAAAAGTAGAACTGACTCTTGATTCTGCATCGATTGTGAATAATCCAGAAGTCGATATTGTCGTTGAGCTAATCGGTGGAACGGATTTGGCAAGACAACTAGTCATGCAAGCTATTGAAAACGGCAAGCATGTTGTGACCGCTAATAAGGCACTAATTGCACTGCATGGCAATGAGATTTTCGCAGCCGCACAAAGTCAAGGAGTGACAGTCGCATTTGAAGCGGCGGTAGCAGGTGGTATTCCAATCATCAAGGCGATTAGAGAAGGATTGTCGGGTAATCAAATCGAGTGGCTGGCAGGAATTATTAATGGCACAGGTAATTTCATACTTAGCGAAATGCGTGACAAGGGTCGAGATTTTGCGAGTGTGTTGAAAGAAGCACAAGCTCTTGGGTATGCAGAGGCAGATCCAACGTTTGATGTAGAAGGAATTGATGCTGCTCATAAACTAACTATATTGGCATCAATCGCATTTGGTGTGCCACTACAGTTTGACAAAGTATTTACTGAAGGCATTGCTAATATTCAAGGCATTGATGTGGAGTATGCTTCTGAGCTTGGTTATCGCATCAAACACCTTGGAATCGCTAGACGTAATGCTCAAGGCCTAGAGATGCGCGTACATCCTACGTTAATTCCTCATCGACGCTTGCTAGCTAATGTTGATGGTGTGATGAATGCTGTGCTTATACAGGCAGATGCAGTAGGTCCAACACTTTATTATGGTCCTGGAGCAGGTGCAGAACCGACTGCTTCGGCAGTGGTTGCTGATTTGGTTGATGTGGTAAGAGCGCTTACCTCTGACCCGGAAAATCGGGTTCCACATTTAGCTTTCCAGCCCGCAGCGATTACAAACATTCCAATACTTACTATGCCGCAAGTTGAAACAGCATTTTATTTACGTATGCAGGTGCTTGATCAAACGGGTGTATTAGCTGACATTACTCGTATTTTTTCTGATCACAATATAAGTATTGAAGCGGTTGTGCAGAAAGATCGAAAACATGACCAAGATAGCGTACCTCTAATTATTCTCACGCATCGCGTATTGGAATCCAATATGATGATTGCACTTGAAAAAATAGAGGCCCTTAAAACGATTTCAGAACGAGTTGTTAGTATTCGACTAGAAACTTTGGATTAACAAAATGAATGAGCCAAAATCGCATTACACTGGATTAATTAAAAAATATCTTTCCCGTCTGCCTTTAGATCCCAATGGTCGTATTATTAGTCTAGGTGAAGGACAAACACCATTAATTCGTTGTCATAATATTACCGTTGCTAATGAACGCGATGTGGATTTATATTTAAAGTTTGAAGGTTTGAACCCAACAGGCTCGTTTAAAGATAGAGGTATGACAGTTGCTGTCACTAAAGCGGTTCAAGATGGTAGCAAAGCGATTATTTGTGCCTCTACGGGTAACACCTCTGCAGCAGCTGCAGCTTACGCATCGCGTGCAGGTATTCGTGCTTTTGTGCTCATACCTGATGGTAAGATTGCCATGGGTAAATTAGCTCAGGCTATGATTCATGGTGCGATAGTGATTCAAGTGCGCGGTAATTTTGATGACGGAATGCGACTGGTAAAAGAAGTGGCAGATCATGCCCCTGTTGATATTGTTAATAGTATAAATCCATACCGTCTCCAAGGACAAAAAACCGCAGCTTTCGAGATAATCGAAGACTTAGGCAAAGCTCCTGATTATCACTGCTTACCCGTTGGCAATGCAGGTAACATTACAGCTCATTGGATCGGTTATACAGAATCCTGTAGCCATCAAGGTTCGATACAAACTCAGTCATGTGCTTTATGTGAGGGTAATTGTTTATTTCCAACAGACGCCAGCATTCAATCACGACCCAAGATGGTCGGTTATCAAGCCTCGGGGAGTGCACCATTTATGCGCGGTGACATGGTAGATAATCCAGATACGGTTGCGACAGCGATTCGCATAGGTCATCCACAAAGTTGGGATCAAGCATGGAAAGTGGCTAAAGAATCAGAGGGATGGTTTGATGAATGCACAGATGACGAGATTTTAGCTGCACAAAAGACCTTAGCGTGTGAAGAAGGTGTATTTTGTGAACCGGCATCAGCGACTTCAGTTGCTGGTGCTTTACGAGATATTACTAGTGGCAAAATTCCAGCAGGTAGTTCGGTTGTTTGTACACTGACAGGTCATGGCCTGAAAGATCCCGATACGGCAATTAAACAATCCACGAGTAAGATGATTACTATTGATGCTCAATTAGAAGATGTGAAGTCTGCGATTTTGTCAAATATGGAGTAGATTCCATCAACGCGCAGCTAGCCATTCTTGTAAGTTTATCACGTGTCCCATACGCCAGGCTTGCTCATCAACTTGCTGGTTTGAATAATTTTTCAATTGGTGTATGTACTGTTGCCGG
>CAYPHQ010000138.1:0-2390 GCA_964410595.1 uncultured Thiotrichales bacterium
GCTGTAATTCTTTGATCGAGTAACTCTGTTTCATGATATTCAAGAGCTTTCAAAGGTGCACCCTGTGCGACACGTAATAATGGTTCCCAGTCAATATCACTAGCTTGCTGCTTAAGCCACTGCATTGAAATCTGCTCCACTGGAGGATGAAAAGTTTCTATCTGACAACGACTACGTATAGTGGCTGGCAACGACAAGGGAGAATCTGCTACCAATATCAAATGCGTATATTCAGGAGGCTCCTCTAAAGTTTTTAATAAAGCATTAGCGGCATTGACGTTTAGTAGCTGGGCCGACTCTATAATCACCACTTTGGGGGCTTGAAAATGCCGAGTCAAATATAACTGTTGAATGAGTTCTCGCACTTGTTCAACTGAGATGCTATTTGTTTCAGCTGCAACAGAGATAAAATCAGGGAATGTATCTGCTTTCATGAGCAAACAATTTTTACATACACCGCATGCCTGCATATGTTCATGCGGGTGCTCGCATATCATGGCACTGGCAAGCTTATGCGCAAAATCATGTTTGCCAACACCAGTTGGACCAACGAATAACATGGCATGAGCAAGACTATCATCAGCCATCAAGCGAGCAAAATGATCTGCTTGTTTTTGGTGCCAAGGATAATGATGATTATTCATTAGTGAGTATAATTAAAGTGTTATATGTAGCTGACTATCAAATAGCTATTGTCCATATCACTATTCATAGTTATTTCTATGTCATATTTTACATTAGCTACTTGCATCATAGTCATCATCAAATAAATTTAGTAACTGCTTTTGGATATCGGATTGCACATCTGTAATTGCTTGTTCCGCATCAATTCTACAAATACGTTGTGGGTGCTGTTCAGCCAGATTTAAATAACCTTGCCTGACTTTAGTGTAGAAATCGACTTTTTCTTTTTCAAAGCGATCCTTTTCACCGCGCTGAGTTACTCTTTCTAAACTAGTCGATAAGCCAATATCTAACAAAAAAGTTTTATCAGGAGATAGCTCTGATAATGAAAACTTTCGTAATTGATCTATCTTTTGGATATCAATGTTTCGTCCATAGCCTTGATAGGCATAAGTGGCATCATAAAAACGATCACTCAACACCCACAGACCTTTTTCAAGTGCAGGTCTAATGACTTTTTGCACATGCTCAACACGCGCGGCAAACATAAGCAATAACTCAGTATCTTCATGCATAGTTTGTAATTCATTAGAAAGTAATAAATCGCGAATTTTTTCACTTAATTCTGTACCACCAGGCTCACGTGTACGAACAACTCGGCAACCGTGCTGCTCAAGAAATTCTTGGGTAAGTTGCATTTGAGTACTCTTTCCAGAGCCTTCGATACCTTCAAGAGTGATAAATCGATTTTTCATAATTTAATTAAGCTGATACTTACGAACAGCCTGCATATGTTCTTGATAGGTTTTAGAGAAATAGTGAGTACCATCTTTTTTGGAAACGAAATATAGATCTCCTGTGAATTGCGGATGCATAACCGCCATCATAGAAGCTTTACTGACTAGAGCAATAGGTGAAGGCGGTAAACCCTTATTGATATAGGTATTATAAGGATTCGCTTCTCGTAGATGGTTGCGCGTCAAATTACCATCAAAACTATCACCTAAACCATAAATAACAGTTGGATCAGTTTGCAAGCGCATATCATTATCTAAACGCGTCAAAAATACTCCTGCGATACGTGCACGTTCTGCAGAAACAGAAGTTTCTTTTTCAACAATTGATGCTAGTATCAATGCCTCATAAGGTGTCTTCAAGTGACGATTAATATCTCTATTCTGCCAAGCAGAATGCAGATGTGACATCAATAGCTGGTGACTCTGTTGCAAAATTTGAATGTCAGTTGTGTGCGCATCAAAAATATATGTATCAGGAAAAAAAAGTCCTTCCAGCGAAGCATGCTTTATGTTGAACTGTTGATAGATTTGTTCAAAATTTGTAATGGTTTTTATTATTTTGGGATGTTGGTGCAAGTCGAATAAAAAATCTTTAAAGCGCTTACCCTCTACTATTGTAATTTGATATTTCTTGACCTTACCTGACACTAAATCAGATAAAATCTGCCTGGGGCTCTGACTATGTATAAAAACATACTCTCCCGGTTTGATCATCTGAGTTTGTTTTTTAAATATTGCCCAAGCCTTGAAATAGGCTGGACGGTCTATCACTCCAAGCTGCTGCAGCTGCGCTGCTACCATGCTAAACGATGCGCCTGTTTTCACAGTTAATTCATGATAGTGTTGATGAATTGCACTGTCATCTATTGCTACAGTTTCACTACTGCGAGATTGAACAGCAGGGCCACTCATATAGGCATTCATAATCGGATCGTTCATGTAGGCATTAATATCAATTATTACCAACGC
>CAYPHQ010000139.1:0-2381 GCA_964410595.1 uncultured Thiotrichales bacterium
GCAAGTCTTTGAACTCATTATTGTAACTTGCCCGATCCTGAGCACTTTTCATCGGATCTTGGCTCGCCAGTCCTTTGAGTTCACTCATCCGGTCAATGATTTTGCCCACGGTATCAAGCACCCCATCCTGTACCTCCAGGAAGGATATCGCGTTTTGGACATTGTTTTGAGCCCCTGCCAAACGATTGACTGCCGCGGATAACTTCATCGAGACGGCTAGCCCACCAGGGTTATCCACCGGTGAGGTCAACTTCTTACCACTAGCTAAGCGGTCAAAAGATTTTTGAAGTTTCGTTTGATTGAGTGCGAGCATCGTCCCTGCACGCAGAGCCGATGTGTTAGTTGATATTGCTATAGACATGTTGTGTATCTCCTATGGTTTGTCTGTCCGAACTGCCTCCTTGCAGATCGAGTTACCCATGTAATTGTTTTGAGGGGGTAACACCTCTTGTTGAAAAAAAGCATATTATTGCATTAATATGTATATTTGTGCATTATGTTCATAATTAGTAAAAAATTCCTCTATTTGTTTATAAAATTTCAAGTCACCGTTGTAGGATGGATAAAACCGGAGGGGAAAATGTAGATGAAAAATAATATCAAGGCATTGGAATGTAGATAGTGTAAGCTACAGTTCATGAGTTGTAGCAATTGAGTACGTGTGCAGTTGCATTGAATTATAATCTCAGGTGTAGAATGATGTATTCATTGGTAATAAAGAAAATCAGTGTAAGTTAATGTTTAGAATAAATTGCAGTTGGTTATTAGCTGCCCCATATGAAGTAATTTGAAGTTAATCATAATTATGAATGGTTGGTATTTGGACTTGATGGTGGTGAGGTCTCAAAGATGGAAATTGTTTGATTCAAGGAGTATTTGAAGGACATAGATGATAAAAAGTTAAGTGTGAGTTTTTAAATGTGTCCGTATATGAAGGAGGCCGCCCTGTTATGCTAATGTCAGCATATAGACGCAGCGGGTATGGTCTGCTGTAAGTTGTGTATTTCATTGAGCTATCTTAAAAGCATAAGTGCTAATTCTGTGTTTGAGTTTGCCTGTGCCAAAATCGAGGCAGCCGCTTGCGAGAGGACCTGATACTTAGCCAAATTTGTTGTCTCTTCGGCAACATCGACGTCAATCATTCTCCCCAATGCTGCCCGCATATTGGTTCTTTGCTGAATTATGGATTCTGAATTAAATGCCATTCGAGATGCCACCCCTCCATTTTGAGCACGAAGGAATGAAATATTTTCAAGCACTTGAGTAATCACGCCAACTGATATTTGCTGGAGATCGATGGTGTTTGCTATACTTGGGCTTGCAAGAGTTACCCAGACATCACTCTTTGGGGTGTAAGACTCCTTATTTGCCTTAACAATAGTACGCCAATCTGAAGAATCATCTGAAACCGATCCAGCTAATGATTTATCACTTTTTATAGTTAGAGCGGATAATAATAAAGATTTGTGCAGACTGACTTTAGAGCCTGATTCACCATCAGCACTCGTAAAGATTGATATAGTGTGATCCAACTGCGAACTTTGACCTGCACCGTTAAATAGTGCGTCTTCCTCGCCTTTTTCGGTTGTGAAAAAAGCAAATAAGCTAACGCCATTGAAGGTCATTTGTGAAATATCATGCAACTGAACCTGAAGGTCTTTAAATTCGTTATTGTAGCTCGCTCGATCCTGGGAACTCTTCATCGGGTCTTGGCTGGAAAGCCCCTTAAGTTCACTCATTCGATCCACGATTTCTCCGACCGTTGAAAGGAGTCCATCTTGAACCTCCAAAAATGATACAGCGTTCTTTACATTATTCTCAGCACCGCTCAATCGATTGATTGCAGCCTGCAACTTCATCGAAACGGAAAGACTGCCAGGGTTCTCAACAGGTGTGCTTATTTTTTTACCACTCGACAACCGATCAAAAGATCGTTGAAGCCGCGATTGGTTGTGGGCTAACTGGCTACCTGCTCTCAATGCAGCGGTATTTGTATAAATGCTTAAAGCCATTAATTCAGCCTCCTGGTATGGTTAATTTTCTTTGCAATCATGCAATCACAAGGTTTGTAAATGTTGGTAATAATAATGCATTGAAATGCATAACTTACGTAAATATATTGAATTCATATAAATCAGTTATTAATCATGCGGGGGTGATATTGAAAATCAGCATTCTACGGGCAGTGATGAGCACTTAATTTGTAGTAACAATCTGTTTAACATGTACTCCCTACTGTTGGTTAAGTGAACAAGTCTGCCTGCTCTGGTATTGATTCGATGGTGGCTAGGTTTAGTTAGGCCAACGACTTCGCCCTGATAGCATTCCGATAAACTAGGTATTCTTGGTTTAGGGTAATTCATGCCTGACGCCTGGTTGCT
>CAYPHQ010000140.1:0-2362 GCA_964410595.1 uncultured Thiotrichales bacterium
TCCATATAGAAAGTAGGCACAGTTATAATGCCTACTTTTACCGTATTGTCATTGATGGTTATGATGTTTTTTTGAGCGGCTTGTTCTTCTAATTTAATTTTGTTACGTACGATACTGATATCTTCGGGCGTAGCGTCAGTGCCTTTATTTCCTGGGATGATTCTGAGTTTGACAATGCTGTCTTTGGGGCCACGAATTAAGGCGACGACTTCGTCTAATCTCCAGCCAATAACGTCTGTGTATTCTTCTTCGTCTTGCTGAGCAATTCCAATAATTCTGTCTTTAGCATGTAATTTGTCGCCAATATCAGCTGGTCCACCAGGGATTATTTTTTCTACCACGGTGTAGTCGTCATCCAGCTTTAACATTGCACCGATCCCTTCCAATGACAAACTCATACGAATTTCAAAGTTGTCATAAGTGCGAGGTGATAAATAACTGGTGTGAGGATCTATGGTTGAAGCAAAGGCATTGATGTAGATTTGAAATACATCGTTACTATTGAGTTTCTGTGTGCGCTTGAGTAAATTGTTGTAACGTTTTGTGAGCGTATCTTTTATTTCGTCGTTACTTTTATCAGATAAACGCAGTGCCAAGATATCGTTTTTAACACGTTTGCGCCAGTGTTCATTTTGCTCTTTCAGGTTCAGTAAAAATTCTTTGTCATCATTACGGATGTAGAAATTTTCCTTTTTAGAAAAATCAAAGTCTTGTTGTAATTGCTCAATGGCAAATTGAATGCGCTCTTCTACACGCATTTGATAAACTAAAAAGATATCAAAAGCAGGGTTGAGATCACCAATCTTTAATGCGTCGTCTAAATTGAGAATATAGCGGCTAAATTTGTCTATATCTGAGCGCAAGAAATAGCTCTTTGTAGGATCCAAAGAGTTGATATAAAGCTCAAACATTGAGGCTGATAGCTGGTCATCAATTTTAATGCGTCGATAATGATAACGGCTAAGAAAGTCTGTTATGATATTTGCAGATCTAATATGCTCCAGCGATGGAGACATTTTATTTTCATCAGGTAAAGATTTTTCTTGTGCAAAACTATGCAGTGATAACAGAGAGAGTGTAGTGATTAGCCAGATTGTTAAAGTTTTATTTTGCACAGTATAAATATGGTCGAGTTTGTTTGTAGTATTGGGTTATTAGTCGCTTTCGCCTATCATCTTGATGTAATTAATGTGACGTGACAACTTCTGTGTGTGGAATTACAAATATTGTATAGAACATTGTCACTTTTTGTCAGGCTTAAGTGTGTCCGTCGAAGAACAGCGCGTTTGTTAAAATTCACGTCTTCCTATCCAAAGAATCATCAGTTATAGGTCTTTCGTAGTTTGACACATTTGACATGTATGACACTATAATTGTTGTTATGGCATCATGGTATGAGCCACATGCTTTATAAGCTATTGAAATTGATGATTATATTATTCGTAAAAATTATTTAGGTGGTGTGATGGCTAAGAAAATCAAACAACAAAAACAATTATTTATGACTCGCTTAATGACACCTGATATGTCTAATTTCTCGGGTAAAGTTCACGGTGGCACCATACTTAAATTACTTGATGAAGCGGCATTTTCATGTGCGTCTCGTTATTGTAAAACCTATGTAGTGACCGCATCGCTAGACCAAGTTGTTTTCAAAAAACCCATCACAGTTGGTGATTTAGTCACATTTAAATGCCATGTAAATTATGTGGGTCGAAGTTCAATGGAAATTGGAATCCGGGTCGAAGGTGAAAAAATACGTGAAAAAACACAATACCATGCAATTTCCTGCTACTTCACTATGGTTTCTGTAGACGAAAATGGAAAAACATTACCTGTGCCTCGTTTGCAGCTAGATTCAGAAGCAGAAGAAAAACTATTTCAAGCTGGCAAGATGCGTTGTGCGATGCGTAAAGAAATTCAAGAACGTAATCTACAGTTGCATGTTGGGATAGTCTAACATTGGCTTAATGCACTTAATCCACTAATCAATTTATTTATACCCAGTTCAACATTCTCAGAAGTTAACGCACCGTATGATATCCTTAAATAGGTCCCATCAGGCGCTGAGAAAGCACTCCCTGGGATGGTGGCGATCCCATATCTATGTATCAAGGTTTTGGCTAAGCTTAAGTCATCCATATTTAGTCTCAATTTAGCAAAAATGTAAAAAGCTCCCTCAGAAGATGCGCAATGGGCTAGTAAACCAGATTGATTGAGAGCGTCTAAACATACTGATCTAGATTGTCGAATGACTTTGAGTTTGTCAGATATAAACTCATAAGGTGCCTGATGGGCGCCTACGGCGGCTAATTGTGAAATTATAGGGGGTGATATGAGAATTGTATCTTGAACTTTTTTC
>CAYPHQ010000141.1:0-2314 GCA_964410595.1 uncultured Thiotrichales bacterium
CACTGTACGACCGTGGCTGTCTGTTAAACGTCCATCATCTAATACTTGCAAGAATAGATTGAATACATCTGGATGGGCCTTTTCGATTTCATCAAATAAAATCACACTGTAAGGTTTGCGTCTAACAGCTTCAGTGAGTAAGCCGCCTTCATCAAAACCGACATAGCCAGGAGGGGCTCCAACTAAACGCGAGACTGAATGTTTCTCCATGTATTCAGACATATCAATACGTATCATGGCGTCCTCACTGTCGAACAGAAACTCTGCCAATGTTTTGCATAATTCTGTTTTGCCAACCCCTGTAGGGCCAAGCATTAAGAAGGAACTATTAGGACGATTTTGTTCTGACAAGCCTGCACGAGAGCGTCGAATTGCATTGGCCACTGCGCTTACAGCGTTTTCTTGACCAACAACACGTTGACTTAATTGCGCTTCCATTTGCAGTAACTTCTCCTGCTCACCGCTGAGCATCTTACTGACTGGAATGCCGGTCCATCGTGAGACAACATCCGCTATTTCTTCACTATCGACTTTATTTCGCATTAGTGTTGTTGTTTGTTGCTCAGATGAAGGTGCATTTGCTATTTGTTTTTCTAGTGCTGGAATCGTGCCATATTGTAATTCAGACATTTTGCCTAAATCACCCTCACGATGTGCTAGATCTAATGCTGTACGAGCTTCATCCAGTTGTTCTTTGAGATGCTGCACACCTTGAAGTATTGCTTTATCACTGCGCCAGATCTGTTCTAATTCTGCGTATTCACGCTCATGGTCATTAATTTGTTGTTGTAAATCTTCTAGACGTTGTTGAGAAGCCTTATCATGTTCTTTTTTCAGCGCTTCGCGTTCAATTTTTAATTGAATTAAGCGTCGCTCTAATCGATCCATTTTTTCAGGTTTTGAATCCATCTCTATGCGTATTTTTGAACCTGCCTCATCAATTAAATCAATAGCCTTGTCCGGTAGCTGCCGATCAGTAATATATCGATGAGACAGAGTGGCAGCAGATACTATGGCAGGATCAGTGATCTCAATGCCATGATGAATTTCATAACGTTCTTTGAGGCCGCGTAAGATGGCGATGGTGTCGATCACGTTAGGTTCATCTACGATGATTTTTTGGAAGCGTCTTTCTAAGGCCGCATCTTTTTCCATGTATTGTCGATATTCATCTAAGGTAGTCGCCCCGACACAATGTAACTCACCACGTGCGAGTGCGGGCTTTAGCATATTGCCAGCATCCATGGCACCTTCAGTTTTGCCTGCACCAACAAGCATATGAATTTCATCGATAAATAAGATGACTTGATCGGGTTGTTCAGATAGATCTTTAAGTACAGCTTTTAGGCGTTCTTCAAATTCACCACGAAATTTTGCTCCTGCAATCAGTGCGCTTAAATCCAAGGATAGTAAGCGTTTATTTTTCATGCCTTCAGGCACTTCGCCATTAACAATGCGCTGTGCAAGTCCTTCAACAATGGCAGTTTTACCTACACCAGGCTCACCTATAAGGACTGGGTTATTTTTTGTACGACGTTGTAAAACTTGTATAGCGCGTCGAATTTCATCATCACGCCCTATGACTGGGTCCAGCTTGTTATTACGCGCTTTTTCAGTGAGATCAATGGTATATTTTGCTAATGCTTCTCGTTGTTCTTCAGCATTTTGAGAATCTATTTGATGAGACTTGCGGATATTATCAATGGCGTTTTGTACGTTTTTTTTATCGAGTGCAAGTTGCTTAAAAAGCTTCGCTAACTCACCCTTTTCGTCAAGCACAGCTAAGGCAAATGTTTCCGTTGCAATGAATTTATCTTGCCATTGCTGTGCTAATTTTTGACAGCGATTCAGGCAGGCATTCAGGTTGGATGAGATCGACATCTCGCCACTATGCGAAGAAAGTTGAGGTAATGTATCAATTAGACTTTGACACAGACTGATCAGTTGTGTGGGATCTATATTGGCCAATCTATAAATAGCTGCCACATTGCTATTTTCTTGTTTCAATAATGAAACCAGTAAATGAACCGGTTCGATTTGGGTATGATTGGATTCTACCGCTAGCGATTGAGCTTGTTGCAGTGCTTGCTGAAAGCTATGTGTACATTGTTCAATTTGCATTACAGTTACCTTATTTTTTTGATCTAAAGATAAGGTTTGGGCGCCAGTTGAATAATTCAAGGTGGCGAGTGATAAATAGTGTGTTATGTGAAGAACCAGTGAGGCACTTTACGGTGAGGAAAGTAATAGATTATTAAGCAAATTTTTTTATGATTAAATTTTGATTAGTTTGTTCTTCCAAATCCTTATTAGA
>CAYPHQ010000142.1:0-2311 GCA_964410595.1 uncultured Thiotrichales bacterium
TGGATCATCAATACCAGCGAGTGCATCAAGAAATCTTTGCTCTGCATTGACACGCACCACCTTAACGCCCATGTGCTGACTGAAAGTTTTCATCACTTGATCACCTTCATGCAATCGCAATAAACCTGTATCAACAAAAATACAGGTGAGCTGGGTACCAATCGCTTTATGCAATAATGCGGCAACCACTGAAGAATCTACACCCCCCGAGAGGCCAAGTATAACGTGTTCATCTTTAACTTGTGATTGCACTTGTTGAATTTGATCATCAATAATATTGGTGGCAGTCCAGTCGTCATTGCAATCACATATTTCGAACAAGAAAGACTTTAGAATTTCATAACCTTTTTGTGTATGGGTGACTTCAGGATGAAATTGCAATCCATAAAGCTGTTTTTTCTCGTCTGCCACTGCTGCATACTCAGCACTTGGGGTACTAGCAATGCATTTAAAGCCAAGAGGAATAGAAGTCACCTTATCACCATGCGACATCCATACATTCAATAGTGAATTACCCTCATCATCTTGCTCATCATAAAGATCATGCAATAAAGCACTTTTTTGTCTCACTGTAATCTGAGCAAATCCAAACTCGCGTTGAGGAGACTCACTCACCTTGCCTCCTAATTTTTTAATAAGCGCTTGCATGCCATAACATATCCCCAAAACAGGAACACCTGCTTGCAATACATAATCAGGAATATATGGAGTATTGTCACAAGTCGTGGATTCAGGACCACCAGACAAAATAATTCCCTGAACCTTAAATAAGGTACTTTTAGCCTGCTCAGAATCCCAAGGATAAATTTCACAAAAAACCCCAACCTCACGCACGCGACGTGCGATCAATTGAGTATATTGAGAACCATAGTCAAGAATTAAAATACTATTCGCATGTATGTTAGATGCGGTCATTGCTTGTTTTCACTGTTATTAAGAACAAATTAATGTTCTTGTTAATGTGCATTTTTGTACTTTTGTTATAAAACTTAAATAGACTATCTAGTTAACACTCATATGCATGTAATTGTTTACTCAACATGATAATTCGGAGCTTCTTTGGTAATAGAAACATCATGCACATGACTCTCGCGCATGCCTGCTGATGAAATCTTGACGAATTCTGTTTTTTCATGCATTTCAGTTATATTCCTACAACCGACATAGCCCATACTTGAGCGCAATCCACCTAGCATTTGATGTAGAATAGATGTGATTGACCCTTTGTAAGGCACTCGCCCCTCAATGCCTTCTGGTACTAATTTGTTTTGCTCACTCGTACCATCCTGAAAATAACGGTCACTAGACCCCTGCTGCATCGCACCAATAGAACCCATGCCACGATAAGTCTTATAAGAACGTCCTTGATATAGTTCTACCTCACCAGGTGATTCTTTTGTCCCAGCAAACAAACTGCCCATCATCACAGTGTCAGCACCCGCTGCAATAGCTTTAGCTACGTCACCAGAATAACGTATGCCACCATCAGCAATCACTGGTACACCTCTCTTATGTGCAGCTTTAACCACATTATCAATCGCTGTTATTTGCGGCACGCCTACTCCTGCAACAATACGTGTCGTGCATATTGATCCCGGACCGATGCCGGTTTTAACCGCATCAGCACCATGGTCTATTAACGCATTCGCTGCCGCTTCAGTAGCAATATTGCCACCTATCACTTGGACATTCGGATACTGAGTTTTAACCCACTTAACCGTGTCTAATACAGACTGTGAATGACCATGAGCAGTATCTACCACGATCACATCGACATTAGCCTCGATCAGTGCATGTACTCGTTGATCTGTGCCTGCACCAACTCCAACCGCTGCGCCCACTAACAGTTGACCTTGATCACTCTTACAAGCACTTGGGTGCTCAGATGATTTTTGTATATCTTTTACAGTAATCATGCCACGCAATTGGAATGAATCATTCACCACAAGTACTTTTTCTATGCGATGTTGATGTAATAATGTCTGAACTTTATCAAGACTTGCTCCTTCTTCAACCGTGACCAATCGTTCTTTGGGCGTCATAATAGTTTTCACGGGGGCATCTAGGTGCGTTTCAAAACGCAAATCTCGACTAGTAACAATCCCCAGAAGCTGCTCTTTTTCAACCACGGGCACACCCGATATATTATTTGAATGCGTAATCTCTAACACATCTGAAATACTCACATCGGGACCGACGGTGATTGGATTTTGAATAACACCGCTCTCGTATTTTTTAACTTTAAGGACTTCACTCGCTTGACTTTCAGCGCTCATGTTTTTGTGTATGATCCCCATGCCACCCTCTTGTG
>CAYPHQ010000143.1:0-2301 GCA_964410595.1 uncultured Thiotrichales bacterium
AAAAGGTGTTTGAATGAATTTGCGTTTATTCATAAGTGTTTATCTGTGTGTGGTGATAGCAGCCTCAGGGTTAGCATATAGCAAACATTTGCAACGTCGGTATTTTATAGAGTTGCAGGCACTACAACTTAATCATAATAGATTGCAAACAGAATGGGAGCAGCTTTTACTTGAGGAAAGTGCATGGTCGAATGAAATACGTATAGAGAAAATAGCCACGCAAAAGCTAGGTATGCAGGCTTTAGATTATTCCGATCTTGTTATGTTGGAATTAGACTAAATGAAAAAAGCAACTACTAATATGTTTCAAGGACGCAGATATTTTGTTTTAGCTGTGATCTTGTTGATATTTGTATTGCTGTTCATGCGAGCGATACAACTGCAATGGTTAGAAGCAGAATTTTATGAACAAAAGGGGATAAAAACACAGATAGGTGTGGTTGAGATGCCAGCACATAGAGGGGTGATTAATGATCGTCACGGTGAAGCTTTAGCTATCAGTACCCCAGTGTACTCAATATCAGCTAATCCGAGAGTGATTTTAAATAATCTAGACTCTGTCAAATTGGCCTCCAGTATTTTACAACTTGATGAGGTCCAATTAATTAAAAAAATCCAACAAAAAGCAGATAAGTACTTTGTTTATTTAAAGAGACATGTACCACCAGATGTTGCAGAAGCTATTCTAGAAAAAAAGATAACGGGAATCTCTGTGAGTGAGGAATATCGTCGTTATTATCCTGCAGGTGAAATGTTAGCTCATGTGGTGGGTTTGACAAATATTGATGGCAAGGGAATTGAGGGTGTAGAGCATGCTTATGATGACTGGTTGCATGGTGAGCCTGGCAGCAAGCGCGTCATAAAAGATGGACGCCGACAGGTGATTGCTGACGTGGAGTTAATAGAGGCGGCTAAGGAAGGCAGAGAACTGCAATTGTCAATAGATAAGCGTATTCAGTATTTGGCTTATCGTGAGTTACGTCATGCAATTCAATTACATGCAGCACAATCAGGCTCTGTAGTTGTGTTATCTGTTGATACAGGTGAAGTATTGGCGATGACAAATTTGCCGGTGTTTAATCCTAACGATCGTCGTTACGCAAAATATAATGAAATGCGTAACCGTGCTATTACTGATCGCTTCGAACCCGGCTCAACTATTAAGCCGTTTTTAATAGCAGCGCAATTAGAGTCTGATTTTACTCAAATTCAGAGGCAGATTGATACTGCACCAGGTTATTACCAGTACGGTGAGTTAGAGGTAAAGGACGCTAGAGATTATGGTCGTGTTGATCTTGCAACCTTGATAGCTAAATCGAGTAATGTGGGGGCAGTTAAAGTTGCATTAAGTATGGATCCCTCACAAATCTGGTCGATTTATCAGGCGGTGGGATTTGGTCAGCTAAGTGGTTCGGGCATCACGGGAGAGAGTGAGGGCGAATTAAAGAACTACTCTGAGTGGAATAAACTGCAACATGCAACGATTGCCTATGGTTATGGTTTAAGTACCACAACTTTACAACTCGCACGCGCTTATTCTGTGTTTGCTAATCGCGGTGTTTTGTATCCAGTTTCGTTTATTGTTCAGCAAGAGAAGCCGCTGGGTATTCGAGTGATGTCGGCTGAAACTGCACAAGCCGTATTACATATGATGCAAGCAGTTATATCAGCTGGTGGCACTGGTCACCGTGCACGGATGAAGGCTTATTCTTCTGCAGGCAAGACGGGAACCTCTAAGAAATCCATTCAAGGTGGTTATTCTGATACTGACTATGTTGCATTGTTTGCAGGTTTAGCGCCTTTCAAGCAGCCTAAGATAGTCGTTGTTGTCATGATTGATACACCCACACAAAACGGTTATGCGGGTGGCCAAGTAGCTGCCCCTGTGTTTGCCAATATTGCAGAAGGCACACTTAGATTAATGAATGTAGTGCCAGATCAGATTAACTCTAATGAAGGCCAGATGGCACTAGCAGTGGGTGGCGTCAAATGATAGTTCATCAGACTAGATCTAGTTGGCAACTTTCTGAGTTGTTATCAGAGTGGGCATTAATTGAGTCATGTGATGATATTTTTGTGGATGGGATTTCTGAATATAGTCGGGATACTCAAAAAGGGGATTTATTTTTAGCGCATAAAGATAATCAATATGTGGAAGATGCCATGCAACGGGGTGCAGTGGCAGTGTTATGTGATGATCAAATTAAGTCATCAATAGATGGATTAGGTTTGAGCATCCCTGTATTTGCGATAGATAATATAGCTGATTATAGATATCAAATTATTGAAAGTTTTTATAAA
>CAYPHQ010000144.1:0-2242 GCA_964410595.1 uncultured Thiotrichales bacterium
TAAGCGGCGTAATCATTTCATTTCATTTATTTCACTGTCATCCGCGTTGGGAATCGCCCTCGGTATTGTTGTGATTATTACAGTGCTTTCGGTAATGAATGGTTTTCACAGTGAGGTGCGTGATCGTATGTTAAGAATGGCCTCACATGCTCATTTATTGAACTTACATGGCAATCTGGAGGATTGGCAGCGCGCAAAAGATAGCATAAAACATATCGAAGAAATCGTGGCAGTCGCTCCATATATAGAGGCTCAAGCAATGCTTGTAAAGAGTTCACAGGTCGCAGGAGTACAATTAACTGGCATTGATCCTGCTATCGAAACTCAAGTCTCAGATATTGAAGATTTCCTTCTTGATCAAAATCTTCATGTTCTCACACCTAATCAATTTAACATTCTGATTGGCAGTGAGCTTGCCAAATATTTAGGTGTAAAGGTCGGTGATAAAGTGACTTTGATCGCACCTGAGGCGTCCGTCACGCCTGCCGGTATATTGCCAAAAATGCGACGTTTTACAGTGGCGGGTATATATGAGATTGGTATGAATCAGTTTGATAGAAATACCGCACTCATTCATCTGGGTGACGCTCAAAAGCTGTATCGTTATGGTGATGCTGTAAGTGGATTGAGATTGAAGTTAGCCGACTTATTCATGGTGCCAAATCTGACGTATCATGTGAATAATGAACTTAATGGTAAGTATTGGATGACTGACTGGACGGAGCGCCATCAGAATTTTTTTAGAGCTGTGAAAATGGAGAAAACGATGATGTTTGTCATCATGGTTTTAATCGTAGCTGTGGCGGCTTTCAATGTTGTTTCAATGTTAATCATGGTGGTAACAGATAAACAGGCTGATATAGCTATTTTAAGGACCTATGGTATTTCGTCCAAAAGCATATTATGGATTTTCATCATTCAAGGAAGTTTGATAGGCATATTTGGGACCTTGTTCGGAGTGTTAGGAGGTATAGCACTTACATTAAATCTAGAATCAATTATTCAGTTTGTTGAGCAGATGATTGGTCAGAAAGTATTAGATCCATCTGTTTATTATATTACTGATTTGCCAGTTGCGTTACATGTAAGTGATGTGAGTTTTGTGGCTCTAATCTCATTTTCTTTAACTATTCTAGCTACAATCTATCCGGCGATGAAAGCTGCGAGTACTCAACCAGCACAAGCGTTGAGGTATGAGTGATGGCATCTCAATTACTTAACAAAAACAATTTATTATTAGATGTTCAAAGTATCAGTAAGCGTTATCATGATGGTGACATAAATGTCACTGTACTTGATGATATTTCATTAGAAATATATGAGTCTGATCAGATAGCTATAGTCGGAGCCAGTGGCAGTGGCAAAAGTACCTTATTACAACTATTGGCAGGTTTAGATGCCACCAGCAGTGGTCGTGTCGTTCTTTATGGGGATTCGTTGTCCGATGTGAACTCTCAGCGTGCTGATAACTTGCGCAACCAGCATATAGGTTTCATCTATCAATTTCATCATTTACTGCCAGAATTTACAGCTTTAGAGAATGTTATGATGCCGCTGATGGTGAGAGCTGTGAGCGTGCGCGAGATTCGTCAGCGTGCGATCAATATATTAGAATCCATGCAGCTTGAGACAAGATTGAATCATAAACCGAGTGAACTATCTGGTGGTGAGAGGCAGCGAGTTGCCATAGCAAGGGCATTGGTGACTCAACCCCAACTTATACTAGCGGATGAACCTACTGGTAATTTAGATCGTAAAACAGCCTCGCAGGTATTTGATCAACTGCTAGAAATGAACCAAGTTTTCAAAACAGCATTAGTTGTGGTTACACATGATCTTACCCTGGCTCAACGCATGACTAATATTTACGAGCTAGAAGACGGTCATCTGAAAATAATGCATTAAATAATTGATTTAGTCTTTATTGAGTCTAACTCAATATAATTCATAGCAAATCCAAGTGTATGTTCAGTCTAGACATGCACGTACAAATTTCGTAACCAAGGTGATCTTGTGCACACTCAGCATAGTTGTTTTTTATGCTGTGCTACTTTCATATGTGTCTCTTTATCAGATCGCAATTTTATGAAATTAATTCCTTTTACTCTGTGTTTTTTTATCGGAGTACTGGTGTTTCAACAATGTAAAACATTACCTAATCTGGAATTATTTATTTTAATACCTGGTTTGGTATATGGGGCATATATTTCAAAGTTTTGTCATCTTTGTTTAATTTTTTGCT
>CAYPHQ010000145.1:0-2185 GCA_964410595.1 uncultured Thiotrichales bacterium
GAGGGTTAATTAATATACTCTGGCTACTGACTTATGGAGGTTACATACATGCAGTAAAGTCTTGGCTTGAGTATTTATCAATATTGCAGACAATACAAATATTATGAGCGCACTCATGAAACTGCGTGTGCATGCGGGTAAATAGATCATGATTTTCTCCGGCTAGTTATATGATGAATATCAGCTCAGCTGATAAGCCGGGAGTATAGGTTGCCTTTATGACGAAATTATTACATTTAAGTCATAATTAATAGTGAAAAAATATGGTGATTTGCCTGAGTGATGATTTTTCAACTATCCATACACCTAATAAATATAAATAAAAACAATGATATAACAAAGGATCGATAAACAGGATCAAATCCCAAATAATTACAAATTGTATACTTTTCCACTTCCAAAGCTGACAAAAACTCCTCATGACATAGCCCTATCAGGTTGGCTGATATCAGTTGAGAGTGGGTATTGAGTTTATAAACTAGCTATTAACAACTTGGCGTTGTCCATAGAGACGAGCATATAATCCGCTCGCTTGTAGCAAATCTTGATGTCTTCCGTGTTCAACAATTTTTCCATCATCAAACACAAACACTCGATCTGCCTGCTGAACTGCACTTAGACGATGAGCGATAATAATAGTGGTGCGGCCATTGAGGAATGTCTGTAAGGATTCATGCAAACGCGCCTCAGTATCACTATCAAGTGCAGAAGTTGCCTCATCCAAAATCACTACCTTAGGATCAGTCAGAGCCATACGTGCAATAGCAATGCGCTGTCGTTGTCCGCCAGATAAACGTACTCCATTTCTACCAATCAACGAATCCAAGCCATCTGGCAATTGCAAAATCACATCCTTAATCTGAGCGACTTCAAGCACATCCCATAGTTGTTGATCTGACGCATCACGACCAAGCGTAAGATTATTTCTTAAAGTGTCGTTGAATAACGCAGGATGCTGAAGTACACAGGCGACGTTTTCACGCACAACATTCATACCTATTTCTTTTACTGAATGCTGATTAAATTTAATATCACCACTATTAGCCGGATATAAACCCAACAATACCTGAACTAATGTTGACTTGCCGCCACCACTGGCACCGACAAGGGCAACTTTTTCTCCAGCCTCAATAGTAAGATTCACACCATTCAACACCAGAGGACCATCACCATAAGAGAAAGTGACGTTATCAATTTCTATCGGAATGTCATCGCAATTCAGAAAGGGATTAACTTGGTTTTCATAGTACGGCTCATCAGGCAATTGAATGAGGCTATTAATTCTAGTGAGTGCGGCTTTAGCTGAGAAATAAGAGTATTGAACATTCAGCACTTCTAGAACGGGACCCATCATAAACCACAGATAACCAAAAACTGCGATCATTTCACCAATAGTCAATCCAGCAAACAATACCATCAGCATGCCGACTGCACGAAACACATCAAACCCTACTAAGAATATCAAGAATGATGCTCGATTGGCTGCATCACTTTTCCATGAAAATGCCATTGAGTGATCACGAACATCTGCCGCTAGCTTGTCAACTCTTGAAAGATAAAATTTTTCTCGATTACTCGCTCGTATTTGCTGAATACCTTCTAAAGTCTCGGTCAATGCCCCCTGAAAGTTTTCAAATGCATTGTTTTCATTTCTTTTAAGATCTTTAACTCGTTTACCCATCGCCATAGTGAAATAAATCACAATAGGATTCATAAGCAAAATAAACAAAGCAAGTTGCCAGTGAAGCCAGACGAGAATAACTCCAACTCCTACAATCGTTAGCACCGAAACAAGCACTTTACTCACTGTCTCACCAATAAATTGGTCGACAGTATTGAGATCAGTGACAAAAAGTGACGACACTGCACCACTTCCGACAGTCTCATATTCTGACATGGTAATACGTTCCAAGCGTGACAACATTTGCTTGCGCATTCCATATACCAGCTCTTTTGACACACCAACAAATTTTTTAGTTTGCCAAACATTCAGAATCACACTAATGACTCTTAAAACAGCTGTAAAAATCAGAACACCACTGATATAAAATATGGGTCCATGCTCAGAATTAGGAGACAAAGAATCAAATATCGAAACCACTTTACCAGGCTGACCTAGTAATACTTCGTCAACTAATAATGGAATCAATAAGGGTATTGGCACACTCGCAATAACTGCAAAGAT
>CAYPHQ010000146.1:0-2151 GCA_964410595.1 uncultured Thiotrichales bacterium
CATTCATGAGGATGAATACTTATTAGTCCTCAATAAGCCCTCAGGGATTGCTGCTCACAGCGGCACGGGTGATCGATGGGGCGTGATAGAGATTATGCGTGCAAGTAGAACTCATCAACCCTTTATTGAGCTTGTACATCGAATAGATAAGGAAACCAGTGGTTGCTTGGTGTTAGCCAAGACGCGACGCTCATTGTTAGATGCCCAAAATGCACTGCAGCATGAGCAATCTATCAAAGAGTACACCTGCTTAGTAATGGGACAATGGAATGTTAAAAATAAATTTGTTGATCATCCAATAGAAAAACAAGCCTTTCAGCATAGTGCTAAAATGGTGATTCATGAAGCAGGTAAAGAAGCTCAATCAAGGTTTTCGGCGCTGGAACTTTTTCCCGCACACACGTTAATGAAAGTATCCATTGATACCGGTCGTACTCATCAAATTCGTGTTCATGCACGAGAAGAGGGTCATCCATTAGTCGGTGACAAACGTTATGGTGATTTTGAGCAAAATAGGCAATTAACTAAGATTGGCTTTAAAAGATTATTCCTTCATGCAACCTATTTAAAACTTAAACTGATGGATATCAGTCAAAATTATGAATTTACTGCCCCAATGCCATCAGAATTAAAAGGGCTATGCCGACAATTACGTAATGGACTATGAACGTTTTTTCCTAATTACAACGACATGTTAGGTTATATAATAGCGTGAGTAATTCTCATAAAAATTATCAAGGGTGAACATGGATCCATCAAAATCAGACTGGGAACGTGAAGCATTAGTTGAATTAGCTGGTGCAGGACTCAAAGAACAAAGAAAAGCTCGACGTTGGGGGATATTTTTCAAATTATTGGGTTTTGCTTATCTTTTGTTAGTGTTGATCAGTGTCATGGGAGTGCAAGATGTGCAATTTGAGTCCATTAATGAGCCCCATACTGCCTTAGTGGATCTAAAAGGTATTATTGCTGACGGTCAATCAGCCAGCGCTGATAATGTCGTCGCTGGTTTAAGAGATGCGTTTGAGAGCGAAATGGCCGTAGCAGTCATTTTAAGAATCAACTCACCTGGTGGTTCACCCGTTCAATCAGCCTATGTCAACAATGAAATTACTCGCTTAAGAGGTATTTATCCAAGTAAGCCAATCTATGCAGTGATTTCTGATGTATGTGCCTCAGGGGGTTATTACGTTGCAGTTGCCACTAACAAAATATATGCAAATGAATCTAGCATTGTGGGCTCTATTGGAGTTCGAATGGATGGATTTGGATTTGTCGACACCATCAAGAAGCTCGGTATAGAGCGACGTTTACTTACCGCAGGTGAACATAAAGCCGTATTAGATCCTTTTTCTAAAGAAAACTCATTCGAAAAAGCCCATGTGAAAAATTTGCTTAATGAAGTGCATGACGAATTTATCAACGCAGTTAAATCAGGTCGCGGTGATAAGTTAGTTGATGATCCTAAATTGTTTAGCGGTTTATTTTGGACTGGGGAGCGTGCCATCACTCTGGGATTGGTTGATGAGCTAGGAAGTGCAGGTTATGTCGCTCGTGAAGTCATCAAGATCGACAACATTGTGGATTACACTTACAAGGAAGACTTCTTTCAGAAATTTGCTAATAATCTAGGTAATGCTATCGTCAATAAACTGAATATGTCGTTGAATGATTTTTCCTTAAGATAAAACATTAATGATTTTTCTGGCATTACACACAGCAAATTAAGGCAGTGTATATTCTGTGTCTGTGCTTATTTGGCAATCAATACGACAGTAAACATTATGGAATCTGATAGCCAAATTCTCTTAAGTGCTTGGCTAACGAAATCAGTGGCAGACCAATCAGCGCAGTAGGATCATCTCCACGCATTGATTGACACAAAGCTACCCCAAGTTTTTCAGATTTAAAGCTTCCAGCACAATCATACGGTCGATCTGTCATCAAATAGCGTTCAATTTCAGCCAAGTCTAAAGGCCTAAATTGAACGAAGAAGTATTCAATCCAAGTAGTACTCTCATCATCATTCGCGCTTGATCCTGTTTTCAATAATGTCACAGCCGTGCTGAATACGACTTCTTGACCAGAAATTCGCTGTAATTGTTCAATAGCATGATCATGGTCACCTGGCTTGCCAAGAATCTCTCGATT
>CAYPHQ010000147.1:0-2147 GCA_964410595.1 uncultured Thiotrichales bacterium
ACAAAAAAATGTCACTTCTAAAGGTGGCACTACGGAAAGTGCACTTAATATTTTCCACCAGCATAATCTTGAGAGCATCGTGCAAGAAGCTCTCGATGCAGCCTACCGACGTGCTGCTGAAATAAGTAATACCTATAAGGATAAATGATGGCAGCCACCAATAATCTACTTATCTTTCTCATCGATATTTTAATTTCTATGTATGTAGGCGCGTTATTGCTACGCGTTTTATTGGCCTACACTCGTGCAGATTTCTACAATCCAATTTCCCAGTTTCTAGTGAGCATTACCAATCCTGTACTCATTCCTTTACGCAAAATCCTGCCAAGCATAGGCAGTATAGACACCGCAAATTGGATTTTAATACTTATACTTCAGGGGTTTAGAATATATTCACTCGCTCGACTGAATGGCTTTGAACTTTCAATCAGTACCCTGCTAATTGCCTCTATCCTTCAAGTCCTTTCAACAATACTGACTATTTTGATTTACGCTATTTTGATCCGCGCCGTTTTGAGCTGGTTCCAAAACCCTTACCAACAGGAAAATCCTTTAGTTTCTGTTGTTTACTCTATTACGGAACCATTATTACGGCCGGCAAGAAAAATTCTGCCGCCAGTAAACATGATCGACCTATCTGCATTTTTTGTGATACTTATTTTGTATTGTTTGCAGATAATTATACGTTCTTTTTAAGCCATATCGTGTGGCCCAAATAAGCTAGAAAATAACAAAACAACACAAATTGCATTCTCTAAAACCTTGTGTACAATTCCACATTACTAAGAGAACAATACGCGTTATATAGCTAAACTATAGCGAAACAATAATAAAATACACACCACACCACAAAAGGGAAAATACTTCATGGCTGTTAAGAAAAAAGTTGCAGCACCTGCTGTAAAAAAACCACCCACCAAGTCAGAAATCTTAAATTCTATCGCCACTGAGACAGGCTTAACACGTAAAGATGTAGCATCGGTGTTTACAGCACTCGGGGGGGTTATTGCTAAAGAGATGAAGCCAAGAGGCTCAGGCTTATTCAATCTAGTCGGATTATGTAAAATCAAAGTTGTCAAGAAACCTGCAACAAAAGCACGCAAAGGCATCAATCCATTCACTGGTGAAGAAACAGTATTTAAAGCTAAGCCTGCGAGAAAAGCGGTTAAGATTCTACCTCTCAAGGGCCTAAAAGATATGGTCTAATGACCTCGGCTCCCACCAAAGCCTCTCTTGTCTAGGGCCTTGGTGGGATAACTTACTCACCCAAGTCCCAGCTGCTTCGCAACTGTCAACTTGCTGCGTATAAACTCTGAATGCGATATGTATAGCCAATCAGCTATCTTACGAATCGAATATTCCTCATATTTATCTAACACGGCATCACTCAACGCTACATGCCATAAACCTTCCATTAAGATCTGCTTCTCATCACGCTCTAAGCCTTCATTTAAAAGTTTAATAAATGGATGTGCTGAGGTGTATTCATCATGTTCAGATAGTGAGTGCTCCATCAAACTCATGACCTGTTCATCATTGAGTTTGAATTGAGATTTTAGCACTGCAGTCATCGTGTCTTTTTCTTGTTGTGAAGTCTCAAAATCAGCCCTACCAACTTCAAGTAATAACATAGCTGCTGCTATGTGCAAAGGTTCAGGTTGCTGACTGTTATCATCATCCTGAAAACGACTTTTTAACCATTCTTGGAGTTTTGTGATCATTGGGCTTGTCTATGAATTAATAAATATCGTCCATCAATGAAGTCTTCGAAATATACATCAATCAATGGATGTTGAATAACTGAACAATCATCAGCAATCTGTAAATGTCGCTCTGCTACATAGGTAGTGATATCACTGTTATCAACCATGACATGGTACCAAGGTCGATCCTTGGGTGGCTTTGATGTAGCTACGTTATCATACCATTCTGAGGTGCTGGAGTACTCTGCATCAACGTCAAATATTACACCACGATAGTCAAATTTCGAGTGCTTGATAATCTGTCCCAGTGAATACTCGGCTGATTGATTTACATCATTCAATTAAGACTCCTTTCACTCTTGTGATATTTTATCTTATGTACTGGAGATGGCTAATACGAAACATCGGAGAACATGCTATGCTTGCGATCTAAGTGAATAGTAA
>CAYPHQ010000148.1:0-2121 GCA_964410595.1 uncultured Thiotrichales bacterium
AAGTTTTTTCGCCTGGCTCCTGGCAAAGAAGTGCGATTACGATTTGCCTATTGCATAACTTGCACACAGGTCATCAAAAATTCTGATGGTATTATTACAGAATTACGCTGTACTTATGACCCACTGACTAAAGGTGGGAAAACTGGTGACGGACGTAAAGTTAAAGGAATCATTCATTGGGTATCTTGCGCACACAGTATCCCAGTTCAAGTTAATCTTTATGATCGACTTTTTAATGTGGCCAATCCAGCCGCAGAAAATAATTTCCTAGACAACATAAACCCTGAATCATTAGTCACCCTAACATCTTGTCGTGCTGAGATGAGCTTGCAAAATAGTGTCAGCACACAAGCTTATCAATTTGAACGTTGTGGCTATTTCTGTCGCGATAATCACCACAACACCGAAGATAATTTGATATTTAATCGAACTGTAACTTTGCGTGACACATGGGCAAAGATCAGCGGCAAGTAGCTAATATTGCAAAGAATTCCTACATTGATTTTTTAAACGACTATTAAATCAAAGATAACATCATTATTTATTGAGAATGTGGCTGGCGTGTTCTATCCATATTTGTAGCTTGTCGGTCTCAGGCACTGCTGTGCTGCGTTGCTGATTCATATTTGTTTTAGAGAGTTTCTCACGCAATCTCTGGGGCTTTTGCTGAGAGAGCTCAGACAAACTATAAATCTCAGTTGCCTCTAGCAGGCTCGCATCATCTGCCTCGATATTCGCAACCCTTAACAGATCCGCGATGGATGCCCAACGCTGAATAACAAAGTCCTCTACCGCTATGTTCGACGCGAGTTGATAAATAGCATCTTCATCGGCACATTGATTGAACAATTGTTTTGTTGTTGTGATCCCAAGTGCCTGCAACTTACTTAATGTTGAAGGCTCTATGTCATCGATAACATTTAATGGATAATCATCCAGCCAATCTTCACCAGCCCCACTTTCAGGAATCATTTCAAGCTGTTCGATTTTTTCAAGCAAGCGTTGCTGCTCTAATTGCACTTGTTGAAGTGACTGTTGATAGCGTTCCTTAGCAGTTTGTTCATCTTTATTGGCACGCCCAGAGCGAATCAGCCACCCATAGACTGCTCCGATCAGAAATGCCACCAGCATGTAGATTGATATTTGTTGAATCAAATAATCCATTGTGCGCTATTCCTTGTTAATCAGTGGAATTATATCTGATAGTTAAGTGGATAAAGATGTTGAGTCAAACTCATGGCATTGAAGTTGGATTAGCAACCACTGTTTCTATTACACCTGGCACCTCTCGCACTAGATCCTTAACTTGTTGCAACTGTTGCTGAGCATTTTTATCTGCATATAAGATAACACGTCGCCCATCCATGATGACTTGTATATCATTTGAAATTCCAGTCTCTAATTGAGATATATCTGACAACACAGCATGGTAAATATCAGATTCTATGCGTCTTGCTTGCGAAGTAGCGACCACATAACATAAGGCACAAAATAATAATGCATGCACTAATGTAAGCATTAGAATTCGCATAATGAGTGAAACTAAACAGGCTTATAACTTAGTAGGATTAGGTGCATCTCCATATACCTCTTGAGGATCAAAAACTTTTTTGCTCTCGTGGTATTGCAGTTTTAATGACTTCCCAGACGCACTAGACCCCAATGGTATTGAACGATAAAAACATGAACGATAACCAACATGGCAACTAGCTCCGCCTGCCACCTCAACTCGTAACCATACCGTATCTTGATCGTCATCAATGCGCATTTCAATAACTTTTTGAATAAGACCGCTTGTTGCACCTTTATGCCACAGGCATTCTCTGCTACGACTCCAATAATGAGCCTCAGCAGTTTCAACAGTTTTTACAAAAGCGTCTTGATTCATGTAGCCCATCATAAGCAGTTCCCCCGAACTGATGTCGGTGGTGACAACTGGTATGAGTCCATTTTCGTCAAACTTTGGCGCTAACTCATCGCCTTCTTCTACTTGTTCAACGCTATCTCGTGTTGCAAACATATTCTTTTATACGGTTGTGTCATTAATGGAAACAAATTATACCATCACTAGGGTTGAGTGCACGTAAGATATATATAAATTGCCGAATCAGTTAAAATGGA
>CAYPHQ010000149.1:0-1822 GCA_964410595.1 uncultured Thiotrichales bacterium
CAAAGCGTTGATAGTGTAAATAAGTAGTTCGCTTTTTATAGATTAAATTTGAATAGATCAAATAAAAGCGCATCATGCTCCTGTGGGAACTCCCATAACAGTAGATCATAATAGTTGCGAATATTACGGACATATTTAACAGGCTCTTGTCCCCTAGCGTAGCCATGTTTTGTTTTTATATAATGTTCTCTAACTGATAGCAAAGGTAATGATTCTCGAACATGTCTCCATAAATCAGGATTATATCCATTGCGTTGTGTAATGACACGCGCATCTTCTAGGTGGCCATAACCAATATTATAGGCGGCAAGGGCAAGCCATGTTCTATCAGGTTCTTTTATTCTGGTGGGTATTTTTTTAGACATTTTTATGAAGTACTCGGCACCTCCTTTTAGGCTTTGATATGGGTCAATGCGATCATCGACATTGAGTTGTAGGGCTGTTGGTTGAGTGAGCATCATAAGTCCACGCACACCCGTCGGTGAGGTGGCTTTGGGATTCCAATGTGATTCTTGATAACTGATCGCCGCAAGAAATCTCCAATCGATGTCAAATTCATTAGCAACTTTTTTAAATAGTGGGATCAAATCATGCAGATGTTGTTTGATATGTTTGCGGAATGTGTGTGCGTCTGCATAGGTGAAAGAAGGCACATAAGTATAATGTTTTTCATTTAGACGTTTCAGTAAACCATTCTTATCTGACAATTCTAGGAACTCATTAACTTTATCACGTAAACTATTATCTGATGATTTTGCAACTGCCCACGCGAGTTTTTTTGTGTCGCTAATACTCATGCCACGACGCAAACGCGGATAAAATCGTTTATTGAGCTTGTAGTCAATCGAGTCTGCAATGACGACATCATAGTTGCCCTGACTAACAGATTCGAATAAATAGTTGATATCGATATTGTCATGACTTGTCCATTGTAAAAACTCATGTTTCTTTTTTAAAGCGATGAGTGACTCTTCATGACTAGTCCCTTTTACGATATGTAGATCTCTAGATTCAAGATCTTTGATATTCTCTGGTTTTTTGTTGCCTGCGCGATATACCGTAATTTCTCTAATATCATGGTAACTTTGAGAGAATGTTACTTGTGTTTCTCTGCTTGGAGTGATCGTTATTCCAGCAGCTGCAATATCTGCTTTTCTTGATTTTATGGTTGGCAAAATATTAGAAAAATCATGTTCGACAATAATTTCAAGTTCAACTCCGATATATTTGGCAAATTCTGTTGCCATATCGTACTCGAACCCAGTAGCGCCGGTAGGGCCTATGTAATAGGTTGTTGGAGTATTGCGTGTGACTACTTTCAGAATCCCACGATTTTGAATACGCTCAAGCGTAGAGATATTGTCGCCACAGTTTTTCATGCTAGTTATTAGCAGCACTATGCTAATGCTAATGGCTAATGTAAGCGTGCTTAGAGAGTGTCTGTGACTTATTTTTCGCACCAGTAAATTTATATTTTCACTGCTTAATCGCATGGTGAATGTATATGATCCTCTGGCTCATTTCTCAAATTAGCACATTGTAGCTAATTCAATTGATAGAATTTTTATTCATTATATTGATTTAAGATTTCATGATGCAATAAATACTTGATGAGTCATCATAGATAGGTGACTGCATAGAGATTTATCTGCAACCAGCCTGGTTCCCACAATGAAACAAGCTGTTGATGTTTACTTATGATAGTAATATTAAAACTAAAAGCTCTAAATATCATCACTTAGTGACAACGAAAGTGCTATATTAAACTTAATTATTCTCATGTTGGCAATTAATTGCCATGTCGTCAAAATCAAAAGAAGAT
>CAYPHQ010000149.1:1832-2114 GCA_964410595.1 uncultured Thiotrichales bacterium
GACATGCTGGTAGCTTGTCTAGAACAGTTTGGTGTGGAATATGTATTTAGCGTTCCTGGAGGCCCAATTGGTAGGGAGAAATATGTTTGCAGAATTTAGGTTCGCTTCTGATCGGTAACATGCTCACTGAGTCAGGCTTATTCACTCGTTATTATCACTCAACATAAAAAACCACTACCAGCTCTTTACTAGTGTTGGTATGTAGCTCAGTAGCTGCCGATGCATTGTCTGAGCATGTTCAAGTTGGGGTGATTATGCCCAAATTAAAAAAGCCATATAAAA
>CAYPHQ010000150.1:0-2104 GCA_964410595.1 uncultured Thiotrichales bacterium
CGCAGGTGCTGAGAAGTACGCAGCAGACAATGGCATCGAGCCACGTCCTTGCAGCGCTAACAGCAACGACGACGACTTCGATATTTAAGATCAGAGTTAGTTAGCTACACAAAAACCGGGCTCATTGAGCCCGGTTTTTTTTCGTCCAGGCTTTTATCTACTATTTAAACGAAAGAATGAACATACTTCGCATCCGCTCGGACAACTTTTATGCGCTAGAATGCGCTATCGTTGTCAGACCCATTACGCGCAATCACCATGAACGTCTCTAAATCTGCACAATTACCTATACTTATTACCGGCTGTTCTTCTGGTATTGGTTACCAAGTAGCTAAAGATTTACATCAAAATAATCGTTACCAAGTAATTGCAAGCGTACGAAAAACTCATGATATGAAACGACTTCAAGACGAAGGATTGAACTGTATTCTGCTCGATTTGCAGAACTCTGAGAGTATTAAACAAGCTTTTAGACAAACCTTGGAGCTGACTGATGGCAAGCTGTATGGCTTGTTTAATAATGGCGCCTACGGCCAACCGGGTGCAGTTGAGGATTTAAGCCGAGAAATAATTACCTCACAATTTGAAACCAATGTATTTGGAACGATCGAGCTAACCAATCTAGCAATTAAGCAGATGCGCCTTCAGAATCAAGGACGTATTATTTTCAACAGCTCCATACTCGGCTTTATATCACTCACCTTAAGAGGAGCTTATAACGCTAGCAAATATGCTATTGAAGGGTTCGCAGATACGCTCCGACTGGAATTAAAAAATTCTGGCATTCATGTTTCATTGATAGAGCCAGGTCCGGTGACCAGTCAATTTCGACAAAATAGTCATCGCATGTATATCGACACTCTGAAAAACAAGCCCAGTATTTTCACTCGCAGTTATGAGAAAAATGAAGCCCGATTGGCTAATCCTGAACCCACGGCACCATTCACCTTACCAGCATCATCCATCACACCCAAGGTGATCCACGCACTCACTCATTCACAACCCAAAGCACGTTATTATGTCACCTTTCCAACTTACCTATTGGCGTACCTAAAGCGCATATTACCCCATAAGGTGCTTGATAAAATTTGCTTCAAAATTTCACCCATCGAATAACTCATGCGATGGTGAGTAATATTTATATGATTACTTTATCCAAGCCAAAGTCGCTTGACGCCCAGTAACACCATCACGTCGATAAGAAAAAAACTTTTGCGCATCTGAGACTGTGCATAAATCACCACCATATGTCTGTTTGATGCCATATTGAGATAGAATAAAACGAGCGGCTGCATAGATGTCAAAATTCCAAGCATGTTGAGAGTAAGCTTCGAAACATGAGGCAAAACTCTTATCTCTTGCCAGATAAGCCTGATAAACATCCGCTTTTACTTGAAAAGCCCGTGCACCCATTGCTGGACCCAACCATGCTATATCTGGAGTATGATGAACCCTCATTGCAGCAATGGTATTTTCTATTATTCCCCCCACCAAACCACGCCACCCAGCATGCACCACAGCAAGGCATTGGCCATCCTGATCTGATAATACTATCGGCAAACAATCTGCAGTCATAATCGCGCAAACCACCCTCGGTTGTAACGTAAACAAAGCATCGGCCTCCTCAGCCGTATTTGTACTAATTGACGCTTCAATTACCTTGGTACTATGTGTTTGTTTCAACCAAACGGGGGCATTAGGAAGATTTAGATGTTGATTTAATCGACTTCGATTGGCCATTACAGCTTGAGGATCATCGCCGACATGCTCAGCTAGGTTAAAACTATCAAAAGGTGGCTGACTGATACCACCGACACGGGTAGTTGCGACTACAGTGACTTTATTCACTAGTGGCCACTGTGCTGAAATTATTTCGGGATGTGTCATTGTAAAGCAGAATGTGTTCGCAGCGCTTTAAGAAGCTGTTGCATGTCTGCAGGTAGGTCTGATGTCCATTGCAACGCTTCACCACTGACGGGATGTTCAAATGCTAGATGATATGAATGCAACGCTTGACGAGAAAAGGCACATATCGCTTCATTCAGCTCATTGGGGACATTAGCCACGCGCTGGATCCGCGGTGCATATACACTATCTCCTACTA
>CAYPHQ010000151.1:0-2099 GCA_964410595.1 uncultured Thiotrichales bacterium
ATGATGGTGGTTGGTATGAGCCGAATGGTCTTTTATTGTTGCCGCCGAGTGCATTCTTCATTATTGGTTTTATGATATGGGGAATTCGATCATGGAAAACCGCACAGGTTGAAAAACCAGAATTTGTTATACACAAGACTGAGAGTGTCTAATGGAAGTGATTCTAAATTTACTGGTTAAATCCATATTCGTTGAGAATTTAGCCCTGGCATTCTTTTTGGGAATGTGCACATTTTTGGCGGTATCGAAAAAAATTCAAACGGCTATCGGATTAGGTGCTGCAGTTGTCGTAGTGCAAACCATAACCCTGCCTGCCAATAATTTGATTTATCAGTATTTGTTAAAGGATGGTGCACTGGCGTGGATGGGCTTGCCAGAGGTCGATCTGAGCTTTTTAGGCTTAATCAGTTATATCGGTGTGATTGCAGCGATGGTTCAGATTTTAGAAATGGTCTTGGACAAGTTTTTTCCTGCATTGCACACTGCACTGGGAATATTTTTGCCGTTGATAACAGTAAATTGTGCCATATTAGGTGGCTCATTATTCATGGTTGAGCGCGATTATAACTTTGTTGAGAGTGTCACTTATGGCGTTGGTAGTGGCTTAGGTTGGATGCTGGCTATCACCGCATTGGCGGGAGTCAGAGAAAAACTCAAATATAGCGATGTGCCTGAGGGATTGCAGGGTCTGGGTATTACTTTCATTACTGTCGGATTGATGTCGATGGGCTTCATGGCCTTTTCGGGTATACAGCTCTAGCTGAGGTAAAGAAACTATGTTAGAAATTTCATTAGGTGTTACTTTTTTCTTAGCCATCGTGATTTCGTTGGTGATTGTTATTCTGTTTGCTAAATCAAGATTAGTGGCAGAAGGTGATGTTCAGATTACAATCAATGAAGAAAAAACCATCACTGTTCCAGTTGGAGGTAAATTATTAGAAGCGTTAGCATCAGCTAATTTATTTGTGCCCTCCGCTTGCGGTGGCGGTGGGACTTGTGCTCAATGCAAGGTAAAGATTTTTGAAGGAGGTGGCACTTTGCTCCCGACTGAAGAATCTCATATCAATAAACGCGAAGCTGCCGGTGGTGAACGTCTATCATGTCAAGTTGCCGTGAAGAATGATCTCAAGATAGAAGTTCCTGAAGAAGTTTTTGGAGTAAAGAAATGGCAGTGTGAAGTGGTGTCCAATGAAAATGTCGCTACGTTTATTAAAAACTTAGTACTACGATTGCCTGAAGGTGAAGACGTTAATTTCAGAGCGGGTGGTTATATACAAATTGAATGCCCTCCTCATGAGGTGAAATACAGTGATTTCAAAATTGAGGATAAATTTCATGAAGATTGGGATCGGTTTAATCTCTGGCAATACAAATCTGTTGTGGATGAAAATGTGACGCGAGCTTACTCTATGGCTAATTATCCCGATGAAAAGGGGATGATTATGCTCAATGTAAGAATCGCTTCTCCACCACCAGGTGGTGATACCAGTATTCCACCAGGCATTATGTCTTCATATATCTTTGGTTTACAACCAGGTGATAAGGTTACCATTTCTGGACCATTTGGTGAGTTTTACGCACGTGAAACTCAAAACGAAATGATATTCATCGGCGGTGGTGCAGGTATGGCTCCAATGCGTTCTCACATATTCGACCAATTAAAGCGTATTCATACCGATAGAAAAATTAGCTTTTGGTATGGTGCGCGAAGCATGCGTGAGATGTTTTTTGTTGAAGATTTTGATGAGCTTGCCGCTGCTAATGATAACTTCGAATGGAATGTGGCTTTGTCAGATCCGCAAGAAGCTGATAATTGGACGGGTTATACTGGCTTTATTCATAATGTTTTATTCGATAATTATCTTAGAGATCATCCTGCCCCTGAGGATTGTGAATTTTATATTTGTGGACCACCTGTGATGAATGCCGCCGTAATTGATATGTTAGAGGGCCTTGGCGTTGAGCCAGAGAACATATTACTAGATGATTTTGGTGGTTAGTCTCATTTAGGCGCATAATGTATACATTATTAGTAACATTAGTAGTATTTCTATTGGCATTTATTGCCATGACCGTAGGTGTCTTACTAGGCAGATCTC
>CAYPHQ010000152.1:0-2099 GCA_964410595.1 uncultured Thiotrichales bacterium
TTGATACAAAACCTGGGTCAAACGTGAAATAGCCGAGTTCTTTATAAACTGAGCGTATATCGACTGTGTCAGGTCCATCCGTTCCATGCATAACAGGCAAATCGACTTGTTTGCCCGTGGCATTGTCCGTAATGGTCACAGTTTTATTTGTTTGACTAGACATTTAGTCCTCCTGGATTCTAGTACAACGTCCATTAAAGTGGATGTTTAATTAAATTTATTGCATGCATTATCATATTTGCTCACAATGAAAACTTCACAAAATAGTTAAGATTGATTGCCCAACCTATTGATTATGATGGATTATTGTTGAAAGATAATGCGAGCGGAAAAACCATTCACGCTGGTATGCAATTTTGGCGCTATTCTACATTACTCCGCAGTGGTTATCACTTAATTCCAAAGAATGGTTAAATTTTAGGCAGTGATTGGTGGCAACTTGGGTCAATTTGAAATTTCTGTAAAATGAAATCCGCAATCGATGACACATTATTTAGGTCCAGCAGGGTTAGATCAGAAGGCACAGGTGCAACTATTTCGTCGCTTGCTAAGGCAACGATATTGTCATCGTTATGAAACAGCAGAGGATGACCAAGTTTTGGTCTATGTAGCTCAATTTTCATAAAGGCTTCACGCTTGAAACCTTCTACTAATATCAAATCTGTTTGATTATGATCAATCTGTTCTACTAGCTCGCGCAAGGTGAGTTCCTCTTGCTGATCGCTGAGTTCTGTCATGAGGGCAAAACGTTTTGCAGAGGAAATTAACATTTGTTTTGCTCCCGCATGCCGGAGTTTGTAGCTATCTTTCTCTGGATAATCCACATCAAAGTCATGATGGGCATGTTTGATGATAGCTAAACGCAAACCACGATGTTTTAGTATTGGGATAAGCTGTGTGAGCAGAGTGGTTTTGCCAGTGCCACTGAATGCACTGAATCCAATAATTGGGGTATTAAAGTCTTGATTAATCATTGTTTAAAGGTTGTATATACGAACTGGCTTGTGCCAGTTCTTCAGGTGTATTTATATTGGTGAAAATTTTGCTGCAATCTGAAAAATCCGCGCTGCAATAATGTTCTTGTTGATACCAAAGATCAATTTTACGATCTCCGGCTGCTAGAAATGCAGTTAAGCTGCTCATGAGACTAGTGTCAATTAATGCATAAACAGGTTGAAGACGATGACCGTCATGTGCCACGCAAATTTTTGATTGGCACGCAGCTAATTGTTGATGTAACCGAGACACATAGTCGTGACTTAATAAGGGGCCATCACAGGGGGCTGTTACAATATACTCACGTTCAGTCGACTGCATGCCGCTGAGAAATCCTGCAAGAGGACCTTGAAAGTCACTCAATTGGTCGCTGACGATAGTACATCCCAATGTTTCATAGGCTTCTATATTACGATTAGCATTAATAATAAGTTCTCCCACTTGGGGACGTAAGCTTGCCAGTACATACTCAACCATGGCGTGACCATTAATTTGAACAAGGCCTTTATCTTTGCCATTCATTCGTTGCGCACGTCCACCTGCTAGTATTAGGCCGGTAGTATTTTCGTATTTTTCCATAGTAGGGTTAGAATTGTCATATATTGACTCAACGTTACATTATTAAGGAGAAATTTCCATCATGAATATTGATGATAAAGCACAAATTGAAATCGAAGCAGCAGTTTTTCGACGCTTAGTTGAACATTTGCAAGACAGAACTGATGTGCAGAATATTGATTTGATGAATTTAGCTAATTTCTGTAGAAATTGTTTGTCTAAGTGGTATGTTGCTGCAGGTGAAGAAAGAGGTATACAGATTGATCATGAACAAGCACGTGAAATGGTCTACGGCATGCCATACTCGCAGTGGAAAGAAAAGTATCAATTAGAAGCAACCCCGGAACAGTTAGAGAGATTTAATAATCGAGAACGTTAAATTTCATTTGCTTCTAAAGCTCACCAATTAACGATTAAATACTTTTTCATTATGAGTGTAGATTTTAGTGATCAACAGTTAATACGATATAGCCGACAGCTTATGTTGCCGCAGATTGATGTGGCTGGGCAAGAGAAATTAATGCAAGCAAAAGTGCTTGTTTTAG
>CAYPHQ010000153.1:0-2098 GCA_964410595.1 uncultured Thiotrichales bacterium
TTCTAACATCCAATTAAAACGATCATCGTCCTTCGTGAGATCACCAAACACTCTAATTGTTTTCACTAAAGCCCCACGTATTACCCGGGTTAAAACTCGTATGCAGGGAGTTTTCTCTCACCGAGAATGTTTATATTTACATCGACAATTATATAAAAACACATTAGATCAAGTGCGACGCTCACGTGGGTATCGTGTGGTAGTTTACTCTTTGGGCCACGGTGTGCATAACAGCAAGCAACAAATCGGTAACAATCTAGCTGAGCGCATGCATCACGCCATACAAACTGAATTAAAAACTGCGCAACGTGTGTGTTTGATTGGTTGCGATAGCTTTGATCTTAACGTTGACTATATCACTGAAGCTTTTACATTACTCAATAAGACAGCGATAGTACTAGGACCAAGCAATGATGGTGGCTACTTATTAGTTGGTGCCAAACATAAAATTCCTCACGATGTATTTAAATGCATTACATGGGGAAGCTCAAGAGTGTTAGAGCAAACTCTGTGTAACATTGATCAATTGAATACCACTGTAAGTTGTTTGTCGACAGTGATTGACATTGATCAAGCGCAAGATTGGGAGGCACTAAACCCCTCCTCTCTACCACATTGGGCACGTTGTTTACATCAACGTATTGTTGTATCGAGTAGCAGTTGAAAATAACTGTATATCAAACCTCTAAGCTCCAGAAGTAAAATATTTCAAGTAAGTCGCTTGAGTGCGTCCATGATGACTTCAGTGCCAGCATTATCTTTGTGACTGTTCTCACTTAAATAACGCCGCCAGCATTTAGCGCCAGGCACACCCTGAAAACAATTGAGTATGTGTTTAGTCATACTATTAAGTGGCACCCCAGCTATAAGATTGTCGTCAACATAATTGATATAGGCGTTGATGACGCTATGCATAGTAATATCAGCGCCACTATCATCAGAAAATAATTGTTCATCCACATGCAATAAAAATTGTGGGTGTTTATATGCTTGTCGCCCTACCATCACTCCATCCACTTGCTGCAAATGTGTTTGCATTTCAGACAATGTTTGAATACCACCATTAATAATAATATTCAGATGTGGGTAATCAGTTTTAACTTGGTAGACACGCGCATAGTCTAACTCCGGGATTTCACGATTTTGTTTTGGGCTTAAACCTTTCAGCCATGCCTTGCGCGCGTGAATAATAAAAGTGGTACACCCAGCCGCCGATACATTATCGATAAAGTGTGTAAGAAATTCGTAGCTATCATCTTCATCTACGCCAATTCTACATTTGACTGTGATTGGTATTGAACACGTCGATCGCATTGCCTCAACACAATGAGCTACTTGTTGTGGTTCACGCATCAAGCACACACCAAAACGGCCAGATTGCACGCGGTCACTCGGACAACCGACGTTGATATTAATTTCATCATAACCCGCCTGCTCCCCCCAGTACGCTGATTGTTGCATTGCTTGAGGATCACTGCCGCCTAGTTGTAATGCTAGAGGATGTTCAGCTGGATGATGTTTCAAGAAGCGCTCACGATCACCATGGACTAGCGCGCCTGTGGTGACCATTTCGGTATAAAGACGGGTATGACGCGTCATAAGTCTAACTAGATAGCGATAATGCCTGTCCGTCCACTCCATCATTGGAGCGACAGATAATTTAAGTGAGCTTTCTGTCATAGTGGACAACTTGTTTTCAGGGCAATGATTATGTGCTTTTGCGATACTTATGCTCTAGTAATTCACAAACGGCTCGTAACCCCATTGCTTCTCCACCTTTTGGTCGTCCTGGGCGAGACCGCATGTTGTAAGCCATAATATCAAAGTGCAGCCAATCACAATCTTCACTTAAAAATTCTTGCAAAAATAATGCTGCTGTAATTGCACCACCATAGCCGCTGGCTGTGCAATTAACTAAGTCGGCAATAGCGCTTTTGAGGGTGTGTTTATAGCCTCTATGAATTGGTAAGCGCCAAATATCATCTTCTATATTCTTAGCAGCAGTTTGTAACTGTTCAGCAAGTTCATCATTATTGCTAAAATAAACTCCAACCTCGGTACCAAGTGCAACACGTGCAGCCCCAGTGAGTGTGGAAAA
>CAYPHQ010000154.1:0-2096 GCA_964410595.1 uncultured Thiotrichales bacterium
TAATAGTTGGCTCAAAGGATCATTAGAGAATAAACCGGCCGCGTGTTTCACATCCAGCAGTAGCATGCATGGCGGTCAAGAATCCACCCTCCTGACCATGATGATTCCACTCATGCATCATGGCATGATACTAACTGGATTACCCTACAGTGAGAGTGATTTAAGCTCAACACAAAGCGGTGGCACACCCTATGGTGCAAGCCATGTAGCTGGACCATCGGAAACCATTTCGCTTACTGATGAAGAAGCACGTTTATGCAAAGCACTGGGTCATCGCGTAGCCTCTTTAGCCATGAAACTCAATCATCCAGGCTAGCGACTAAATCATGTATTACTCTCTATCATTAGTCAGTTATTTTGCATTAATGCTGGGACAGATACTCTGGATTGTTTGGCTCAATCCAAGTCCTATCGTGCCAATCAGTGTATCTATTTTATTCATTGTCGCTCCACTATTATTTGCACTGCGTGGTCTCATGCACAATCGACTCACTACTTTTAAGTGGGTGACATTGTTTGTGTGGTTATATTTTATCTACGGAATATGGAATATTGTCAGTGAAACACAATTTCCACTTGGCGTGATTCAAATTATCTGTAGTCTTAGTTTATTTATTTCTGCTGTACTGCACGTGCGCTCTCAGGGCATTAAAGAGGACACACCTGTTTGATAAAGGGAATGGTGATCTTTCTATGTTCACGCAGTGATGCTTGATTGATATTTTCCAGCAATGTAATTAGATTACTAAGGTCTCTCGAATAATGTGTCAAAAGATACTGCACAATCTCATGTGTTAGTTTCAACCCTCTTGATTCAGCCTGTAATATCACCGCCTTCTCTAGCTCGCACTCATTCAAATTCACTAATTTATAGACCGGCCCCCATACTAATCTAGAAGCCAAATCAGGCAAATCAAAACCACTTTCATTAGGCGCACTCTGCGAAGATAATACCAATGTTGTTGAACTGGCACGCAATTGATTAATTAAATTAAATAAAGCTAACTCCCAATTGGCTTGCTGTTGAATACAATGCACATCATCTAGGCAAACTAAATCTAGACTATTCAGATCATTCAAACAATCTGGCCCATACTGTAAACAATCTTGCAATGACAAATATATAACTCTGCGTTCATGCTCTAATGCTGAACGACATATCGCTTGCAGAAGATGTGTTTTTCCACTACTGGCTGGGCCCCATAAACATACCTGCGGCTCTAAATATCGACTAGCGACAGCATTCTCCAATAAGGCCAGCAGACTAGTATCTGCGCAAAAGAAATTAGCGAAGGTTATTTCAGGGTCAAGTGATAAGTTAAGCAGCTGCTGGGTGTTTAAGGAATTCATGTTAATAATCTAAGAAAATGTTTGTTAATGATGTACACATGAAAAAATGCACTGATAACTGCATAATAACTTGAGTGCTTCTAAGCTCAGTAACACGCCGCCTTGCTCAAGACTATGATATTTCAGCGATCAAAAACATAATTATGCGAGTAACTGTCGCACCATGGCATAGTTAATTATCAACGCTGACTGATATTATTAACATGTATTTTCTCCGCACGAGCGTACCACTGTATAACATATTGATAACCACTAATAATCGTCGTATAGACCACTAATGTCATCAGCATATTGAGTAAAAATGGATGAAGCTGGTTTACTTGATGGTATACCAAAGTGATTGCCAGAATAATTTGCACAAAGGTATTGATCTTGCTAATGCTTGAAGGCTCCATCTTTAATTGGGATGTAGAATAATGGTAATACACTGCGCCGATCATCAAAATAGCATCTCGTGCGACAACCACAGCTGTTAACCACCAGGGCACCCATTCAAAGGCGGCAAAAGCCACATAAACAACTAGCAACATAACCTTATCTGCAATTGGATCAAGGTAAGAGCCTAGTGTTGTTTTCCAACCATAACAGCGCGCCAAAAAGCCATCCAATGCGTCTGATAAGCCCATGAGTAATAATAATAAGAGTGCGCGTTCGTATTGATGATCAATCAACAACCAAACGAAAAATGGGACAGCAATAATTCGAGCACATGTGATTAAATTTGGGATATAAGTGGCTGGAATCAT
>CAYPHQ010000155.1:0-2077 GCA_964410595.1 uncultured Thiotrichales bacterium
TAACTGGTGACCGATCGTCTTTCATATCAATATCATAGGTAGCATTGTAATATTCAAGGATGATCTCTCCAGCTTGATGACTGATAGAATTTACCTCATACATTAATTGTTTAAGTTCATGCAGATCAATCATCAAGGCACCATAAAAATAAATCCGAGAAGCGAGACATTAGGGGACTATGATATGACTAATTACATAGATTGGACACAGGTAAAGACTATTTTTTTAGATATGGATGGCACCTTAATGGATTTGGCTTTTGATAATTATTTTTGGCATGAATATTTACCAAGAATATATGCGAATAAAAATCAACTTGAGTATGAGGCAACTGTTAACCAACTCAAATCTATGTACCTGGAAGAAAAAGGTGGTCTCAAATGGTATTGTACTGATTATTGGTCAGAGCGATTGGGTGTAAACATCGCAGAACACAAACGAGTGGTCTGGCATCGTATTCAGCTATTTCCTGATGTTGTAGAGTTTTTGAAATTAATGCGTACAAGTGGCAAGCGAGTGGTGTTATTGACTAATGCTCACCGAGATATACTTGATGTCAAAATGGAAAAAACAAAAATCAGTGGTTTTTTTGATCGCCTCATTAGTTCACATGATTATGGGTATGCAAAAGAGCAAGCTGAATTCTGGCCAAAATTAGCAATAGATGAGGATTATCAGAAACACCGTACACTATTTATTGATGATAATGTTGATGTGTTGCGAGCAGCGCAGCGTCATGGGTTGAAATATCTTTTATGTGTTGATCGACCAGATACTTCTCTAAAAAATCAAGATACGCAAGATTTTAATTCGATGGATAACTTTGCCAATCTGATTGCATCATTTAGGCAGCATTACCCTTAATGGGATAATGTGGTTTAAAAATAAGTTGTGCTTGATTAGCCGCGTTTCCAGTGTTTAAAGCGTTTTTTGCAGTAAGCAAGCAATTCATCATAATTGCGAAAATATAAATCAAAGCCCTCTTCAGATGGCGAATCAAATTCACAATAATCATTAGTATGGTCGCGGCAGATTTGCGGACGCACATCATAGATGCCACAAGCACCATCAGCTTGAATATGTGCACATGAGCCTTGAATGAGAAGATACCAGCCATCGTCATCTTGATAAATTTCTATGTGATCATGTGAAACTTGCCACAGTAGATATTCAAATTCTTTTTTACTACGCGGCGTATCAATTTCTTGAGTGATATAAGTACAACAAATAGTATTGGTACAAAATCCACATTTGTTCTCAGGTGTGATTTGCACGTCAGGATCTAGGGTAACTTTAATATCTTTAAGTCGTAACATAGCGTGTCATCAATGAGTAGATAAAACGGAATAGGGTAAACTATGAGCCAGACCTATCCCACGCATAAGCGCAATCAAGCTCAGAGCGAACTTCTAAAAGCCCTGCTTCACTTGCGATCATTGTAGCCAGTGGAGTATTGTTTTTGAAGCGTCTATGCGGTGTATTTAACCATCGAGATGCCATATGCATATTGCGTGGATATGAGGTTCTTAATGCATCGGCAATACCGGCAATATGTTCAATGCGTCTTTGTGTGTCCTCGCTATGGGGGAAGGCATCACCATTGCGAAATTTGTCTAAGTGACGGATGCGAAGACTATTTGGTAGACCTAAAACTTTAATGATTTGTTTGGCTTCCAAACCCCAATCATCCATCAGCCTCATAGTCATTTGTGTGATCACTACTTGATCAGATGCCATAAATTGGTGCCCTAGTCAGTTGTGGGTTTTTTCTTTAGTGCATCAATCGAAACGACAGATGATTTTTTAGGAGTGTCTGCATAGTGGGGGCGCTCATTCAATTCAATACCTAATTCCTCGGCAAGTTCACGTTCACGTGAAGAGATTAAACCTAGACACATACGAATATCTTGACGTGTATCATCACTTAAGATGTGCTTCATTCCTGGTTGTGGGGTACTTTCACGCACTATTGTTGTCAATAGTTTGCGCATGATCAGTAGTGTACGCTGCTCGACTGAAGGTTCTTTGTTGGTAGACATAAAGTAATTGATTTGTTTACTATTCACTTAGATTGCA
>CAYPHQ010000156.1:0-2052 GCA_964410595.1 uncultured Thiotrichales bacterium
AACTTTTAAGACGAATATTTAATGCTTTTAAAATAGATTCATGGGCAATACGTCCTAATGCGAGTAATACATGTGATTCCTTTAATGCAGAAAGTTCTTCTTGTAAGTAGAGATTACAATTCTTAATTTCTTCGCCGATGGGTTTATTTTGCGGAGGAACACATTTCACCGCATTAGTAATGCGCGCATTAATAAGCTTTAGCCCGTCATCCATTGATACAGATTCAGCATGACTAGAGAAACCAAATTTATACAACGTTTGATACAGAATTGATCCTGCATGGTCACCGGTAAAAGGTCTTGCTGTTGCGTTAGCACCATGCAATCCCGGAGCCAGGCCAACTATGATTAAGCGTGCATAGGGATCTCCAAATGCGGGTACTGGTTTACAATAATAATTAGGATATTTTTGTTTGGATTCTAGAAGGTACTTTGTAAGTCGTTCACAGCGCTGGCAATCAATACTAAAAGTGCTCTTAGTCACAATGATGTTAGAACTTGAGTAAAGCAGATCCCCAGGTGAATCCTCCACCAAAGGCTTCCAAAATTACTGATTCACCACGCTTGATGCGGCCATCACGAACAGCTGTATCTAGTGCTAGTGGAACAGACGCAGCTGAAGTATTGCCATGTTGGTCGACCGTTACCACGACTCGATCGATAGGCAATTTAAGCTTTTTGGCTGTTGCATGAATAATGCGAGTATTAGCTTGGTGGGGTACTAACCAATCGATTTGTGATTTATCATAATTATTAGCCGCTAATGTTTCATCAGCGATGCGGCCTAAGGTATTCACTGCCATTTTAAAGACTTCATTACCTTTCATGTAGATGTAGGCCTCGCCTTTTTTGAGCAGCTCATAACCCTCTGAAATGCCACGTGGTACATGTAATAAATGTTCGTAGCTACCATCAGCATGTAGATGTGTTGATAAGATTCCAGGCTCTTCACTAGCTTCAAGTACAACCGCTCCGGCGCCATCTGCAAATAACACACATGTGCTTCTATCAGTCCAATCGACAATTCTAGATAAAGTTTCAGCACCAATCACAAGTGCAGTTTTTGCCGAACCCGCTCTAATAAAATTATCTGCAATAGAAAGCGCGTAGACAAACCCTGTGCATACAGCTTGTACATCAAATGCGGGACATCCATGTATGTCTAAACGTTTTTGAATCAAACATGCGGTGCTTGGAAATACTTTATCTGGAGTAGTAGTGGCAACAATAATTAAATCGATGTCATCGGGGCTCTTAGCTGCCATCTGCATTGCACGACGAGCTGCGATGACACCCAAATCTGCTGTAGTCTCACCTTCTGCTGCTATATGCCTTTTTTTAATGCCTGTACGTTCTTGAATCCATTGGTCTGTCGTCTCTACCATAGATTCTAAATCTTGATTGGTAAGTACTTTCTCAGGCAAATAACTGCCGGTGCCTTGGATACGAGAATAAATCATAGTTATGTTAAAAAGTGCTCAAGTTGTCTATCAATAAGCTCAGGTACGGATTTTTGAGCCTCAATGATGGCCATTTTGATCGCATTCTCAAATGAATACGCATCCGCGCCACCGTGGCTTTTGATTACTATACCTTTTAATCCCAACAAAGAGGCACCATTATAATGACGAGGATCGATTGTTTCTTTTAAATCAATCAAAATAGGACGAGCGAGTAAAGCAACCATCTTGGTATAAAGGTTTTTAGTGAATGATTGTTTGGCAAGGTGTGATATCAGACGTGCTACACCTTCACTGGTCTTAAGTGAAACATTACCAACAAAACCATCACACACTACCACGTCTACATCACCATAGAAGATATCATCACCTTCTACGTAACCAATATAATTCAATCCACTATTCTCTAGTAATACATTAGCTTCTTTGACCTGATCATTACCCTTAATGGCTTCTTGACCAACATTGAGAAGCCCGACACGTGGTTGTGATATGTCATCAACTGCGCTTGCCAGCACAGAACCCATGACTGCAAATTGAAATAAATTCTCTGCTTTGCAATCCACATTAGCCCCGAGATCCAGCATATGGG
>CAYPHQ010000157.1:0-2037 GCA_964410595.1 uncultured Thiotrichales bacterium
GTGGACGTATTTATTTAATTAAAGAGATGCTTGAAGGAAAACAAATTTCAGCAACGACAGAACAACATCTAGATAGTTGTCTAACTTGTCAAAGTTGTGAAACAACCTGTCCATCTGGTGTAGGCTTTGCAGAACTGATGGAGATCGGACGATCACATCTAGACCAACTAGGCCAAAGAAAAGTAAATATTCGCCTCAAACGTTGGCTCATGCGCAAAGTATTTACACGGCCAAAGCTACTCAAACCACTTTTCCTCTTATCAACTTTGATGGGGGCCATAAGTCATCATCGCAAAATCTGGCCATACCCTACTGACAAATCTGCAGCTAACAAAAGCACTAATATTTTCGCTGCAAAACCACCGGTATCACAGGCAGATGAGACCAATAAAAAAGTGATTCTTTTAGATGGCTGTGTTCAATCTGTCACTGCGCCTAATATTAACGACTCTCTTTGTGAGTTACTCAACTCTATACATATTCAAGCCATTAGACACACACAAGTGTCTTGTTGTGGTGCACTTGATCATCATAACGGTGATGAGCATACAGCAATGTCACATATCAAACGTAACATCGACACTTGGTGGAAAGATATTCAGAACGGCGCAGAAGCAATTATCATGAGCGCCAGTGGTTGTGGTGTTATGGTTAAAGATTACCAGCGCCTATTGGCACATGACCCTGAATATGCTGTAAAAGCTAAGAGAGTGTCTCAACTCACTCAAGATGCCAGTGAGTTTTTTTCACAACATTCATTCACTCATAAGGGAGAGCCTCAAACTGTGGCTTTTCATGCACCCTGCACTCTTACCCACGGGCAACAAATAAATGGAGTTGTGGAATCAATTCTAAGACAGTCTGGACATCATGTGGTAAGTTTTAGAGATAAACACTTATGTTGTGGCTCAGCAGGTACTTACTCGCTACTCCATCCGGATACTGCAGTAACCTTACGCACGAATAAGTTGCGCAATATCGAGCAACAACAACCAGACGTTATTGCTACCGCAAATATTGGTTGTTTAATGCACCTACAAAAAGGCACTGAGACACCTGTCAGGCATTGGTTGGAGCTTGTTGCTATAAAAGCCACTATGGAGAAGAACTTATGCAATCAGATGAAATAATTTTCACTATTTTTGTAATCTTCAGTGGTGCAGCCATTCTATCCACGCTGGCCTTATATGCCCGTCAGACGCTACTCGTAGCCTACATTGGCCTAGGTATTTTATTGGGGCCTTCTGCACTTGGTGTGGTAAAAAATCATGAATTTATCCAGCAGGTATCCGATATAGGTATTATGTTTTTATTGTTTTTATTGGGGTTAAACTTAAATCCAAATAAACTTATAGCATTAATTAAAGATACTACCTTGATCACCGTGGTAGCCTCTATCATTCTAGCTGGACTCTCGTACCTTATCGCATTATTAATGGGCTTTAATACAACTGATAGTCTAATCATAGCCGCAAGTATGATTTTCTCCAGCACAATTATTGGTTTAAAGTTACTCCCAACAACCGTCTTACATCATCGCCATATTGGTGAAGTAATCATCAGTGTATTGTTACTTCAAGATCTGATTGCTATTGTATTTATGCTGTTATTGCATTCTCAAGCAGTGGGACAAGGAGAAAGCTTATATAGCTTAATAAAACTGATCATCAGCTTACCGATACTTGTTATATTCTCGTTATTATTCTCAAATTATGTGCTGGTATTTTTGTTCAAAAAATTTGACAAAATCTTGGAATACGTATTCCTTGTCGCTATCGGTTGGTGTTTGGGATTATCAGAGATCGCAATATACATGGGACTATCGCATGAGATTGGAGCTTTTATTGCCGGTGTCTCAATTGCCACTGGTCCTATATCAATGTTTATCGCTGAGAGTCTCAAACCTCTACGTGACTTCTTTTTAGTTATTTTCTTTTTTGCTATCGGAGCCAGTTTCCAACTCAATATACTTGTTGACGTCTTGTTGCCCGCCTGTGTTTTGGCAGCTTTTGCGCTAGTTTTAAAACCTATCGTATA
>CAYPHQ010000158.1:0-2026 GCA_964410595.1 uncultured Thiotrichales bacterium
GCGAGTGTTAAATGCTTGTGAAAGTGTATTTAAATCCAAGTACTCCAACTCGCCCCCGATTGGAACACCTTGAGCCAGTCGCGTTATTTTCAAACCATATTGATTGACTATTTGTGCAATAACGTGAGCAGTCACCTCACCTTCCATGGTAGAGCTAGTGGCTAAAATTATTTCCTCCAACCCACCTAATTTCAGATGTTGTTCTAGCTGATCTAATCCCAATTGATCTGGCCCAATGCCGTCCAACGGTGACAATTTACCCATTAATACAAAATATACTCCCTGATAATTAGTGCCATTTTCAATGGCCATAACATCGGTTGGGGTTTCCACAATACACATTTGTGTGGTCTTTCTATTACTGTTACTGCATATTTCACAGACTTCTCTTTCTGTGTAGTTTCTGCACTGTTTACAATGTTGAATGATATCTAGTGCATGAGTGATGGTTGCACCCAATGTCTGTGCTTTTTCCTTATCAATTTTGAGCAAATGAAAAGCCATCCGTTGAGCTGTCTTCTGCCCAACACCAGGCAATATTTTCAAAGCATTAATGAGTTGCTCTAGTACTGGAATTTGATCAGTCAAAATATATAGCCTAGGAAACTAGAACGGTAATTTCATACCTGGAGGTAGAGGCATCCCAGCAGTAATATTGGCATACTTATCTTTTGTAGTTTGCTCTAATTTATGCACAGCATCATTAATGGCAGCAGCGATCAAGTCCTCTAACATATCTTTATCATCACTCATCAAACTATCATCAATAAGTACTCTCTTAACCTCATGACTACCTTGCATAATAACTTTCACCATGCCACCACCTGATTGGCCCTCTACCTCAATTAATTTAAGCTCCTCTTGTGCCTTTTGCATATCCTCCTGCATTTTTTGGGCTTGCTTCATTAAATTACCAATTCCGCCTTTCATTTTGTTCCCTTTTTTGGTGTAGTTTGCTGTGATTGAATTTGAATCGTTACGGGTACTATTTGTGCTTGTAAGTCTCTTGTCATTGCCTGCACAAAACCATTTCTCTCAATATTTTTTTGTGCTCGCATAAGATCTTGTTGTATTTTTTGTTCTTGTTCAAAAGCCGGACTTTGCACTTCCCCCTGACTCACTGTAATAGACAATGCAACGTCCATCTTCATGAAATCTTTTATTCTGTCGGTTAATTTTTTTTCTGCAACTTCGGTGAGCAAGCTCTCATGAGACTTAGATAACATTAACATTATTTTCTCATCACTCATATCTTGCATCACACAATGATTGGCTAGCTCTCTTACCAGACCGGTTAGATTCATCGCGACGATCATAGATGGCCAATCACCTAGCACACCTTGTTTAGCATCTTCTAAACTTGTCGAGTGCGGATTATCTTCATCGTCATTGACTATATAATCAGCCTGAGCTTTATGTTGATCTTTTTTATCAGCACTATCATCCAAGTCAGAGGATATTTGACTCCTTTTATGTTCAGGTAAATTTTTACTGGCATCTACACTGGAAGATTCACTAGAAATACTATTCGCGTCAAAAACAGTAGTCTTTGATAGATCTTGATTATCGCTATGTGGAATCTCAGCAGAAATGTCTTGACTGTCTGTAGAATTACAAGATGATGCTTGATGCTTTTGTGCGTCTGATAGTCTCAGCCGGGATGTTTTCATCGACGGCTGATTAAACTTTTTTACTTGCACTTCTCCACCCCCGGGGCGGAACATAATCATACGTAACACAGCCATCTCAAACCCCGCTCTAGGCGAATGAGCCAAATGAAGATCTCTTCGACTTGTCATCGCAACTTGATAAAAAAGTTGAATATCCTCGGCAGAGATCTTTTCTGCCATCAGCTCAATGGACGAAGCGAACAAATTAACTTGCTCCAAGTAGCTTGGCACAGCTTGAGATATTGCTGCAGCATGATTGGCTGTTAATTTTTTCTAGACAAAATAGGTTCGCAGAAACGCATAGCCACTTACAACTTTCATATCATATAACCGACCGCCTTCTGGCGGCCGGTAAT
>CAYPHQ010000159.1:0-2026 GCA_964410595.1 uncultured Thiotrichales bacterium
CTACATCAGGATAGCCGCAATGAGCTAGTTGTTCTTCAAGTGAGAGGAGGGCATTTAAATTACAATCGTCATCAGCATCAAAAAAACATAGGTATTTTCCTTGCGCGAGTTTAGCTCCAGCGTTTCTTGCACCCCCGGCGCCAATATTTTCATCTAATTGAATATATTTAAAGTGGGGTGATTGATCACAATGATTACTGACAATTTTGTGGGAATTGTCGGTGCTATGGTCATCAACTAGAATCACTTCATGATTGCAGGAATCCGATGAGAGTGTCTCTAGTAATTTGCTGATAGTATCTTGTTTGTTATAGACACTGATAATGATAGAGATGAATGGCTTGTGAATGGCCGCTTCAACATGTTTCATGCCCAATCCACCTTCATGTCTTATTGCCCCGAGTCTCCAGAGCCAAAAATTTTGTGTGATTGTATTGGTTCGCAGCACTGGTTTGTCAGTGCGGAATTTAAACATCACAAACTAGGTTAGTATTATAACCTAGTTTCTTTTATAGAAAGTGTAGCATTGTTAAATACAGGATGAGGAAAACATGACTGATGTACTTTTAATAATGATCTTAATAGTTTTGATCAGAATATATTCAACATTACGCGTCAATCAATCCCATGTGCCTACTGGTTTTAAGGCAGTGATAGAAAATACTAAAGAGTTATTCATTTGGCTGTGGGCGAGTTTATTTTTCGTAGTGATGCTATTTTTAATTCTATCTCTTATCGCTTTCATGCTAGGTTTAATTACAAAAGAGATGTTGGGCATGTCATCGTATTGGTTTTATAACTCCACGTGGCAATAAGTTCTATGATTTTGCAGTTTTAACACCATTGATGAGCTTTTTTACCGCCGTTATAACGTATGCCAAGCTTTTCATGCACCAGAATATCGCCAGCATTTTTACCATCTAAAATCAAATCAGCAACAATTCTAAAATATTTGCCACGTTGTACATTTTTAAGTTCGATGGTGTCAGCCGCACTGACTAATTTACGCAAACGATCTCGTGCGTGCAGTGCCTGTTGGTATTCATGAAAGCACTGCGCTTGGATTTCTGGTGTGTCTATCCCTCTTAAACGTACACGGATATTTTGGCCGATAATGGGTGGTAAGCCATGAATATTCACGCGTAGTGTATCTCCGTCGTATACATCGATAACTGACGCAACAATATAATCGCCATAATCTGCCCGCAGCATGGCTGTTGATAAAATAAGTAATACAATGAATTTAAGTGAAATTTTTAACATATTTTGAATGCAGAAGTTTTGCATGGTGTTAATTTTAGACATGCTGTGAGTTCATTACTAAACTGCACCCAAATATATGAATAATTCATTTTACACTATCACCATTAATGCCACATAACTATGGCGTTGATGTTTCCTGTATTAACCTAAACGCAGCGTCAGCATCTCACTTCACTTATCACGAATTTAGTGAGCAAAAAACTCATACATTAAGGGATATAATAATTATGCTATGTGAGACTGTTGGTTGGAAAGGGGCCTAAGTTATAGAATCAATTTTCTGTGACTAATGTTTTTCAATAATGAGTGTAATCTCTCCAACCTTGAACCCCCATTTAGTCATGACTGTACGGTTGATTAAGCGTGTTTCATTGAGCTGATATATCCAATCATCAAGATCAATATTCCACACCTTATCATCAACATTAATAGCCAAAGTGTAATGCCAATTGAGAGCAAATCCTTGCGCTTGACCAGAGGCTGAACCAACAACATCATCCGCAGAGCCAGAATAATATTGGCCATCATGTTTTTTTAGATGCCATACTCGACGTTGTTCTTCTCCATCATCATATAAGAAATCTTCCTCGAGGATGCCCATATCACCTTGCCAGCTGCCAACTAAATCTGCCTCGAATCGACGAATAACTTTACCTGAACGATCTTGCACCATGCCATAAGCAGTGAGTGGTCCATTGAAAAAAGTGGCCATATCAAATTTCGGTGTGGTATGACTATATTCTGTGATGGTAGTGGAACAGCT
>CAYPHQ010000160.1:0-2023 GCA_964410595.1 uncultured Thiotrichales bacterium
TGCGTAAGGCAGAATTAGTATCTGGCGTACGTGGCCCTGGTGGTAGCTATCGTCTTGCAAGAAAGCCTTATGAAATTACTATTGCTCAAATAATCAACTCTATTGATGAAAAGAGTAAGTCATTTCCAACTGAACCTAGAGAGCAACCTTATGTATCTCATTCAATGTGGAATATTCTTAGTCTCAAAATTAATGAATTTTTGAATCAGATGACCTTGGCAGACTTTACTGATAAACGTCTTATTACACAGTTTGGTAACGATCAATCTAATCCTAATGATGATTCCTCGCAGGCAATTCATATTAATAAGGATTCATTTGATGGCACACCAAAGTCTCATTCTCTCAAAAGCCAATCCGACCATAAGGTTGATAGTGAAACCAATGTATCGGCAGATACACGATATCGAAGAAACGTTTTTTATAAAACATAATCGAGGCGATAGATTATTGGTCGTTTAGTAAATAGATTCGGTCAACATCTTCTGCATAGCTGTTTATACCGATTGTTTGTTTAGAGAAGCTATGCGATGGGAATTATAGAGATTAGATATGTCGGAATAATCATCAGGTAAAAGGTGTAACATTCTGATGTGTTGTAGGTAGGCGTCTTTGAAATACGCAGCCTATGTCAAGTAGCTTAAATTAAGCTGCCTAGGTTAATAAATCTTTGACCATGTCTCGTTCTTTCAACAGTTCTTGCTCGGATAATTTGATCATTTGTTGAGAAAATTCATCAAGTGTTAGGTTTTCAACCAGTGAGAAACTATTATTCATGCATACAGTTGGGTATGAAAATATTAAGTCTGAGCTAACTCCGTATTCTCCGTTAGAGTATATACCCATACTGACCCAGTTATCTTCCTCACTACCACACACCCAGTCACGCATATGATCAATTGCGGCAGACGCGGCAGAGGCGGCAGATGATGAGCCACGCGCTTCAATAATGGTTGCACCACGTTTTTGCACTTGTTGAATGAAATCGTCTCGATACCAATTCGTATCTATTAACTGACAACAGGGTTGTTGGTTAATCAAACAATGCTGAAGATCAGGGAATTGAGTTGTTGAATGGTTACCCCATACGATCACATTTTTTATCAGATTAGTATGTTGTTTTACTTTCTCAGATAGCATGCTAATAGTGCGATTGTGATCAAGACGCATCATCGAGGAAATTTGATTGGGATTTAAATTCGGTGCGTTGTGGAGTGCAATCAGGGCATTAGTGTTTGCTGGGTTGCCAACTACAAGAACACGAACATCTTGACTGGCATAATCGCTTATTGCTTTTCCTGTAGGCTTGAAAATTGCGCCGTTTGCACTTAGAAGATCTTGTCTTTCCATGCCCTGAGTTCTAGGGCGTGACCCGATTAAAAATACGTAATCAGCATCGCCAAAACCAACGCTAGGATCACTCGTAGCGATAACATTTTCAAGGGTAGGGAAGGCACAATCATGTAGTTCCATAACTACGCCATTGAGTTTCGGTAATGAAGGCTCTCGTTCTAGTAGGTGGAGATTAATAGCTTGTTCAGGTCCAAATAAATTGCCTGAGGCTATTCTGAACGCGATGGCATAACCAATATTTCCTGCTGCACCTGTGATGGCGATGTTCACCGCTTTTTTCATGTCAACTCTCAGTCCTTGAAAACACTATCATAACGAATAGGCTATCCGATGTCACAGTGATTTATGTGCTTTTGCAAGATAATCGTGTGAACGCATTTCAATCAAACGACTTTGTGTGCGTTGTATCTCAAAAGCAAGTTTTTTGCCTTCATACAGCCGCCTCTCATCAGTTGCTGCTGAAATTATTACTTTGACATTGCGGTCATAGAATTCATCAATGGCTGTAATAAAACGTCTGGCTAAATTGTCATCATGACTCATTACAGGTATGTCAGAAATCAATACTGTATTAAAACAACGAGCAATCTCAATGTAATCTGAGGCGCATCTTGGACCATCGCATAAAGCATAGAAGTCAAACCATACAACTCCATCAGAGCAACGTACT
>CAYPHQ010000161.1:0-2019 GCA_964410595.1 uncultured Thiotrichales bacterium
GTCAATATAGAAATACGCTCTCAGAGGATATCCCAAAGCGTATTATTGAGCGTTCTCCTTCTGCAGAATTAGCACCTGATCAGGTCGATGAAGATAGTCTCCCACCCTATCCAGTTCTAGATAAAATCTTACAAATGTTTGTTGAACAAGATGCAACAATGGAACAAATCATTGCTGAAGGGTTTGATGAGGAGACAGTGGCCAAGGTAATTAAAATGGTATTCCATAATGAGTACAAACGTCGTCAAGCACCTCCAGGCGTGAAGATTACTCAGCGAGCCTTCGGTAGGGATCGCCGATATCCCATGACCTCTGGCGTCCTCAAGTATTCTAAGAATTGTTGAATGATTGAATGGTAGCGTTAGTTAATCTAGGACTAATTAATCACAATAATAGGTTTTAAAATTCATCTTCTCTAAAATTTTCTGCCAGGCGTTTGTTGCGCAGCTAATTTTTTCAGTGGCGTAATCTGGAGCTAATAATCGACCGTCTTCTCCCAAGTAATTAGCGGCATATATTTTTCGTGTGTCATAGGCAAGATCATTAATTTCAAGCTGCCTGTAGGCGACTTCTAGCATGTAAACAGCTTGTGGCATGGCTGGAGCACCTTGGTATCGCTCGATGACATATTGCGCGCGATTGGCAGCTGCTAGATATGCCCCACGACGCATGTAAAAATCAGCAACTGTCAGCTCATACTCAGCTAATTCGTTGCGTAGGTAGATCATACGCTGTTTTGCATCATCCGCGTATTCGGTATCTGGAAACATTCGTATCAGCGAACCGAAAGTTTCAAAGGATTCCATTAGAGGGGCAGGATCTTTTTCTGATGGATTGCGTGGTAGTATAAAATTAAGAAGCGTTTTACTTTTGTCAAAGTTTGCTAATGCACTCATATAGTAAGCATAGGCAAGTCTAGGGTGTTGAGGGTTGTTCTTAATAAAGCGCTCTGCGCTCATGATTGCACTGTCCATGTCACTTTGACGATAGTATAAATAGATGAGTTCTAGCTGGGCCTGTTGCGCATAGATGCCGAATGGGTAACGTGATTCCAAGAGACTATAACTTTCGATGGCATCGGCTAATCGGTTAGATAGCATTTCACCATTAGCTTTTTGATAAAGCATTCGAGCAGGGACGTCATCGGAAACAGTCTCCTCATCCTCGTCGTCACCAAATAAGCCAGAAACAGTAGAACATGCAGTAAGATATGAGCAAGAAAGCAGTATAATGAGGAGGTGTCTTATGAGTTTCATGGCAAACAATCGTCGGATAATTTAATTTATTATACATCAATATTTAGCTGAATCAGTACCATGACAGAAGAACAATTACACACAACAGAAATACCACAAGAGCATGCTGGGTCTCGCCTAGATCGAAGTTTGGCGCAATTATTCCCTGATTACTCAAGGGCGAAGTTGCAAATATGGATTAGCCAGCAGCAAGTGCGTGTAGATGGTCAGTTTAAGTCCCGTCGTTATACAGTCAAAGGTGGAGAACACATTGAGTTGAGAATTCAACCTGAGGTGATCAATATTCAATCTCAGCCTGAGGATATTCAGCTGAATATTGTCTACGAAGATGATCATTTATTGGTGATTGATAAGATTGCTGACATGGTGGTACACCCAGGAGCAGGCAACCATTCTGGAACCATATTGAATGCCTTATTGTTTCACAGCAAACAACAGGCGGCTCTGCCACGTGCTGGGATAGTGCATCGTTTAGATAAAGATACTAGCGGCTTAATGGTGGTTGCAAAATCTTTGGAGGCACACTCGAGCTTAGTGGAATCTTTCCAAGCGCACAGCATTGATCGTCGCTATTATGCCATTGTAAGAGGTCAACTCATTTCTGGTGGAATGATTGATGAGCCAATAGGGCGTCATCCAACAGATCGAATCAAAATGGCTGTAAATATTAAGGGTAAGGAAGCACGTACACATTATAAAATCGTTGAAAAGTTTCAGCGTCATACATGGGTTGAAGCAAAGTTAGAGACAGGACGGACGCATC
>CAYPHQ010000162.1:0-2017 GCA_964410595.1 uncultured Thiotrichales bacterium
TTCAGTGGAGACACTCAAAGATGTTCAACTTCAAACCCCCCTTAAAGTATTCAGTCGAGACGGTAAGTTGATTGCTGTATTCGGTGAAAAACGAAGAATACCTATTGCTCATGAAGAAATGCCATCGCAGTTGGTGAATGCTTTTTTGGCGGCAGAGGATGATCGTTTTTATTCACATCCAGGGGTCGATTACCAAGGCATCATAAGAGCCGGGCTGAATTTGATTATGACCGGACGAAAAGTACAGGGCGGAAGTACGATTACAATGCAATTGGCGAGAAATTTCTTTCTTACGCCCGAACGCACTTATTCGCGAAAGATAAAAGAGATTTTATTAGCTCTGAGAATCGAGAAGACGCTCAATAAGAATGAAATTCTCGAATTATATTTAAACAAAATATATCTGGGGCAACGTGCTTACGGTGTGGGAGCTGCTGCCGAAGTGTATTATGGTAAAACCATACAAGAATTAACGGTTCCTCAATTAGCGATGATTGCAGGTTTGCCGAAAGCCCCTTCTGCCTATAATCCTGTGTCAAATGCTCAACGTGCGAAAATACGTCGCAATTATGTCCTAGGACGGATGAATAAGCTAAAGATGATTTCGCAACTGCAGTACGAGCAGTTTTTAGATGCTCCTATTGTTGCGCGTAAACACTCTATCAAGGTTGAGGTAGACGCCCCTTATGTTGGTGAGATGGTCAGATCACATATGGTGGAGACTTATGGAGAGCATGCTTACTCGGTTGGTTATAACGTTTACACCACCATTGATGCTGAAAAACAACAAGTAGCAGTTCGTGCGTTGCAATCTGGATTGATGGCTTATGACATGCGTCATGGTTATCGTGGTGCTGAGAAACAAATTGACCAAGAAGTGATGTTAGATCCAGCTCTTTTATCTGAACAGATACGTCAGTTGAGTAATATCGGTCCGTTGCAAGCAGGAGTCGTATCACAGGTTGATGAGCAATCAGCTCAGGTGATTGTTGATAGAGATGTTATTAGTTTAAATCTAGATGCGGTTAAATGGGCACGCAAATACTTATCAGTCAATGCGCTTGGGCCTAAGCCTGAGAAAGTTTCCGATGTGTTATCAGTTGGTGATGTCATTAGAGTGCTGCAAACGGATTTGGGGTGGCAGTTGCGACAGAAGCCAGCAGCTTCAAGTGCGATTGTCTCAATAAATCCGGATGATGGTTCTGTGGCAGCATTAGTGGGTGGCTTTGATTTTTATGACAGCAAGTTTAATCGTGTCATTCAAGCATCTCGTCAGCCCGGTTCCTCATTTAAACCTTTTATATATTCAGCCGCATTGGAAGCAGGCTTCACGCCGGCAAGTTTGGTCAATGATGCTCCAGTGGTATTTGATAGCAAACAAACAGAGGATGCTTGGCGGCCACATAACTACTCGGGAAAATTTTTTGGTCCAACACGTTTACGTTTTGCATTAACTAAATCACGCAATATGGTTTCGATTAGATTGCTTAGAGATATTGGCCAATCTTTTGCTAAACAGCATATCGCAAATTTTGGATTTGATGTTACGCAGTTGCCGGATGATTTAACTCTTGCGTTGGGGAGTAGTGCCGTGACACCAATGCAATTGGCTCAGGCTTATAGCGTGATAGCTAACGGCGGCTATCAAGTACAACCCTATTTCATTGAACGCATTCAAAAATCTCAAGAAGATGATATTTTTACCGCACATCCTGCAGTGATCTGTGATGAGCAATGCAAGCAAATTAATCATGAGTTGTCAGAATTTGAGAAGGAATTAAACGACGAAGAATTACCAGTGGATTTACCGCCGGCTGATTTTGCTCCACGAGTGGTGAGTGAAGCTAATATTTATCAACTCACTAGTATGCTCAATGATGTTATTCAGTATGGTACCGGTCGTAGTGCAAAAGTACTTGAGCGTAAAGATATCGCTGGCAAGACAGGCACGACGAATGATCAGACCGATGCGTGGTTTGCGGGTTTCCATAAAGAAGCAGCTACGGTAGTTTGGTTG
>CAYPHQ010000163.1:0-2016 GCA_964410595.1 uncultured Thiotrichales bacterium
CTTAGTCATACACCAGTTGCCACGCATGCTTTTCAAATTACATGGAGGCTGGTCTGGGTTCACCTCCGTGGAAAAGGCTGAGATCAGTTCATGGCCATAGTTCATACTTCATTAGTATAACATTCATTGAAGCACCCGCCCATCAATATAAATACACATAGTTGCTACTTCGCTGGAAGGGTTTCTGTTCCTTTTAAGGTTTAAAGTACGAATATAGCTTAATTGTACTTGTTTACTGCGAGTAAAGTTAAAATGCGACTTGAGCACCTAGCATGTAGATGTTGGAATCTGCATCATCTACACTCCAAGAGGCATTATCTGAACCACCAGGATCTCCACCACTTAAGAAATTCAACGGCACATATCCATCGGTATGAATATACTCGGCAAATAGTTTAGCGGATGGTGTCACGTAGTTAGCGAAACCTAATACCCATTGATCTTGTTTTTCCCATGGAGCACCATCATCACCCGCTCTAAAGCGACTAAATTCGAATGATAAATCGGTAGGTTTGCTAAATAGAGAGGTTCTGTAACGCGTGCCTAAATCCCAGCTTCTGACTTTAGTTGCGGAGAATTGAGGAATGCTTGGGTTAAATGAACCAGGTAAATCATCTTCGGTTTGAGCAAATTCCGCCTTGAATAGCCAATTATCGTACGCTAGACGGGTGTATACTGCATAGGCGCCATTTTCTTCTTCACAGGAATCAAAATGGGTGACTGGGTAATCCTGACAGTATGGACTGCCTTTTATGTAAGATGCACCAAATAACCAATTGGATTGATCAGACAAAGGGACGGCGTAATTGATATCTGCAGCCCAGTTATTGAGTTTGCTTGGAACATTGGTGCCATCAACGGGTACGTTAGCTGATCTAAATTGTGCACCACCTTGAACGGCCATGAGATTGGCATTTAAGCCACTATTTGTGTATCCAAGATTTAAACCATAAGCAAGCCCACCAAATGAGTGCCAAACAGTAGAGTTTGTAAATGGATTAACAGTATCTGTTAGACCAAATGGAATGGCCATTTTACCAAGAGAGGCATAAAAGGGAGTTTTGTCTAAGTTACCAAGCAACACATAACCACGTCTTAATTGTATTTGGTTGCGATTAAGATTTGTTAATGTGCCAGAACCAAAACTCTGCTCTGGATTATAAAGAAGTTCAGCATATGCACTGATCCAATCTCCCGCAGTCCCCGTGACACCCAGTTGTGCAGAATGAATGACGGCTTCAGAAACTGTTTTAGTTCTTTGATTGTTTGAGGTTGGATGACGCATTAAATATCCAAATTTTCCCTCAGTATCACTTCTTTGATAATTGGCAATAGGCGTTACTGCTCCACCGAGATAGACTGAGTTAGAAGCAATTTCACCGGCTTGCTTTTTCTCTAAGATGAGTCGTTGTTTAGTGTTAATACGAGTTGTAGGATCCAGCATTTCATAAGAATATCTGCTGTTCGCTCGGATGACCTTATTAGAGCGAGTGCTAATAGTTTTTTTCTGTTCCTGTTTGATTTCTGAAACTTGAGTTTCAGTAGATTGTTCCAGTTGAATCAAACGTTTTTTTAGCTCAGCATTTTCAATTGCTAGTTGTTCTAGTTTTTTCGAAAGATCTTCTAGGGTGAGCGAGGAAGCATGACCATTAGCCATAAAAAACATTATCATCAACATAGTGATAGTGGTTTTAGACATGTATTTTGCTCCTAGTTAAATTTAAAGAAATGAGAGATGTGATAATCGTTAAAAATATCAAAGCTCTATGTAAAAGTATTACATACTTTATGTGTAGTTTTATGCACCTCTATCTATATATATTTTTTACTGCATGTAGCCAAGGAGGTGTGAGCATGGCCAGCTCAGGTAGTCATCATTTATTTTTAATGAAAGTGATATAAATCCATAGACTTGTCGGTCTATGTAAAAAATAGTGCTAGGTAATAATTTGCGTAGACATAAATCGGTTGGGACATCTATGTTTGATTAAGGAGTCCAGATGAGAGATGAATTAT
>CAYPHQ010000164.1:0-2000 GCA_964410595.1 uncultured Thiotrichales bacterium
ATAAACGATGACCTGTTTCACTTTATTCTTAATGATAGATATCAAACCATCCACAGCCCCACCTTTATGCACACCACCCAAAAGTAAAATCAATGGATACTCTAATCCCTCAATAGCTGCTAATGTCGCTCCTATGTTGGTCGCCTTACTATCATTTATCCATGTAATACCATCGTGTTGAGCTATTTGCTCACAACGATGCGCTAGGCCTTTAAACGTTTGAATAGTATTAATCGCTGCAGGCATATCTTTGAGATAAGGATCAACAATGGCCAGTGCAGCCAATACATTCAATTTGCCTACTTCGCCCAGCAAAGAAATTTGATCAGATGGCATAATTTTATAATCACCACAAACTAACCATTGTTGTCCTTGACTATCATCACAAATTCCATAATGTCCCTTTTGTGGTTGATCAAGCCCAAAACTGCACGCTGACGTCATAGATAGATGATCTTGCATTCTAGAAAAAACTTTGCGCTCTGCATTCTGATAAATAGAATGTTTGATAGCCTTGTAGGCATTAAAATCGGCATGTCGATCAAGGTGATCATCACTCACATTTAATACAATTGCTGTGCTAGCTTGCAACGACTGACAAGTCTCAAGTTGAAAACTAGACAACTCTAGTACATAAATTTCAGTATCTTTATCAGCCAATAAATCCAATGCAGGCTTGCCGATATTGGCACCCGCTTTGGCATTGATCCCCTGACTTTGAAGCAATTTGTTAACTAATGTTGTGACTGTACTTTTCCCATTAGATCCAGTTATTGCAATATATGGCTTGGTCGCTGCTTGCGCGAACAATTCGATATCACCAATAACCTGTATACCCCGCTGACTAGCAGATTGTATGGGTTGTTGATGGCTATCGATTCCGGGACTAACAACTAACACATCAGTGTTATCTAGCCATTCCCATTTGAATTCACCAAAACACACATCATTAGGTGGCAATAATGATCGTATTTTTTTTGCGTTAGGTGGAAGTTCTCGACTATCCATCACCCGAACACCATGTCCATGCGCACGCAAATAAGACACCACAGACAGGCCTGTCATGCCTGCGCCTACCACAAGGTAGTTGATATTATTGCTTTGCATTGAACACTGATTCATTGTAATTACCTAATCTTTAATGTAGATAAACCAATCAATACTAAAATAATGGTGATAATCCAGAAACGCACAATGACTTTTGGCTCAGCCCAACCGCGTAATTCAAAATGATGATGTAATGGCGCCATCTTGAATATACGCTTACCAGTTAATTTATAAGATGCCACCTGCATCATCACAGAGACTGTCTCTACAACAAATACGCCTCCCATAATCACTAATACAATTTCTTGTCTAACCAAAATGGCAACTGTACCCAATGCCGCCCCAAGCGATAGCGCACCAACATCACCCATGAAGACTTGAGCAGGATAAGTGTTAAACCATAAAAATCCCAAACCAGCACCCACGATCGCTGCGCAAAATATAATTAGCTCTCCCGCTAGTGGTAAGTATGGAATGGCAAGGTACTCTGAAAACGCCGAATGGCCACTCAGATAAGCAAATACTCCTAATGCCCCAGCCACCATAACTGTCGGCATGATTGCAAGACCATCTAGGCCATCAGTTAGGTTGACAGCATTACTCGAACCTACAATTACAAAGTAAGACAACAACATAAACCATGGCCCCATCTGTATGATGAAGTCTTTGAAAAATGGCACATATAAACTCGTTTCAGCTGCCGTTTGGGCGCTACTGAATAACCAATAAACTGTGATAATGCCTACAATCGATTGTAGAGAAAACTTCAACCTTGCCGAGATTCCTTCTCCATTACCTTTGACTAACTTTTTGATGTCATCAAATGCACCGATAGCGCCATAAGAGAACGTCACAAAACATACAATCCAGATATAACGATTAGATAAATCACCCCAAAGCAAAGTGCTAATCAACACGCCTAGCAATAAAAAGACACCTCCCATGGTGGGCGT
>CAYPHQ010000165.1:0-1995 GCA_964410595.1 uncultured Thiotrichales bacterium
AAATTAGTATTGATTCGCGTGAAACCGTCTCCAATGTAAAGGCTTTTGCAGAAAAACTTATGCCTGAATTTGCCAGTCGCATAAAGCGATACAGTGGTGCCCGACCAATATTTGATCTGCATGGCATTGAGGATGAAATAGAGCGCGCATTGCAGCGCAAAGTTATGCTTAAATCTGGTGGTCATCTTGTATTTGATCAAACAGAGTCAATGACAACAATAGATGTGAATACTGGCGCCTTTGTCGGGCACAGAAATTTAGAAGAAACTATTTTTAAAACTAATCTTGAAGCAGCACAAACGTTGGCACGTCAATTACGCTTAAGAAATCTAGGTGGAATTATCATCATCGACTTTATCGATATGGAAGAGGAAGAACACAAGCAACAAGTGCTGAGAGCATTAGAAAAAGTCCTAGAAAATGATCGTGCTAAAACACAAATCTGTGAGGTCTCGGCGTTAGGGTTAGTAGAGATGACGCGTAAACGAACTCATGAGAGTCTAGAGCATATTCTATGTGAACCGTGCAATACCTGCTCAGGCCGAGGTTCAATCAAGAGCGCGCAGACGGTCTGTTATGAATTATTTCGTGAGATCATGCGAGTAGCGCGCCAATATGAATCAAGTGAGTTATTAGTATTAGCTTCACAAGCTGTGGTGGATTTATTGGTTGATGAAGAGTCAGATAATTTAGCTGAGCTTGAAGAATACACAAATAAAACTATTAAATTGCAGGTCGAGGTCCTTTATACACAGGAGCAATTTGATGTGGTGCTATTGTAAATATATATGGGATAGAAATTGAAAACGCTTATCCATAAACTTTTTAATAGCGGATTGTATTTAATTGCATTTTTTTTGTTGCTGATTGCGACAACGATGTCAGCTATTCGACTGCATCCAGATCTGAATAAACTTGTTGAAACTCAAATTGAGAGTTATTTAAGTCAAGCACTCAATTCTCAAGCGGATATTGGTTCTCTAGAAATTAGTCGATCTAATCCTTTTTCGGGCTTGGTGGCAGAGGAGGTAACTTTCATCTCTGAATATAGTCATGAAAGCTGGGGCCTGGATAGAATAGAAATTAGTATGGATGTTTTGTCCTCCTTGCTTAATCGACAAATAAAAATTAAACAAGTAGTCCTTGTTGGATTAGATTTGATGATACATCGAGATGTTGACGGTGTAATAACTGTTAACAAAGAATTTTCGATTTCACCTCAATCTGATCAAGGTGCACAAGATCTTTCAAGCATACGTTTGAATTTAGTCAACGCAAAAATACACCTCAAGGATGATGTCAAAAATGTGAGCTATCACTTTTCAAAAGTCAATGCTCATATCAAGCCAGGCTTGCTTGCAACAGATTTCTACTTAAAGGGTGAGTTGCCACAGGAGCTAGGGGAGAAATTTATTTTACAAGCAAGTGTTGTGGGTAATTTATCTGAATTTAGTGAGGCTAAAGTAAAATTTTATATACAAGCTGAAAAGATGAATTTCAAAGAGTTGCAAGTGCATTTACCGCAGCAACAAGCGCTTGATATTGATGCTGTATTTGATGTCGAAGCATGGGGTGGCTTTGATAGAGGAAGTGTCGAGAGCTTGCAAGGATCACTGCATGTTACTCATGAAATTGCAGATACTCATACTCATAATCAACAACTATGTATGAGTAATCAATTGGTAGAAGGCATCGCTTTTGATTATGAATTAAGAAAGTTATCTGATGAATGGGTATTTCTGGCTAATAATTTGATGTTATTTAATGATGATCATGATCAGGTGAATGATATTAATCCAAAGCAACTAGGTCTAAAGGTGGCCTGGCGACATGATCGACCAACTAGCTTAAGTCTCTATGTAAGTGAAATACAACTCGGTTCACTCTGCAATATAATCAATGAATATAATCCGGAGTGGCTTGCGCATCATCTGATTGATTATCGTGCTGATACTAGTATTAAAAATTTGCAGGTGCATTGGGAAAATGATCAAG
>CAYPHQ010000166.1:0-1990 GCA_964410595.1 uncultured Thiotrichales bacterium
TAAACAAGCAGCCGTTATTGATCCCGCATGGGATGGCTCAAGTATTAATCAATATGCCAAAGACAATCAACTCAATTTAAATAAAATATTGCTCACACACAGTCATCATGACCACATCAACGCAATTGAAGATGTCTTAGAAAATTATGATTCAGAGTTGCATTTATTAAAAGCAGAGGCTGACTTTTGGCAATCTGACATTGATCGCCCAACTTTACATTATGGTGGAGATTCAATATCTATCGGTGACACAGAAATCCAGATTTTGCATACGCCTGGACATACTCCTGGCTCTGCATGCTATTTATTAGATGGCGATATCATTACAGGTGACACTTTATTCGTTTATGGTTGTGGTCGCTGTGATCTGAATGGGGGTGACCCTGAACAAATGTATTCCACACTCAGCAAAATGAAAAAAGAATTAGACGCCGATACTATTATTCACCCAGGTCACAACTACGCAGATAAAAAAACCTCAAGTCTAGCCGAGCAGGTTGAAGGCAATCCTTTCCTACATTTTCATGATTGCAGTGAATTTACCAATTACAGAATGCATACCCATGACAAAACGCGAACGACGCCATACCATCCAATACTAGCAAAAGATTTACTTCGGAAATAAATTCTACAACAACTGCTATAAGTTCATGCTTTACGTAAAATTATCAAGGTATGTAAGCTAGTGCTGACTAGATATACTGGCTAATAATTTAATAATTTCACCCGAGCCACCCAAGTATGGCGCCAATGTAATTTTTATAGTTGGATGCTCTCTCTGCTTTTGCGAAACAAACTCTGGCACATCCTCATGGACATGTCGTCCAGCTGATAGAAAGTATGGAAGTATTACAACTTCCTCTGCGCCTTTTATAATGGCATCTTCAATAGCCTCCGGAATAGATGGTGAAGCCAATTCCAAGAAAGCATGCCCTACGTGCTCATAGTTATCTTGCACCTGTCCCGCAAGACGTGTTGCAATTTGGATGACTTCAATGTTTGAAACTTTACGGCGACTTCCGTGAGCCACTAAAATAAGTGCTTTCATGATGATTATTAAATAAGAGTAGATACAATATACAGGTAGACGTGTGTTGTATGAAATTAACAATTCTTACGCATTGAACAAGCATTATACATATTCATGAATGATACTGATATGCCATATTAAGACTTAAATATTGCACTCAAAACTAATGAGGCTGTCTATCTAACCACACCTTAAAAGCTGACCAATCCTGCTCAAGAATTTGTTTATTCGGCCCAGTCAGTGTTTTAAACTGCTTCTTTGTAAGTCGATAAGCTAAACGAGGAATTTGATAAAAAACAATAGCTAAAATCATCAACACTAAACCTAACATAGCAGATTGGCCTTCGAGATCAACCTCGAAAAACCATAACACTGTCATTACAAAAATAATGATCAGCACTAAACCCAAAGTTAAATTCCTGTTTGTTGAAACAAAATAATTTTTTATCGTTATCGCTTTCATAAGTTTGGTCATTTATATTGAAACTAATTAATTATGAATTGCTCTAAAAATGATTGAAATCTAGATTTGACTGGATTATGCCAATATCGCGAAGAAATATACTACTACTAGTTGCAGGTTTCTCAGCTTTTTTATTTATACAAGTAAAATCAGGTAAAAGTCGACGCCTCTATCCAGGGGACAACTCAATATCTCAGTTAAATCTCAGCGATCATGAATGGAAACAACGATTAGATGACAACGCTTATCAAGTATTAAGACTAGGTCAAACTGAAAATCGTTATAGTAGCCCACTCAATAAAGAGACACGCCAAGGCCGCTATCATTGCAAGGCTTGCAATCTACCCTTATTTGAATCACACATGAAATATGACAGCCATACTGGCTGGCCTAGTTTTAAAGATCATATTTTTGGCCATCTCAGCACTTATACTGATCTCAAATCATTCCCCCCAGCAAGAGCTTATCGTTGTGTTCTCTGCGGGGGGCATCAAGGG
>CAYPHQ010000167.1:0-1987 GCA_964410595.1 uncultured Thiotrichales bacterium
GCGGTGGTGGGTGTAGCAGGAGTTACAGCCTGTTGAAACAAGGAGAAGTGGAGCCATTAATATAAATATAGAGGACCAATATAGTGACTAAAATATGGGCTACATTATTAAAGCCACAGGCTTGGATAGCAAAGGTACTATTAGTAGTTATTGTGGTTGGCATCTTCTCACTTGGGTTTTTAGATTACTTGCAGCCAATTAAGTCATACTTAGACTCAGATGAGTTAGCATTTAAAATAGGCGAAACCCGTTTCTCCGCATATTTGGTAATAAAAGCTGCTATCACAATTGTGACGCTGTTTTGGCTTACTGGCATATTTTCTGAGTTTGGCGAAAAACGTATCAAATCAATTAAAGGGATTAAAGCCAGTAATAAAGCACTTATTACTAAAGCATTTCAAATTTTCGTATATTTCTTTGGCTTCATCATTGGCCTTGATGTACTCGGCATAGACTTGACGGCTCTTGCTATTTTTAGTGGTGCCATTGGTATTGGGATTGGTTTTGGTCTGCAGAAAATTACATCAAACTTTACCAGCGGTCTGATCTTATTATTTGAAAAATCAATTAAAAATGATGATTTGATAGAACTTGCTGACGGCACTTATGGTTTCGTACGGCACACAGGTGCACGTTACACATTAATTGAAACCTTTGATGGAAAAGAGATTATGATTCCCAACGAAGATTTTATCACTAGCCGTGTTACAAATTGGACGTTTAGTAACAGCAAAGGGCGTGTGGAAATCAATATTGGCGTTTCATATGAGTCCGATATAGAAAAAGCTATGGAACTAATACTTCAAGCCGCCAAAGAGCATCCTCGTTGTGTTGAAGATCCCGAGCCTACTTGTTTTTTAGAGGAATTTGCTGATAGCTCTGTTAATTTCAAGCTCTTTTTCTGGGTCGCAGATGTCACTGAGGGGCGCTTTGAACCTAAAAGTGATGTGATGAGAAATATTTGGAAAAAATTCAAACAGCATGATATCACTATCCCTTACCCACAAAGGGATCTTCATATAAAAAATGCGGAGATCTTTAAATGAGTGAACATATTTTATTAGCATATAATTTTGATAATAAAGGAGGTGGAGAGTCTCTAAAAGGTGACGCTATTTCCAAACAAATCAAGGATGATGCAATAGCTTGGGTTCATTTGGATGCGAACCACTCTGACACAAGGGCGTGGCTTGAAAAAGAAGTATCATATCTTGATCCATTTATTATTGAAGCACTAATGGCAGAAGAAACAAGACCTCGTATGACACAAGTAGATAATGGTGTGCTGCTCATACTCAGGGGCGTGAATTTGAACGAAAATGCTGATCCAGAAGATATGATCTCTATACGTCTATGGGTGGATCAACATCGGATTATTTCATTGCGTAAAAGACGTTTAAAAGCAGTGAGTGATATTGAAGCCAAGATTAAACAAGGCACAGGTCCCAAAGATGCTGGTGAATTTGTTTGTATGCTTGTTTCCCGATTATTTGAACGGATGGAGCCTGTTTTATCAGAACTTGATGAAACCACGGATGATATTGAAGAACATATTCTTGAGAATGCGGACACATCATTGAGAGAGTCCATAATTGATGTGAGAAAAAAAGCCATCATATTCAGACGTTATATGGCACCACAACGAGATGCTATTAGTGGACTCCAAATGGCTGATATTCAATGGTTGGAAGAGAGTCACAAGTATCATTTGCAAGAAGCTTATAACCATGTCACTCGCTATGTTGAAGACTTGGATGCCATTCGTGAAAGAGCACAAATTGTTAAAGACGAGCTGGCGAATATTATTGCCGACAAACTCAATCGTAATATGTATGTTCTGTCTGTGATTGCTGCGATTTTCCTGCCCCTGGGATTTTTGACAGGTCTTTTAGGGATCAATGTTGGAGGCATTCCGGGGGCCGATAACACAGGCGCATTTTTTATCTTTTGTGGCATATTAACGCTAATTGTGTTGATGCAGGTCGTT
>CAYPHQ010000168.1:0-1933 GCA_964410595.1 uncultured Thiotrichales bacterium
TATCTTATAAGTATCTAGATCAAAATAGGGGGGCTGGTTTGAGCCGTTAACGATTTTTTCTATGTCGTACGGTTGTGTGGCTGTGCCTAAATAACACCAGTTATCAAATAGATGAATTTCGGTTTTTTCTTGTTCATGGCAATGTTCACGAATACCTATCTTTCCAAAGAAAGGCCAAGTTTTGTTTCGTATGGGTTGTAGCGCAGTTAATAATCTCAGGTGATGTTGTTTAATATCTTCTTCACCAACACAGGCTCCTTTACATTGCTTCAGTTGGTAAGCGAAGCATGCACCCGTACCCGATTCCAAACCCATTTGCTTCAGGCATAGTTGATGTCTTTTTGCGAGTTTTAATAGTGACTCCTGTGCGGCTTTGCGCGTTTTGAATAACCCAAAATGATGGTGGATTTTACTCGCATTAAGTGTTTTTGAGGTAATGATCTCGGGTGCAGCAACTTGTTCACTGCATTCTATGGTAGTGAGTTTGTCATAACGTCGTAAACGGTAATTAAAGCGAGGCAGCTTTTCTTTGATTAGTCGAGATTCTGTAATGAGTGCACCTAGTTCACCGCATGTTTGAATATGTTCAATGCTGGCAATGTTTTGATTTATTTTCATCTCTTTTGTTGAGCTATGATCGTTGGAGAAATGAGATAAGACGCGTTCTCTGAGATTAACACTCTTACCGATATAGAGTGGCATGTCATCACCGTCATAGAAAATATAAACTCCTGAGGTTTCAGGTAATTTTTCTATATCTTGGTCTGTAATATTGATCGGTAGGCTGGGGCCCTTCAGTTGTTGTTTAATAGCATTCTTAACCTGGGTAGTATCATGTCGTCGTTCTAATATATCCAAAAAATCATATAGTACGCGCGCATCCCCCATTGCTCTATGACGAGCTTCACAGCCGATATTGAATCGATGCATGATGCTGTCTAAGTTATGTCGTTTGTATTTTGGGAACAGCTGTCTTGATAGTTTTACAGTGCAAAGTACAGAAGCCCTAAAGGTTACATTACAGCGTTTAAATTCATTCTTTATGAAGCCGTAATCAAATCGGGCATTATGCGCAACAAAGATACAATCAGCTAAGTGATCATAGACTTCCTGATAAATATCGGCAAAAGTGGGTTGTTGACTGACCATGTCATTATTAATACCAGTAAGTCGTTGAATGTGTGCTGGAATGTTTTTTTGTGGATTGATTAATACGCTCCATTCCGTGATGGGCTCATCTTCACGGACCGTAATTATGGCAATTTCGGTTATTCTATCTCTTGTTGCACGCCCACCGGTCGTCTCAACGTCGACAAATGCTAGGTTTTTTTTAAACATGGTCGTGTGGTGTGTTGGGAAGAGATTTAATTCTCCAGGGCAGCATCGAGTGCTTTGATTAAAGCTTCATCGTCAGGTCGCGTGCGTGGGCCAAAAGAACTAATGAGTTTGCCATCACGGCCGATGAGATACTTATGAAAGTTCCATTTTGGGTAAGTGCCTGATTGTGCTCGCAGGGCTTGAAACAGGGGATGAGCTTTTTCACCTTTAACATGGGTTTTTTCAAACATGGGGAATTTAACGCCATAAGTGAGGCGGCAAAAATCTTGAATTTCATTTTCAGTGCCTGGTTCTTGTCCGAAGAAATCGTTTGATGGGAAACCCAATACAACTAATCCCTCATCTGTGCGCCGAGAATAGAGTGCCTCCAATCCAGCGTATTGTTGTGTAAGTCCACACTTTGATGCTGTGTTGACTATCAATAGGACTTTGCGGTGGTAATGGCGGCACAGGTTAATCTGCTCATCACTTGCGAGTTTCCTAAATGTGTGGTCAAGGAGGGGATTTTCACAGGCTACGGCCGTCGTAATGCTCACTAATACGGTGAGTAATGTAAGGGTTTGTATAAGCATCTTGGGCATAAAATTGTCCTGAA
>CAYPHQ010000169.1:0-1916 GCA_964410595.1 uncultured Thiotrichales bacterium
TCGTGTTTTCGAAGGTCTGTTTCAATGGTGGTTTAAAACTGCCAGTATTTTTTGCTGGAAGCCTTTCGATTCATATCATAGATTATTCACTGCGCGGAGAAATCCAAGCATGATAATTTTGACGATGGCTCTATTTTTTTCATCGCCGCTGTTAGGGTTCGTTTGGGTGGTGTTATGGGCGCTTATGTCAGATGTGGTTTTGGCAGTGCGTTTTTTAATGGGCGTGATGGCCAAGCTCACTCATCAGCCGATACGATCTTGGATAGAGAGTGTTGATGGACAGCAAAGCAATCCCAGCGTGGCAGTTAGATTATTCACAGGCCATATGGCCAGTGTCACAATTGCATCATGTTTAAGTTCTAAAACTTATGACTGAGCAATATTTGGATGGATTTGGCGTAACGGCAATTAGTAATCCACTAAGTGGAAAAAATAAAAATAATGGCTGCCGTTTATTTTTACAAACGGTTAAAAAATTTCCACAAATCCAACATCTTTTTGCTTCGAACTTAGAAGATATTACTCGCGCCATAAAAGCTTGTGAGCTGAGACAAGATAAAGTGATAATCATCAATGGTGGTGATGGCACTCTGCAATGCATCCTTACTTTGCTCAAGCAAAAAAAGTATAAACACTATCAGCCTGAGTTATGTCTACTTGGTTCAGGCACAACTAGTATGGTTTATGAAGATGTTGGTTGTAAGAGTAAACTAGAGAACATATTTGATTCTATTAGTGCCTACAGTGCGGGATTAAGAGATGACTTTAAAAAAACTTCACGAGAAATATTAAGAGTAGAAAACATGGATACAAGTGAAGTTCATTGCGGAATGTTTTTTGGGGCAGGGACTATATATGATGGTATTCTATACTGTCGCAAATCAATACATAGTAAAGGTTTGCGCGGTGAGTTAGGCGCCTCATTAGGTCTGTTGAGATTTCTTTTCGATTGGTTGACTGTTAAGCGCCTGACAAGAAGCTTTTCTGCGAAATTGAGCGTTGATAATACACAAACAGATAAAGCAGAATTTAGTGTTATCGTAGCAACCACTCTAAATAGATTGCTAGCTGGAGTGTATCCTTTTTGGTCGACATACTCAGATCATGGGCAATTTGTAATAACATTAATCAAGCATAATCCACCTCGCCCGATAATGAATTTTTATAATATTCTCAAGGGGCGTGCTCCTAAATACACTAACAATGAAAATCATTACCAGAGTTATGCTCCATATCAAGTGAAGCTTTACATTGAAGGCGGTTATACTCTTGATGGAGAATTATTTGGAGAACAAGGTAAGGTCTCACAATTGTCGATAGATTCTGCAGGTACTGTCACATTCCTTAGTTTATGAATTCTGATTTAAATAATTATTTATCGCATCACTTGGTTTCAAGCAGTGACCCAGTATTGAATGGATTTGTAGACCATATCACAAGCCTATTTCCTGATTCTGTTATAGCAATAGTATTTTACGGTTCATGTCTGCGTACAAAACAATACGATGGAGCCATGCTCGATTTTTATGTCATTGTCAATGACTATAAAAATTGTTATTCAGGGAGGCTAGAAAGAATTGCTAATTCGTTGTTACCTCCAAATGTATATTTTCTTCAGGCGGATATTAATCAAAAACAATATGTTTCAAAATATGCAGTTATCACTCTGAGAGACTTGTATCAAAAGGTTTCTAAAAAATCTTTTCACCCTTATTTCTGGGCAAGATTTTGTCAGCCAATTTCTGTCCCATATGCTAAAGATAAAAAAGTACAAGAAGAATTATTATGTATACAAGCTTTAGCAATCGAGACGTTTTTGACTTCCACGCAACAATCTCAATATCTAAACGTCAATCAGGATCTTGACCCAGATGTTTGGATAAATGGTTTCGAATTGACTTACGCAGCAGAGCTTA
>CAYPHQ010000170.1:0-1908 GCA_964410595.1 uncultured Thiotrichales bacterium
AAATTGTGCTAACAGTGAATTACTGTCGTAGTAGCAGTAGAGTAAAAGCAATTAAACAGAATTATCAGATTACATAAGTCATATGTTCAAACCATCTATGCTATTTGAAAATTGTCATGCATAAAAAGGCCACACCAGTTGTTAAAGATTTAGTCCTTCTGGGTGGAGGACACGCGCATTTAGCTGTCTTACGACACTTTGCAATGCATCCTATTGATGGCTTACGCCTAACTGTTATTGCACGTGATGTTCATACACCTTATTCAGGAATGTTGCCGGGGTATATTGCCGGACACTATAGTTATGATGAATGTCATATAGATCTTGCTCCATTATGTCGTTATGCCAATGCGCGTCTTTATCATTCGGCTGTGACAGGAATGGATCTGGATGAAAAATTAATTCATGTGCAAGATCGGCCACCGATTAATTATGATCTATGTTCAATTAATACAGGCTCTACTCCTTCAGTTCAAAATGTTGCAGGTGTGTTAGAGCATGCATTAATTGTTAAACCAATTGATTTGTTTTTGATTCAATGGGACGCATTGCTAGAACGTATAGTTACTCATCAAGGGGTTTTTGATATTGCAGTTATAGGTGGTGGTGCGGGGGGTGTAGAATTAGTATTAGCAGTGCATCATCGTATTACACGAGCCATAAAACAAAAAAAATTAGACCAAGTAAAACTTGAGTGTAGTTTAATTACAAGAGATCCCAGCATTTTGATTAATCATAATGAGGGTGTACGCAAATATTTTATCAAAGAGCTGAATGCTAAGAATATACGAATTTATACTCATCATGAGGTAACTGCAGTCAATGAGCGAACAGTGTCATCTGACAACCATGCGGATATCGCTGCAGATGCAGTGATATATGTTACACACGCATCAGCTCCAGAGTGGCCATCTCATGCGGGCATATGCGTAGATGATGCTGGCTTCATTCGTGTGAATCAACAATTACAGTCGATATCACATCCTGATATTTTTGCGGCAGGTGATATTGCATCTTTGCCTGAAAAAAAACCAAAATCTGGAGTATATGCAGTTCGCCAAGGGAAGATTTTGGCGAATAATTTACGGTTGGCAGCCACAAAGAAAAAACTTCAATCATATAAAGCACAAAATAATGCCCTGAGCTTGATCGGTGCGGGTAATAAAAAAGTTGTCGCTTCTTATGGTCAGTGGAGTGCTAGAGGATATTGGTTATGGCGTGTTAAAAAGTTTATCGATCAGCGCTTTGTCCAAAAATATAATCAATTACCAGTAATTAAAGATACTCAGTTAACCATTGATCAGGACTTGATTGATAATGAAACGTTAACAGATTTATCCACTTTGACCATGCGTTGTGGGGGGTGCGGTGCTAAAGTCGGCAGTACTGTGTTGACGCGTGTAATGCAAAAGCTACCCAACACACAACGAGAAGATGTGTTAGTGGGGCGTGATAGTGCTGACGACAGTGCTCTCATAGTCATACCAACAGGCAAGGCATTGGTGCAAAGTGTTGATTATTTTCGTGCATTTATAGATGATCCTTATCTGTTTGGAGCTATCGCTGCTAATCATGCTCTAGGCGATGTATTCGCTATGGGAGCTGAAGCACAGTCTGCTCTTGCCATTGCGACAGTTCCGTATGGACGTGAAAAAATTATAGAGCAAACATTATATGAACTTCTCTTAGGTGCAAATAAAATATTAGATCCTACAGGTGCTGCACTTATTGGTGGTCATTCAGCCGAAGGTGCTGAGTTGGCATTTGGTTTGACTGTTAATGGACTAGTATCGCCCGATAAAGCGCTGCATAAATATGGTTTACAAATAGGGGATGCCTTGATATTGCCAAAACCCCTAGGTACAGGAACGTTATTTGCTGCGGATATGCGATATCGTGCTAAAGGTC
>CAYPHQ010000171.1:0-1872 GCA_964410595.1 uncultured Thiotrichales bacterium
CCAGACACTGTGGGTTATAACATTCCTCAGCAGTTTGGAGAATTGATAAAAAACTTAATAGAGCGGATTCCAAACTCTGATAAGGCAGTGTTTTCTGTCCATTGTCATAATGATTTAGGGCTAGCAGTGGCTAATTCCTTAGCCGCAGTATTAAATGGTGCGCGCCAAGTCGAGTGCACCATTAACGGCTTAGGTGAGCGCGCAGGTAATGCATCACTGGAAGAGGTTGTGATGACAGTAAGAACACGTCAGGACGTATTTAGCTGTGATACTCAACTCGATACAACACAAATCGTGCCTGCTTCACGTATGGTCTCAACAATTACAGGTTTTCCGGTTCAGCCTAATAAAGCTATCGTGGGAGCCAATGCCTTTGCTCATGAGTCAGGCATTCATCAAGACGGAGTGCTGAAGGCGCGAGAAACCTATGAAATTATGCGTGCAGAAGATGTTGGTTGGTCTGCAAACAAAATTGTTCTTGGCAAGCACTCTGGTCGTAATGCGTTTAAAACACGCTTATGTGAATTAGGAGTGGAGTTTGAGAGTGACATTGATTTGAATAGAGCTTTTAAGATGTTTAAAGATTTGGCTGATAAGAAGCATGAAATATTTGATGAAGATCTCATTGCATTAGTCGCGGATGATGAGCATCAACCAGATGAGCATATTAAATTAGTGTCTCTGAATGTTGCTTCTAGTACAGAGCAATCACCACAGGCGGAAATTATATTACTAATGAATGGTAAAGAACACAAAGCTAATGCTAGTGGTGGTGGGCCAGTAGATGCAGCATTTTGTGCCATAGAGAAAATAGTAGATAGCCAGATTAATCTTCAACTCTACTCAGTGAATAGTATTACCAGTGGTACAGATGCTCAAGGTGAGGTGACGGTGCGATTTGAAAAAGATGGCAACATTGTCAATGGACATGGTGCTGATACAGATATTGTGATTGCGTCTGCAAAAGCTTACTTAAACGCACTTAATAAAATCCACTTCTCGACAAACCGACAACATCCACAGCTGAGTCAGGTGTAGTGTGAATCGTAACGCCTATTTGCAGGCTCTAGGGATAACGCCATGGCGGTTACGTGATCCAACGCCTGATAATTTATCTGAGTTGCCGGTAGATACAAAGCAGAGTGGAGAAGTTGGTAATGTAAAAGATGCTATAGCATCTGAAGCTAGTCAATTTACGCAGACTAATCGAACACATTCTGAATTGACCGTAGATAATGAGACACTAAAGCAGTCTGAGACATTTGTTGCGTCTCAACAGATTGATATAAGCGTGCTAAGCAAGATGGACCTCATGGCTTTGCGCGCGACAGTCAATGTTTGCACGCTATGCGAAATTCACCAGACGCGCAAACAAACGGTGTTTGGTGAAGGCCATCATAAAGCGGATTGGTTCATTGTCACAGAAGCACCAAGTGCAGATGAGGAGCGTGAGGGTAAAGCTTTTGTTGGGCCATCAGGTGTGTTGTTGACTCAGATGTTAAGAGCGATAGGTTTGACCAGAGAAGAGGTCTTTATCACAAACATTATCAAATGTCGTACGCTTAATAATCGTGATCCGCTCAGCGAGGAAATTCATGCTTGTGGTCATTATTTGCAACGTCAGATTGAATATGTGGGGCCAAAAATTATATTGTGTTTAGGTCGTGTGGCGGCGCACGCTTTGCTAGAAACAGATGTACCGGTAAGTAAAATTCGTGGTCAAACCTACACTTATGAAAAGTATGCTGACATTCCTTTGATGGTGACATATCATCCAGCTTATTTGTTGCGAAGTCCAAAAGAGAAAACTAAGGTTTGGGAAGATTTAAAATTAGCGCGATCTAGCTTTATGTCAGTATCTTAAAATTCAAA
>CAYPHQ010000172.1:0-1855 GCA_964410595.1 uncultured Thiotrichales bacterium
TACCGCCTGATGATTCAGGTAAGGGTGAAATGGTGTGGTAAGAGCGCACCGCAATTTTGGTAACAAAATTGGCATGGTAAACCCCGCCTGGAGCAAGACCAAATAGGAGAGCAGGCTGAGTGCCGCATGTGGTCCACATGGCTCTCGGGTAGGTCGCATAAGGTATTTGGTGACAAATATCTCAGATGAATGACTGTCCACGACAGAACCCGGCTTATTGATTGACTCTCAATTATAATAACTTAAAGTAATCTCTTAACAAGGCTATTCAACCTGTTAATCCACCTAAATATTCACCTTTAAAGCCTCTATTATGTCTCCTAAGTTACTGTCTTAAAAGGGGAAAACACTCTCTTAATCAGCTGTTTTTGCTTGCTTTTTACTGCGCTCGTTCCTATAGTGTGAGAAAGTGGGAAAAAGTGGTTTTTAGTGAAAAATGAAGGCAAAAGAGCATGTTTAGAGGGATTACATCAACAACAATTGACGCAAAAGGGCGCATCAGCATCCCCACCAAGCATCGTGAGGAAATTAACGCTGCCTGTGGCGGTCATCTGGTCGTTACAGTTGATATTGATCGTTGTTTACTCCTCTATCCATTGCCTGAATGGGAGCGTGTTGAAGCGGAGTTACTGAGTCTACCTAATGCTAGAAAACAAGTCAGACGTTGGCATCGATTATACCTTGGCTATGCCAAGTCTTGTGATGTTGATACTCAATCACGTGTGTTATTACCCAATGAATTAAGAGAGTTTGCTGGTCTGAAGAAAAACGTATTTCTGCTCGGTCAGGGGAATAAATTTGAGCTTTGGGATGAGCAAACCTGGAATGAAAACACTCAGGAATGGCTAGATGATGAAGCTGCTTCTGATGATGGTGAGTCAGTTCTTGATCGGATTATTTTATAAATATGTCTGTGCAAGCGCATGTACCTGTCATGTTGAAAGAATCGAAGCAGGCTTTGGATATTAGACCAGAGGGGAAATATTTAGATTGTACTTTTGGTCGTGGTGGACACAGTGAGGCTTTTTTGCAGAGTTTATCGGCTCGGGGTTGCTTGTATGTGATCGACCAAGATGAAGCTGCTATCCAAACGGCTCGACAGAAATATGCAGAAGATGAGCGAGTAACGATTTTGCATAACAGCTTTGAAGATCTTGGTCAGATAGGGGAGCAGTATAATTTGCTAAACAATACTGATGGCATATTTTTTGATTTAGGAGTGTCTTCTCCTCAATTAGATGAGGCTGAAAGAGGTTTCAGTTTCACTCAAGATGGGCCACTAGATATGCGTATGAACAATACTACAGGGCTGACAGCTCAACAGTGGTTAGCGCAATGCTCTGTGCCAGAGCTAATAGAAGTGTTGCGCAATTATGGAGAGGAGCGTTATGCGAAAAAGATTGCAACTCAAATCATGCAGGCGCAACAGATTCAGCCACTGAGTAGTACTTTGCAGTTAGCGGATATTATTAAAAGTTGTTATCCAAAGTCTCATCAAGGAATACATCCAGCGACACGGAGTTTCCAAGCTATAAGAATCGCTGTAAATCGAGAATTGGATGCTTTATCGAGTGCCTTGGATGCGGCTTATCAACTATTGAAGACTTCTGGAAGACTGGCGGTGATTAGTTTTCACTCGCTTGAAGATAGAATAGTCAAGCGTTTCATACGTAACACATTGCCAAAACCGCTCGCTAAATTGCCAATTCCTCATCAGTCAGCATTGCATCTTAAGCCAATTGGAAAGTTGCTGCGTCCAGCACAGGAGGAGATCAATATAAATCCTCGTTCGAGAAGTGCACGCCTGAGAGTTGCAGAAAAGGTGTTTGAATGAGTTTGCGTTTATTCATAAGTG
>CAYPHQ010000173.1:0-1855 GCA_964410595.1 uncultured Thiotrichales bacterium
GTTTTTGAATACACATCTGTTGAGGTCAGCAGTGATAGAAGATGATGTAAAACATCAATAAACCTGGAGATAATTCTCATGAGTAAAATACCAGCAACATTAATTCCTGGTGATGGTATTGGGCCGGAAATTGTTCAAGCGACCCTTAAGGTGCTATCTGCACTGGATGCTCCATTTGAATGGGAAGAACAGCTCGCAGGTATGGCAGCACAAGAGCTGTCGGGTGATCCATTGCCACAGTTAACCATCGATAGTATTCGTAAAACTAAGTTAGCCCTAAAAGGTCCTCTGACCACCCCTGTGGGTAGTGGCTTTCGGTCGATCAATGTTCGCTTGCGTGAAGAATTTGCATTGTTTGCTAATGTTCGACCTGCACGCAGTTTTTTATTGGGTGGGCGTTTTGAAAATGTAGATCTAGTATTAATTCGTGAGAATCTTGAGGGATTATATGTGGGAGTTGAGCACTATATTCCCATCAATGATGACCCAAAAGCTGTGGCTGAAGCGTCTGGGATTATTACGAGATTTGGTTGCACACGTTTTGCAGAGTTTGCTTTCAACTGGGCGATTAAAAACAATCGCAAGAAAGTTACTATTGTTCATAAAGCGAATATTCTTAAGAAACTTACAGGTTTGTTTTTAGAGACTGCCACTGAGTTAGGCAAGAAATATGAGGGCCAAATTGAAGTTGAAGAAAGAATCGTCGATAACTGTGCCATGCAATTAGTATTAAACCCAGATCAATTCGATGTGCTCATCACAACAAATATGTTTGGGGATATTTTGTCGGATGAGATCGCAGGACTAGTGGGCGGATTAGGCTTGGCACCCTCTGCCAATATTGGTAAAGATGCCTCGATCTTTGAGGCCGTGCATGGTTCGGCTCCAGATATTGCAGGCCAACAAATAGCAAATCCGACCGCACTAATGTTAGCTTCGGCGTTGATGTTAGATCATGTCGGTGAACAAGATAAAGCCACAGTATTACGTGAAGCCTTGGATACTCAATTGAGATCAGGCGAAGGGCTGACAGTTGATTTGGGTGGTAACGCTTCCACTATAGAATTTGCAGATAACATTATTCGTTTGCTGTAGCAGATTCGATCTCTTTGTTTGGAACCAATCGCTTCAAACGATTAGTTTCAAATTTTGTGTGTGACTGATTATATGTGAGTGCTTGTAACGAGTATTTGTAAACGAGAGCTTTTTGTCGAGTGCTCATGTGTGACGTCAGAAAGTATCTATGCCGGTGAGTTACCCAAGTCAGCCATTGCTAATATCTAAAAACACTTCCAAATTCTGAAAATTTAATCAGCCAAGAATCCACGCATAGTCTTGGATGAGTTCATTGCGTAGGTTCTCAACTTCTTCCAGCGCACGACCGCGAGTGTTGGGTTCAAAAGTGATATTTTCAACAATGTGTGTGGGTGTGTCGCCCAGAATAATTAAACGATCCGCTAAAAATAATGCCTCTCTCAAATTATGTGTGACAAACACAGCCATCATATGCCTGTGTTGTAATTCTTTTAACAAGAGTTTTCGTAAATTTTCTGCTGTGAGTTCGTCCAAGGATACGAAGGGTTCATCGAGCAGCAATACAGGTGCTTGAGCAGAGAAGGCACGTGCTAACCCGACTCGTCTGGCCATGCCTAGAGAGAGTTTTCTTGGATATTTATCTTGAGTGCCAGCAAGACCGAGTGAGCTGAGTAATTGATCTAAAGCGAGTGGATCATTTTCTAAAGTGGGATTAATTAGGGTGATATTACGTTCAATAGTCTCCCAAGGAAGTAGGGTCGGGTCTTGGAATACATAAGAGACTGGAATACCGTCTTTATGATGAGGAGGTCGTATGACA
>CAYPHQ010000174.1:0-1842 GCA_964410595.1 uncultured Thiotrichales bacterium
ATTAAACCGCCACATTCGGCATAGGCCGCCATACCAGCACTGAGTTTTTGTTGTATGTCTTGTCGCAAAGATTGATTGTTATACAGTTCAGTCAAACATTTCTCTGGAAAGCCACCGCCTATCCATAAGGCATCGGTTGCTGGTAGCTGCGGATCATTTAATGTATCAAAGGCGATCAGTTCGGCGCCATGAGCACGAAAAGTATCTAAATCATCGGCATAATAAAAGCCAAAGGCACGATCTTTCGCATAGGCAATACGCACGGGATAATGTTCATAATTAGCTGGAGTTTTTGTAGTAGGCGCGTCGGGTATGGGTGCGACACACGCTAGAATTTGTTCGCAGTTGACTTGTGCTGCAATAATATCGCCTAACGTTTGGATTTTAGATAAGGCCTGTTGATCTTCATTGCTGGGGATCAACCCTAAGTAACGCTCTTCAACAAGTAATTGATCATCGCGTTGTATAGCACCGAGTACTGGTATATCTGTATAGGTTTCCACCACTTGGCGGAGTTTGCTTTCATGGCGGCTGCCACCAACGAAATTTAGAATTACACCAGCAATATTGACGGCTGGATCAAACTGTTGATAGCCCAACAACAATGGAGCGACGCCACGAATGGTGCCACGACAATCCAGCACTAATACCACGGAGGAGTCTAATAGCTTGGCTAAAGCTGCGTTACTATTAGAACCATCCATGGCCAGTCCATCGTATAGGCCTTTGTTAGCCTCAATAATAGAGATATCCGCATGCAGGCTTTGATGACTAAATAGAGATAGGATTTCTTGATCCGTTTGGGTCCAGAAATCGAGGTTATAACAGCTGCGCTGCGCGGCTGCGCTTAACCACATCGGATCTATGTAGTCAGGACCCTTTTTGAAGGGCTGAACAGTTTTGCCTTGAGCTGTAAGAGCAGCACATAACCCTGTGCTGACAATTGTTTTGCCTGAGGATTTATTTGCAGCAGAAATCAGGATTTGACCCATATCACGCTAATATTCAGTTAAAATACACCGAGCTAGGTTACATCATTTGGCCATTTGGTAGCACTATCTATTAATCACTATCTCCAATTACTCAAGTACATCTTGGTTATCTTTTATGACAGAACAAAATAACAGTGGGCCTAAAGTTGGCATGGTCAGTTTAGGTTGCCCCAAAGCTTTAGTTGATTCTGAGAGAATCATCACGCAATTGAGATCAGAAGGTTATCAAATAGCCTCGGATTATGAGGGCGCGGATGCGGTGATTGTGAATACCTGTGGATTTATTGATTCTGCCAAACAAGAATCTTTGCAGGCGATTAATGAAGCTATCGACGAAAATGGCAAGGTGATCGTGACCGGTTGTATGGGAGTGAACGAGGAAGATGTGACTGCCATTCCAAGTCAAGTGTTGAGTATTTCAGGGCCTCAAGATGTCGATTCAGTGATGTCAGCAGTGCGCAGTGCATTGCCTATTAACTATGATCCATTTGTTGAACTGCTACCACCACAAGGTATTAAGTTAACACCGCGTCATTATGCTTATTTAAAGATTTCTGAGGGGTGTAACCATAAATGTAGTTTTTGCATTATTCCTTCCATGCGCGGCAAACTTCGCAGTCGTTATTTGTCTGATATTTTAAAAGAAGCTGAAAACTTAGTGGCAGCAGGCGTCAAAGAATTATTGATTATTTCCCAAGACACCAGCGCTTATGGAATAGATATCAAGCATGAGTCACAGTTATGGCGCGGACAAATTTATAATAATTCGATGCTGGATTTATGTCGTGCTCTGGGTGAGTTAGGTATTTGGGTGCGTTTGCATTATGTTTATCCTTATCCAAATGTTGAG
>CAYPHQ010000175.1:0-1813 GCA_964410595.1 uncultured Thiotrichales bacterium
GGGCTGTTAGGGCTGGGTGAAGCTTACATGGATGGTTGGTTTGAGAACTTTGATCGGCATTGGCCCAAATTAAAGCGCCTTAAAGGCAATTATGATGAGCGTTTCTATCGTATGTGGAAATACTATCTTCTCACTTGTGCCGGGGCATTTCGTGCCCGTGAACTCCAACTCTGGCAGTTAGTGTTATCTAAACATGGGGTGCCAGGGGGGTATAAACGCATCGTGTAAATGAACAGCGATATTCGGTCTAAGTACTCTATAATTTAGAATATACGGGCGCATCTGTCTCAAAAAAGCTGTAACTTATTGATTTACGGTAAATCAACTTTTGTGGGAGTCTGCCAACCGTCTTTTCTGTGTTCTGCCACTACTGTGGTAAAAATGCCGCCGCGCACGTTCCAATCCGCATTTAAGCGCATAAAACGGGGCTGAGTAAGTTCTACTAAATCATTCAGTATTTTATTCGTAAAAGCTTCATGAAAAGCGGCTGTATCCCGGAACGAGCCCATGTATAATTTCAAGGACTTGAGTTCTACGCATAACAGATCTGGAATATACTCTAGCTGAAACTTAGCGAAGTCTGGTTGCCCTGTGAGAGGGCATAAGCAAGTAAATTCAGGCATAGTAATACGGATGGTATAATCACGATCAGTTTCAGGACTTTCAAACGTATCCAGGACATTAGTAGAATCTTTTGACATTATTATCTCAACAATTAATTAAACCTAACCCGAATTTTACGGGATAAAACACTATGCGTCTTCGTAAAATGAAAATGGCGGGATTTAAATCCTTCGTCGACCCAACCACACTGACTTTTCCAAGTGAAATGGTCGGTATTGTGGGACCTAATGGTTGTGGTAAGTCCAATATTGTGGATGCTATCCGTTGGGTGATGGGTGCCAGCTCAAAAAACATACGCGGTGACACACTTGAGGATGTCATCTTCAAAGGCTCCAGTAACCGTAAACCTGTGGGTCAGGCCAGCATAGAGTTGGTGTTTGATAATTCTGAAGGTAAAGCTGGTGGTCAGTACGCGTCCTACAGTGAAATTGCTGTGCGTCGTCAAGTGTCCAGAGATGGGCAATCAAAATATTATTTGAATGGTAGCCCCTGTCGACGGCGTGATGTGTCAGATATTTTTCTCGGTACAGGCCTTGGACCAAGAAGTTATGCCATTATTGAACAAGGTACTATATCGCGTTTGATTGATGCCAAGCCGGAGGAGATGCGTGCTCATCTAGAAGAAGCTGCGGGTATATCCAAATACAAAGAGCGACGACGTGAGACAGAGAATCGAATTAGACACACGCGGGAAAACCTTGATCGTTTGCATGATTTGATCGAGGAAGTAGATAAGCAAATCGCTAAACTTAAGCGTCAAGCTGCTGCAGCGGAGCGTTATAAAGTATTGAAGGCGGAAGAAAGACGTGCTCAGGCAGAGTTAATCATATTGCGATTGCAGCTTATGGATGAACAAGTGCAATCGCAACACAAATTAGTGGAGAGCAAAGAGACTCAACTTGAACAGACGATTGCAGAATTGCGCGCGTTAGAGGCGCAGATAGAAGAGTTACGTCAAAATCATACAGTGGCTAATGAAGCCATGAATAAGGTTCAGGGAGATTACTATCAAATCGGCGCAGATATCTCACGTTTAGAACAATCTGTGCAACACGCCACGGAAACAAAACAACGCTACCAAGCTGAACAGCAGCAAGCACAGCAGAATTTATCCTCATTGCAGAACGAATTAGCTAAGGAGCAAGCAGCTCAACAATCTTTTGATGAAAAAATAGCGCAAATGATGACT
>CAYPHQ010000176.1:0-1811 GCA_964410595.1 uncultured Thiotrichales bacterium
GCCAGCAAATGAGGCATCGGGAAGGTCTTCTGCAGTTGCAGATGAGCGCACCGCAAAGGTAGTTCCTTTAGCAGAGTTTTTTGTTAAGAGTTTATAATTTTCAATGATTGCTTGATCAAGATCGGCTGGAAAGGGCGTCTCAATAATCCACTTCCTAATTGTTTTGCCAACTTTTGCTAGTTTGTTAACATCGTTAACATCTAAATTTTCTAGCTCCACCTCAATTCGTTTGCCCAAATCGTTATGACCAAGAAATTCATTAAATGCATGCGCTGTCGTTGCAAAACCTGTTGGTACACGTACACCCTTTGCATGCAATTGGGAAATCATCTCACCTAAGGAAGCATTTTTTCCACCAACCTTACCTACATCTGTATTTCTTAAATTTTCAAAAGGCATTACATGTTTAGACATTCATCATCCTTCAACTGGAATTAACTACTAATAGAAATCAAGAATCGTAATTCTGCCAAATATGTCAGTGCTTGTCATTAATTATAGAAAATTAAAATACCTTATACAGCGAAAATTAGACATCTAAATAAATTAGCAGAATAATTGCAGAGAATTCATGAATATTGTTAGAATGTACGTTCTTTTCCAGTTAACAATAGATTTTACGGAGACATAGACTCATGGCATCATTATTAGAACAACTTAAAGAAATGACAACAATTGTGGCCGACACAGGTGAAGTTGCTGCAATCCAGACACTTAAACCAGTAGACGCAACAACCAATCCTTCACTGTTGCTTAAGGCTAGTCAATTACCCCAATGCGAATCTATGATTGAAGATGCAATTGGTTATGCAAAATCTCAAGGGGGTTCAAAAGAAGAGCAGATTGCTCATGCTGCTGATAAGCTTGCGGTGAATGTTGGCTTGGAAATTTTAAATCATATCCCTGGACGCATATCTACTGAAGTGGACGCCAGCTTGTCTTTTAATATTGATGCGATGGTCACAAAAGCTAGAAAGATAATAAAGCTCTACAATGATGCTGGGGTTACAAATGATCGGGTATTGATTAAACTTGCATCAACATGGGAGGGTATTAAAGCTGGTGAAATTCTAGAAAAAGAGGGCATTAACTGTAACTTAACATTGCTATTTAGTTTCGCTCAAGCAAGGGCTTGTGCAGAGGCGGGCGTGTTTTTAATTTCACCCTTTGTTGGTCGTATTTTAGATTGGTATAAAGCAAAAAATAACCAAGATTATCAGGGTGCTGAGGATCCTGGTGTCATTTCTGTAACTAACATTTATAATTGGTATAAAGAGCATGGTTTCAAGACGGTTGTTATGGGCGCTTCCTTCAGAAATATTAGTGAAATAACAGAACTTGCTGGCTGTGATCGCCTAACAATCGCACCAGCATTACTGACTGAATTAGAAAATACCCAAGGTGATTTACCAATCAAATTGGTCGATAATGGGGCAAAAACAGATAAGCCAGCAAAATTAACAGAATCACAATTCAGATTTGATCATAATGAAGATGCAATGGCGACAGAAAAGTTAGCTGAAGGTATCCGAAATTTCGTTATTGATCAAAACAAATTAGAAAAAGCACTAGCAGAAAAACTCTAATTTGAAGTAGGGCAGAATCATTGACAAGCATTGCTTCTGCCTATATTATCGTCGATCTGTGTAAGTTAAAGTGAATTGTTCGCTTCAATCAATACGTAGATTTTTTTTAAAAGTTTTATATGGGAGATTAAACCATGGCATTAACTCAAATGGCATTAGATTCTTTAGATTTTGATGCAACCGTTGCTTTAGCTGAGAAGGTTGCACCACACGTTGATATCCTTG
>CAYPHQ010000177.1:0-1804 GCA_964410595.1 uncultured Thiotrichales bacterium
ATGATGAGATCGACCTTATGACGTTTTTCGATTTCTTGTAATGATAGACGTTTTTCATTTAATAGAAAGGTGCCGACATCAACGGGTACACGAGCCATAACTTTACCAGTCTTATCTTTCATGGCTTCTTCTTCAAGTAAGCGTAAAATAGCAAGTGCGAGAGATTCACTATTACGAATTGTGCCCTGACCATTACAGCGAGGGCAGACAATTTGACTGGACTCTCCCAGAGAAGGGCGAAGTCTTTGACGTGACATTTCCAATAGGCCAAAACGAGAGATACGCCCGATCTGTATTCTAGCTCGGTCTAACTTAACAGCATCACGCAAACGATTTTCAACTTCGCGTTGATTTTTATTGGCCAGCATGTCGATAAAGTCAATTACAATCAAACCCCCTAAATCACGTAGGCGTAGCTGTCTGGCAACTTCATCTGCCGCTTCTAGGTTGGTCTGCAATGCGGTTTGTTCTATATCGCTACCTTTGGTTGCACGCGCTGAATTGATATCAATAGACAGCAATGCTTCAGTATGATCGATGACAATGGCTCCACCGGAAGGTAATGAAACTTCTCGTTGAAAAGCTGATTCTATTTGTCCCTCAATCTGATAACGATTAAAAAGCGGTACATGATCTTCATATAATTTAAGTTTACGTATGCTATTGGGCATGACTTGCTGTATGAAATTTTTAGCATCGTTGTAGATATGCTTATCATCAATGATAATTTCATTAATATCTGATCGAAAATGATCGCGCAGTGCGCGTATCATGGCATTACTTTCTTGATAGATTAAGAAAGGCTCGTCACGTTCATCGGCTGCAGTTTGAATGGCCGACCACACCTTTTGTAAATATTCGAGATCCCAAGTGAGCTCTTCACTGTTTCGTCCGACACCAGCAGTTCTCACAATTGCGCCCATACCATCAGGAACCACTACATCATTTAATGCTTCACGCACTTCTTTACGATCCTCACCCTCAATGCGGCGTGAAACACCTCCAGCACGAGGATTATTAGGCATCAGCACCAGATAGCGACCAGCTAGACTAATAAATGTGGTTAAGGCTGCTCCTTTATTGCCACGTTCCTCTCGCTCTACTTGAACGACTAGTTGTTGTCCTTCTTCAATGAGATCCTTAATAGCAGGTCGTTCACCTTGAGGCGTATTGTGATTTTTGAAATATAGCTTGGATATTTCTTTGAAAGGCAGGAAACCGTGGCGTTCAACACCATAGTTGACAAAGGCAGCTTCTAGACTCGGTTCTATGCGAGTGATAACTGCTTTGTATATGTTAGCTTTTTTCTGCTCTTGAGAGGGAACTTCGATATCGAGGTCGTACAACTTCTGACCATCGACCATAGCAACACGCAGTTCTTCCTGCTGAGTTGCATTGACTAATATTCTTTTCATAATTTTCTCGGTATTGTTCTACTTCCATGCAATAGGCTGGTATCAACAGACTGTGAGCAGCGTTGTTGAATACATGCAGGTATCGCTTAAATAAACGATTCGTGAATTCTCCAATGAGATTCAATAGCCAGCAAAGTTTGGGAAATAGAAGGATCATTCTTTTAATTTGAATTGATCTAGTTGACTGACACACTGATACAACTGCATTTGTCATTGATGGTGTTACAGGTCGACTCAGATCCACTTTCTGTTGTTTTTATTCTGTTATTTTTATTGGCCCAGTCAGGTGATGTGCTCATCACAGCGGACTTGTGGCTTAGTTTTGTTACATCCGATTAATCTATCAATTATATACTCATGAATATTAAGCACTTTGTCATAATCGGCTT
>CAYPHQ010000178.1:0-1776 GCA_964410595.1 uncultured Thiotrichales bacterium
GGGATGAAGAGATGGCGTCTGAAGGCGAATTGAAGATCGCTAAGAAGATGAACGACATCGCAGGTTACGCATAACCTGCAATGATGCAAACATGTCCCCCTCTGCATGCAGAGGGGGATTTCAAAGCTCAAAATAAGTACAGAGAGGAGTCTTTAAAATGAGTGAAGCAAGTTTATTTGACCGCTTAGGCGGTGCAGAAATGGTTGATAAGATTGTCGATGATATCTGGATTAACCATACTTCTAATCCTAAGGTAAAACAAAGATATATTGATAGCGATCCTGATAATGTTAAGCGTTTAGTTCGCGAATTCATGCACGCGGGCTTTGGTGGACCATTAGAGTACACAGGACGCGATATGCTAACTGCGCACACTGGTATGAACATCAGTGATGAAGAATTTGTTGCAGTTTGTGATGATGTACTAAAAGCTTTAGACAAGAACAATATTGGCCAAACTGAGAGAGATCAGATTTTATGTGCTCTTTACTCAATGAAAGGCGAAATCGTTGGAGTATAAAGTCTACGCAAATTAGTCCATAAAATCTCTAGTTCGCTAGAGATTTTATCTAAATAATTAGGAGTCAATAATGAAAGTAACTTGGAACGAAAATACATGTAGTCACGCTGGTAAATGTGTGCAAGGTTCACCTTCAGTATTTAAAGTAGAGGATGGTAAATTTGTGATAGATCAGACTGCTGCTTCTGAAGAGGAAATTCGTAACACGGTATCACAGTGTCCATCTGGCGCATTAACTATAGAAGACTAACTTTTTTAATATATAAACTAATCTAATCATAACTCGATAGAGTAACAACACCCTTTGTTATCAGCTTAACTTATTATCGAGTTATTGAATTAGGGGGAAATTATGATCGGAGACCAATTAAGAACTAAAATGATCCTGCGCGGACATCCTTCTTGTCCAAATACAGGTAAGTGTTTACAAACTGCCGCTGAGAAAGGTGTTGACGTTGACTGTGAGTTGATCACAGATGTTAACAGTGACGATTTTCGAGCAGTGTCTCCCTATGGCGTAGGTCCTGTATTACACGACATCGATTTTATCGTTTATGGCACGAGTGCTGTTATGTCATATCTAGATGACAAAGGATTCGGCCCATCTTTGGTACCACGTAACGGTGTTATACGTGCAATTATGTACCAATGGGCAATCATTGCGACTGAGTGCGTTGCTCCAAATATGGGCGATTCAATGAATAAGGATGAACTTGCTGTGTTGTTTGATGGCCTAGAAAAGCAAGTGCTTAATCCTCCTAAGCGTGGTGACTTTATCTGTGGTGACTTTTCACTGGCGGATATCCATTGGTCAGCATGTTGTAATTTGCTTGAAATAGCAGGAGCAGGTGATTTGATTAGCTCTCGACCAGGTGTGGCTAAGTGGTATGACAAAGTTAAATCACACCCAAGCACTAGTAAGGAAAAAATCATTCCATTTACTGTTTTGCCATCTGCTGAAGATATTAACTCTGGAACACTACAGGGTATTTCAATCAACGTATAGATCCGGTCATATATGCGTAAAAGCGTCCAAAGCATACTTAGGGCGCTTTTTTTTGTTTAAATTTAGGGATTAATAAGTAGAAAATGTTTGGATTATTTGGCGGTAAGAAAAAAGATTTTGAAGTCAGCATAAATAATGGTGCAGCCACATTCACTGTTAAAGCGGGCGATAATTTACTTAAGGCAGCACTTGAGAATGGTAGCCCAACAGGGCTTTTTTCCGATGCGAATAAATCCGATGGTAACTACAG
>CAYPHQ010000179.1:0-1769 GCA_964410595.1 uncultured Thiotrichales bacterium
CTATCGCACGCTTGAACACCCTTGAACTCAAAAGTAAATGGGAAAATAGTGTTCAGATTAGTGAACAAAATGCAGCACTAGACCCTTTCGCCGAAAAGAGCAGATTAGCTAAGCATCAGAAATGCAGGGTACTTCTATATGGCGATGATTTTCCGTTGAGAGTGATGGACGGAATGGATGACTTTGACGGGATTGAATTAGTTGGGCAAATCAATTCTCATGATCAGTGGCAAACACTTAAACATGAGGGAATGGTACATGTGGTTATTATTGAAAAGCCAACGGTGAATGAAGAAACACGTCGATTAGTCTCTTCCTTACTCAAAGAAACCGGTGCTTGGCATGTTGTAGTGCTCTACGGGTTTGGTTCACAAACAGAAATCAGCCAACTTCAGGGGCCTCAAGTAAGTGCAATACGATCATCGATTGATGTCTACGAACTCGCTAGATTATGTATGGATCGTGCCGGTGGTGATTCTAAGAATCTCGTGTCATCTACTTCTGCAACCGTCTATTTAGAAGAATCTATTCCGACTCGTCGTTATAGTGCACGTCAGTTGGAGAGTCTCACCCGAATGTCCACATCAATACAATGTGAATGTCCCAAACATTTGTCTGACCTGATCAAAAGTCTAGTCGCTTTTGAGATATACAGTGCTGAATGTGAAAATAAGAGTGACGATGATGCCGCGTTACACTCTTTTTTACATGCAACCACCTCACAATCACGGGCAATTCTGGAAGACGCTCTGGCCCATGTAATTAGCTACGAGAATATTGATATTTAACTCTTAGCATTTTGACATATGCAATAAAAAAGGCACCGTTTTGGGTGCCTTTTTTGTGTGCGCAGTTCGGATTGATAACGCAAAATATAAGGGGAGTTTGGTACTCCCCATACGTCTGTTGATTTAGTTGATAGATCCTTGTTCGAAATCTACTTCAACTTCAATATCGCTTTGCAGGCGTGATTGACACGCAAGTACCATTCCAGATTTGAGTTGTGCACCATCTAAGACGTAGGAGAAATCACTGAGAGGCTTGACTTTGCCTGATTTGATTGTAGCGCGACAGCTTCCACAGCTTCCGACTCTGCAGTCATGGGGCCATTTTACACCTGCATTAAGAGCGGCTTGCAGAAGGTTTATGCCTCCCTTGACGTCAAAGGTTTCACCAGTATTTGCTATAGTTGCTGTAAAATCTTTTTTCTTTCCAAATCCGAACATTGTCTATCTCCGTATAGTAAGGTGGTTGTATAAAAGTTATTCGGCTGCACAATTTATTACAGTCGCGATGGATTTTTGTTAAAACGGTTAATTATTTTCTGGTTGAAATACCAAAAGGGATGTAAGCAGGACACCACGCAAATATACCCGTAATTATAGGGACGATGCCGATGAATGCCCATAATGTATTCGAGGCAATAGCAAAGCCTAACAGAGCAAGACCCACTAAAATTCTAACCATTCTTTCTGTGTCGCCAACATTACATGTCATTGTAAATACCTTGTGTGTTAATATGTGAACGTAATATAACTCGTACAGATGCGGATTGTACAGAGTCAATATTTCACCATATGTACAAGCACTGTATATTTTTTTGGGACAAGCGGTTGGTTTTTTTTACTATTGTTTACTAGCTGTAGAGGGAACTTCCCTGGTGCCCAGAAAGATTCGATCAAAAACGCATAATCCTGAGACTCGTGCTAAATCCAGCCATGAATTATTTGAAGATTTCGTCAATAGTTATTCGGATGATCTCTATAGAT
>CAYPHQ010000180.1:0-1744 GCA_964410595.1 uncultured Thiotrichales bacterium
GCCCGTCTAATAATGAAATATGGTTTGAAATAAGTACATATCGTTCATCATTTAACGGATAATGCTCTAAACCACGCACCTCAACTCGGTACAGCAGTTTAAATAAAATTTGAGCCACCCATCGAATACATTTTCGTTTTATACTATTCATAAATCTAATAGTGCTTGAGCGCTTCTGCCTTTACAAGCATTGACCAGCACTAGCCAAAAACAACACGGTTTGAGACACTCTCAATATCGACTTTTTTGTAAAAGGTTTATCTTATGCATATCGTAACAAATAGAGTATTTGTGCATCCTGATTGGCAACAAGAATTTGAATCACGCTTCAAAAAAAGAGCAGGTCAAATAGAATCTCAAAATGGCTTCAAACAAATGCAAATTCTAAAGCCAGTGTCAGATGATTCGCCTTATGTAGTTTATACAGAATGGGAGAATGAACAAGCATTTCGACAATGGATAGGCAGCGAGGATTTTAAATTAGCCCATCAGAACCCCATGCCTGAAGAAGCCTTTACTCAGAAGGGACAGCTTGAGCAACATATATCAATAATTCGAGCTAGCGCAAATTCTAAATAGTCGTCTGACAGCATCCTCAGTACTAACTAAGCGCTAGCGTGAATGTTGTCGCAAGAAAGTAATCACCTGATTTCGTAGCTGCTGATCAAATAGTAAATCATGCTCATACGCTAACTTACCCTCCTCAATTACTATCGATCGGCTGCCATTATCAGAGTTGATGAATGGGCTACAGTCGCCACGCGTATATTCACTGTCAAACCAGGGATCATGTTTTGCCACTAAAGTCATGACAGGTTCTGACTTAGGCGCTTTAATACCACTATACTCCTCCCAACCGATAGCATGGCAAGTCCAACCTTCAACGACTCTGGCATTAACCGCATGGTCCTGACTTGAACTTGTCATTGTCGCCGCCGTTATACCACCTTCACTATGTCCAACCACAAAAATATTTTTTGGGTCCACCCACTTTAATTTCTTAGCCTGTTTAATTGCGTAAAGCGCATCTTGCTGTCGCATAATAAGAGTTTCACGATAGAGCCCACCTTGAAGACGATAAGGATCACAAGATTGTGGGTATTTTTCTCTCGCCAAACTATCAGGTCCAATTACGCCATATCCCTGTTCAGCCAACCACTTCATGCGTTGAATACTGCCTGCAATATGTCCTGTGCATCCATGTAAATAAATTACTAGAGGTAGAGGTTGTTCTGGTAATTCACGTACGCTCAAATCCTTCATGAGTGCATAAATAATTTTACCTTCTTGTGGGAGTCGAACTACACTATGCTGCCATGCCCTATCCATTTCATCTAGGCTATACCAATCACTCGACTGCATGTCTTCAGCCAATGTAAAAGCCCGATATACTGTCGACGAACCCATTGCTAATGCTTGCTGTGCGGACATGCATAACAACCATACCATAAGTATAACTTTCATTCGTTGACTCCTTTTAACCATAACGTTTTAGATCATCATCTCGTATACTTTGAGTAACAAAAACTTTTTAAAATATGAATGAGCCTAACCACCAAAAATTTCCTACTCATCACTATCGGCTGGATTAGTGTCGGTCTGGGCGTTGTTGGTGTTGTTTTACCCTTGCTACCAACAACGCCATTTATTCTATTGGCTGCCAGTTGTTTTGCCAAATCTTCACCACGATTTCATTTTTGGCTCATTAATCATACTTTCTTTGGACCCATCGTTCGCAATTTTA
>CAYPHQ010000181.1:0-1732 GCA_964410595.1 uncultured Thiotrichales bacterium
TCCTCTATCACTTATGGCTGGCCTATCGAGAACAAATTCAGGCACGCGGAAGTTGCGATCCACTAGAGCATTATGTAAATGTACTAAGTCAACTACCGACCGCCGTAGAAAATATATATTACGTAATACATCAACATCGTTTCCACACATGTGAATTAAAATTTTTACACCATATTCAGCAACACAACACTCTACAAATCATCTATCCAAACATACTCACATCAACCCTTACCTGCCAACATCATCCTCACACCGACTTGCTCAAACCATTGGATAGACCTGATACGATCCATTCACCATTAGATATAGTATTTGACGCGTCAAAGAATCTTCCAGAACGAGTAAGTGAATTAACTCGGCATTTTCCCAAAAACCTCTTATTCGAAAAACTCTCTCTTTTTACCTGCCGTGACAAGGAAGTGCATGTTCGCGCGGTATGTCTACAAGTCAAGTGCTGGTTATTTGAAGGAAAAAGCAATATTGGTATTGTTGCCAATGACCGATTACTTATTAGACGCATACGGGCAGTGCTAGAAGAAGATGGCATATTCCCCAAAGACCTAGGGGGATGGTCTTTTTCAACCACAAGCGCTGCTACTTGCATTGAAATCTTACTGGATGCAATTGATGGAAATTTCAGCAAAACCAGCTTATTAACTTTACTGGGCTCACCTTTTTTATCACGTGATGAAGACTACCTAAATGAATACTACACTTTCAAACATTTCTTAAGCACCAGAAACAATCTGAGTAGTGATACACTTGGAACGTTTCGTCAACTTGCAAAAGAGTGTTTCAACATACAAAGCAATGATGATTTAACAAACAAAAATTCATTGATAATTTGTCTAGAAAATTTAGCTCATGCAAGTCAAGAATTACAGACTCTACGTTTAAAAGGCGAACAATATCTGCAAAAATTTAATACAAGCTTGTTAGATTTAGTAAAAGATCTGGGTATAAAAAAACAACTTTCTAATGATGCAGCCGGCATACAACTCCTCGAGATATTGACGCAATCGAATAATTTTATTCAAGCCAGCACATTAAGAATCACCTGGATAGAGTGGCGACAGTGGTTAAAGCATTTATTTGAAAAAAATTATTTTATCCCTGAAATATCAAATGAAAATGTTACAGTTTGTGGCTTCGAATATATAGACAACATAAAATTCGATCATGTTGTGCTGGCAGGAGTCGAAGAAAAACGCTTACAAAATTTAAGAACGCAAAAAACTTTTTTTAATGAGAAAGTTCGTTATGAATTAAAGTTACCCACATCGAGTGAAGATAATGCAATCAACTTTATCCGCTTCAGACAGTTAGTCGAATCCAGTCAATCATTGATGATGAGTGCTGAAACAGAAGAAAATGGCGAACAGCAGAATCTCAGTCCATGGGTAGACATGATTGAATATTTCAATCAGCACTGCTATCAAGTGAGTATTGCTAACTCAACCTTAGAGAAGTTATTAAATCAACAAGAACTAAGCAAACAGAAATCTTATTGCAAGCCCTCAAAACCACCGTGTGTTAGTGATAATACACACCTTCTTAGTGAAAGATTTTCATCGACCAAATATCAAAGCTTACTGGACTGCCCATATCAATTTTTTGCTAAGTATATTCTCGACTTAAGAGTACAAACTATTAGTGATGATCTGCAGGCCTCTGATTATGGGCAACTCCTTCATACTTGTTTAAAAGAATTCCATTTTGGAAGAACTATTCA
>CAYPHQ010000182.1:0-1715 GCA_964410595.1 uncultured Thiotrichales bacterium
ATTGACACCTATTTGAGAATTTATGCGCCGAGAATACTAATTTTAAGAGAATAAATTTTTCTCCCACCATTGAGTGAGCGCTTTTTCATAGACAGATTGCACACTACCCATCAATTTCTCACCTACACTTTTAGGTGAACGGTGGGTGATCTCATAAACCGTTGCATGTTGGCTTTTTTCTAACAAGTAATCATCACTTGTCATCAACTCATCAACCAAATTAAGTTCCAGTGCCTTTTTCCCCAACCAATGTTCGCCAGTAGCCACTTCTTCTATGTTCAACTCACTACGGTTTTCAGCCACGAATCCTTTAAACAGATCATGTGTCTCTTGCATTTGCTCAGTGAAATGCGCTCTATCTTGATCCGTATTTTTACCAAACATTGTGATAGTACGTTTTAAATCACCTGCCTTAATTTGTTCATACTCAATACCGTGTCTTTCAAGCAATTTATTAAAATTCGGCATCTGAGCAATAACTCCAATCGAACCCAACACTGAAAATGGCGCGGCGATGATTCGATCTGCCACACACGCCATCATGTAACCTCCACTGGCAGCTACTTTATCAACAGCAACAGTCAAAGGAATGCCACGTTGTCGAATTCTTTGTAATTGTGAAGCCGCTAAACCGTGTTCATGCACTAAACCTCCAGAATTCTCCAAGCATATAACGACTTCATCTTTGTCAGTCGCAATCGATAGTAGTGCTGTAATCTCTTTGCGCAAATGTTTCACTGCGGTCGCTTTAATATTGCCCACAAAATTCAGCACAAAAACACGCTGCTCATATGACTCTTTTGCCTGGGCTGACTGTTTGGATTTTTTTTGCAGCTGTTTAAGCTGTTTTTTTGAGTTGGTCGATATCTGCATGAGCTTCTTCAGATCAGCAAACTTCTTACTAAGATTTTTAATCTCTATTTGATCATCAGCCGATGAATTTTTTTGAGTAGCCGAAAGTATCACCAATATCACTAAGATAATGAAGAAAACCAGCGTGACAGTTTTAGCTAGAAATAAACCATAATTTAACAAAAATTCCATCATGAGCATTCAATACCTTAGTGTTGTTATGAGATTACTTTTGGGGTCGTTTTATGTGTGTTTTTTGAATGTAAATTCAGCATACCACTGGCCACAACCATTTGAACTCTCAGGATTCATATACAATGATTGCAATAACATCTTGCCATTATCCCCCAAAACATCACCCAATAATAAACTCTTGTAATGTTCCCCTGCGAGTAATTGATGCCCCAATGTCATAAAAAAATGATCCACATAACCATGAGCTAACAAATCCTGCAAAAGATCGGGTCCGGCCATCAAATATACTGAGCGGTAATGCTGTTGTTGTAAAAAACTCATAAGCGCATGAACCTCAACATGAGGCTGATCACCCATGCAATAAACTTTATGCCCTGTATTTTGCCATTGCTGCAATGCCTCAGGGTTAGCCTGCCCACCACTGATAATATGCACCTGTTGTTCGTGCTGATCCAGCGAAGGGTGCCAAGGAAATTCGCCACTACCACTCAGTATGACTACATCAGGTTGCGCTTTTAAGCCCTGATGCACACGCCAGTCATGCAAATATTGGAATTCATCAGTGTCAGGGATCTGTAACACATTGCCCAACTTGCCAGCCGCTAAAGATCGCATGTAGCCACCATGTGTGATGATACAGTCTGCATGCGCATACAGTTCCATCAATA
>CAYPHQ010000183.1:0-1703 GCA_964410595.1 uncultured Thiotrichales bacterium
ATGCAAGCTATTGCAAATCCGTGGACATCGGTTCGATTCCGGTACGCGCCTCCACTTTTAAATATTTGCAGAATAGAGCTTTAATTTTTTGGGCTGGGATTTTTCTTCTGAGGAAAATAATTCCGTTAGTGGATTCGATATTTATCAATGATATCTTGTTTAAATTCGAGTCCGACACCAGGTCGTTCAGGTATCAAGAGGCATCCATCTTTAATCTGATAAGGCTCTTCCAGTAGAGGATCGACCCAGTTCATCCATTCTAGATAATCAGCAGTAGGAGTAACACGCATAAGGTGGGCTGATACCTCGTGGTAGAGGTGTGAGGACAAGGGCTTTCTATAAGCCTCTGCTAGTGCTGCGGTTTTTAGCCATCCAGATATGCCGCCGATTCGCATTAGGTCTGGCATAATGGCATCACCTGATCCTAGCTCAAGACTCAGCGTGGCATGGTCTATTCCATGGAAGTTTTCCCCAAGAATAATGGGTGTAGTAATATTTTGACGAAGCTCGGCGTAGTTTCGAAATTCGTAGTAGGGAATCGGCTCCTCAAACCAGTAAAGACCCCGATTATCTAATCCCTTCAATCGTTTAATCGACTCGGTAAAACTCAGTACTTGGTTGAAGTCACAAAGAAGATCATCTTCCGTGTTCATTTGGTTTCGAACGGCCTCAATGGCCCTCAAGTCTTGGTCAATTGTTGCTCGTCCTAGCCGGATTTTGAGGGAAGCAAAGTCACCTTCTTTTTTTAATTCTTTGGCTTCTGCTGCCAATTGATCTGGGTTGAGTAACCAGAGGCCTCCAGAATTATAGGCTTTTACATCAGCAATAGAGCCACCCAAATGTTCGCACAAAGGCAAATCAGCATCCTTTGCGCTCGCGTCCCAGAACGCGATATCTAAGGCAGCTAGCGCATACATTCCGATTCCAGAACGACCTAGGAGACTCAATTGGCGCATACCTATCTCGTAAAACTCATTTGGTGCCAGGGGTTTATTTTCAAAGTTCTTGAATAACTCGAGGATCACGCTTTCGATTGTTTTCGTGTAATTGGCGAGATATGGACATATATAACTGTTTCCCACGACACCGTTGTCGAACCTTATTTCAGTAATAATGAACGGCCATTTAGTGTAGTGACCGACTGCAGATACGATTGGTCGTTGCAGAGGTAAATTGATTGAAACAACGGATATGGAATTTACAAGTGGACGTCGCATGAAGACCTCAGGAAAAAATGTTTTTAATGATTAAAGTTTGCCGCTTTTATGGGTGCCGAGGGTAGTAGAACATTACTACTTACATGCGACGTTCGTTCTGAAGCAAGCGATACCAACATCATTTTGAACAAAAATGCAGTTAATAATGGGAATGCTCATGATAATGATCGAGAGTTTAGTCAGCTGCTAATCTAAGATAGTCTCAATACAAACCCTATAGCAGACTTTTATTTTCACGAGTAAAAAGAATGATTTATGAGGTATGTAAGCTATTGCAGATCCGTGGATATCGGTTCGATTCCGGTACGCGCCTCCATTGAAATCATTGTTTTTATAAAATTTTTATTTATATGGCCAGCCAGCTAGGTGGCCTAAGTGCGGCATAGCCTGAAGTTGCAGCATTTACGCAATCTTTTAGCGATCCTAATCGCGAGTGTCGATTGCTTAAGCCGTGTGCATAATGAGCGTATTTTCCAGAATTTGTCA
>CAYPHQ010000184.1:0-1692 GCA_964410595.1 uncultured Thiotrichales bacterium
TAACCTGGTAACTCTATTTTAATTTTTGAGCGCCTTAGCTAACGTATTTAAATACTATCAATTGATTGCTTAGAAAATGTTGAGTATGAATTAGCAGCCCATTGAGTTCGCCTGTTGCTTTGATATGCGCATCTATTTTATTCGTCGCAGTTTTGAAGTCCTGCACATTGGGCTTTCCATGCGGTTTTAAAACAGCTATGTGATTCTTATTGCCAATTTCAATCTTAAGCATCGCTAGAGAACGTGATATTGACTGGTGGATGTCAGGAAGTTACCTAAGAAGTATAACCACTTCCCCTAAGGAAAATATCTGTCACTTGCTAATAGTACCATTGATATCTTAGAACATAGAGCGAGAAATGTGCTAATAATTTTGATTATTTGACCCTGTTTATTGCTAGTAAACTTTGAATTTTTTAAGTATTGAAATTAAATAAGCTAAACATGAAGCATCAGCATTTATAAAGTAAGCCGATTAATTTAAGCAAATTTTAACGTGTAATTTATTGTTGATATATGTTCTATATTGTCATTAGATGTTTTTGGCTTTTTTTTCAGCGTTACCTAAATAAGTGCTTGGTGTGAGAGTTTTGAGTTCACTTTTAACATTGTCAGGCACGTCCAGTGTATCAATAAATCGACTCATATCTTGTTGGGTAATTTTTTTCCCTCGTGTTAATTCTTTTAGTTTTTCGTACGGTTTTTCAATATTGTATCGACGCATAACCGTTTGAATGGGTTCTGCTAGAACTTCCCAGTTGTTATCGAGATCATCAAGCATGTACTGCTGATTACATTCCACTTTATTGAGACCGCGTTGGAGGGCGCTTAATGCAATTAATGTGTAACCAAAGGCACTGCCCAAGTTTCTTAACACGGTAGAGTCTGACAAATCTCGTTGCCAGCGTGAAATAGGTAGCTTGTCGGCAAAGTGGCTAAGAAGTGCATTAGCAAGGCCAAGATTACCCTCGCAATTTTCAAAGTCGATAGGATTGACTTTATGCGGCATGGTAGAGGAGCCAACTTCTGTCGCGATGACTTTTTGTTTGAAGTAATTAATAGAGATATAGCTCCACATATCACGACACAGATCAACTAGGATGGTATTTGTACGTTGCATGTTGTGGCACAACTCAGCGATATAGTCATGGGGTTCAATTTGGGTAGTGTATGGATTGTAATCTAACCCTAATTCTTGAATAGTATTTTGAGCAATTGCTTCCCAATCTGTATCTGGGTAGGCAGTCATATGGGCATTAAAGTTTCCCACCGCTCCATTAAGTTTGCCGAGTATGCTGATTTGGCTCATTTGTTCTAATTGTCGTTCAAGCCGATGCACGACATTGGCAAATTCTTTGCCCATAGTTGATGGTGTTGCGGGTTGTCCATGTGTGCGACACATCATTGGCGCATTACTTAATTCGTGGGCAAATTGTCTGAGTTGCGAAATTACTTGTTGATACTGCTGTATAACTACCATGCGACCCTGTTTGAGCATCAAAGCATAGGATAAATTGTTAATATCCTCTGAAGTGCAAGCAAAATGAATGAATTCTGAGAGTTCTGTGAGTTCTGACTGGTCTGCAACAGACTCTTTTAACCAATACTCAATAGCTTTTACGTCGTGATTGGTCGTGGTTTCAATAGCTTTTACACGTTGGGCGGCGGTGATATCAAAATCTGTAATTAATT
>CAYPHQ010000185.1:0-1681 GCA_964410595.1 uncultured Thiotrichales bacterium
CTCAAGTCATCCAAATCATATGGCTGGAATAAACACTCGGCCTGCCCACTCAAACCCCAAGTGTTAAAACGTGTCAAAGACGCATTCATTTGCATTGTCCCGCGGACATCTGGATGGCTTAGGTTAAGCATATTCATTCACCCTCCCATGCATTCAACTGGGAAAATGTCTGCTGAGAAATTTTACCAATACTACCTGCACCGAGTGTAAGAACCATGTCACCTGCTTGCATAATCGATTGCAGTGACTGCGCAAGAGACTTGTCATCATCAATCAACACAGTATCAAGTTTCCCACGCAATCTAAGTGCCTGTGCGAGCGCACGGCTATCTGCATTATTAATGGCTTCCTCACCAGCAGAGTAAACCTGCATAAGTAACAATACATCTGCCTCAAGAAGCACATTAACAAAATCATCCAATAGTTCATGCGTACGACTGTAGCGATGTGGCTGAAACACCAATAAAATTCGTCTTTCAGGCCAACCCTGTCGAAGGGCATCAATACTGGCGGCGATTTCACGTGGATGATGTGCATAATCGTCGATAAATTGTATGTGATCACCTGCGAATGAGATCTGACCTAAACTCTGCATACGACGACCAATACCGGCAAATTCTTGCAAAGCTCTTTGCATGTCTTTGTGTTCGATCTTAAATTCAAGGCCAACGGCTATACTGGCTAAAGCATTCAGTACATTATGCTTGCCAGGCAAATTAAGCTGATATGTTTGTTGTTCTGTTTCACCTTTAATGCGCACATCAAAGCGGGTAATCGCTTGCTGGTGTTGGATATTCAGTGCATGTATGTCAGCATCTTCAGATAACCCATAAGTGACATAAGGTCGACTCACCTCGGCTAATATGTCTCGAATGATCTCATCATCTATACATAAGACAGCCAGACCATAAAACGGGAGGTTATGAAGAAACTCAATAAATGCGGCACGTAATTTACCAAAATCATTTTCATAAGCGCCCAGATGATCTGCATCAATATTTGTAATCACCGCAACCAGAGGTTGTAAATGTAAAAAAGAGGCATCACTTTCATCTGCCTCAGCAACCAAATATTCACTGCTACCCAACTTTGAATGGCTATCTATGCTGTTGACTCGTCCTCCCACGATAAAAGTTGGATCTAAACCGCCCTGAGCCATAACTGCTGCCACCAAACTAGTCGTGGTTGTTTTCCCATGCGTGCCTGCTACAGCAATACCTTGCTTGAATCGCATCAGCTCAGCTAACATCTCTGCACGTCTGACTATGGGTATTCTCAATTTAAGCGCAGCTTGCAATTCCACATTACTATCATCGATAGCCGATGATACGATCACCACATCGATGTTTTTGATATGGCATTGATTATGTTCAGAATAAATCTTTGCACCCAAAGCCTGCAGTCTTTGTGTGGCGATGTTAGATGACTGATCACTACCAAAAATATTAAATCCAAGGTTGAGCATGACTTCAGCAATGCCACTCATGCCCACACCACCAATGCCAATGAAAAATACATTGTTTACCCGATGCATAGGCAAGGTAGCTGGATGACGCATCACTTCCATCAGCTCACCTCCTGAGATTGATGAATTCTGCCTAGCAGCATGCATTCATCCGCTACTCTTTGTGCAGCATCGATTGAAGCCAAAGCTCTAGCCTTATCAGCCATTATCAAGAAA
>CAYPHQ010000186.1:0-1680 GCA_964410595.1 uncultured Thiotrichales bacterium
TTTGATAAGGCGGCGGCCATGTTTAAGTTGTTTGATCAGTAGATGCTAATTGTTAAGTTAGGCGGAAGCCTCATAGATTCAGAATATCTTTCAAGCTGGTTAGATCAACTGACCAGATTGAAAACACAAAAAATTTGTATTGTGCCCGGTGGTGGCCCATTCGCAGATTTAGTTCGGGAAGTTGATCATAAGTATCGTTTGAATCATCATAATGCTCATGCCATGGCAATACTGGCTATGCAACAATATGCCCTGGTATTGTCCAACACTAATCCTTCATACATCTGCGTAAGCAATATTGAATCATTATTGAACAAACAAGAGGGTCTTTATATATGGTTGCCTTATGACTCAGTTATGCAAAAGTGTACATTACCACACAGCTGGGAAGTAACTTCTGATTCGTTAGCTGTTTGGTTGGCTTGTCAGTGTGAAGCAGAGCATTTATGTTTAGTGAAATCACATGATGTGGATGAGGGTTTTTATCAACCAGAAATACATGCGTCTCTGGTGGATAAATTTTTCCCTCAAATTATGCAAGACTATCGAGGTGAGATATCAATTTATAGTGCTTCACAGCTTCAGCAGTTTGTAGAAAGATATAGCCATGGATGAAAATAGTAATAGCGCCAATGTGGATCATAAACAAAAATCTCATCCATTTGCATTGCTAGATCCAAGTTTTATTTTAGCAGCAATAGAGAGCGTGGGTTATCAAGTTGATGGCAGAGTGACAGCTTTGAATAGTTATGAAAATCGAGTCTATCAAATAGGTATTGAGGATCAGTTACCCATAATAGCTAAATTTTATCGTCCACATCGATGGTCAGAAGCTCAAATTTTAGAAGAGCATGAATTTACTGAAGAATTAGTTGCTGCTGATTTGCCTATAGTCAGCGCATTGAAAAATCAACATAAAAGCCTTCACTCATATCAAGATTTTCTATTTTCACTATATCCACGTAAGGGCGGTAGGGCCCCTGAGTTAGACAATTTTGATAATCTGTTTATATTAGGTCGCTTTTTAGGGCGACTTCATAGTGTAGGTGCTGCTCGTGATTTTAAGCATCGACCTACTATCACTAATCAAGTTTTTGGGCACGAGAGCGTGCAGTTTATCTCTGAACGATTTATTCCTACTGATTTAAAAATTGCATATGACACATTAACTACAGATTTGTTGGTCGCAATAGATCAACAATTAGATGAGTGTGGACCTTATAAAAATATTCGTGTCCATGGTGATTGCCATATTGGTAATATTTTATGGCGTGATGATATTCCTCACTTCATTGATTTTGATGATTCTAGGATGGCTCCCGCTGTGCAAGATATTTGGATGTTGTTGTCTGGTACTAAGTTAGAACAGCAGCAACAACTTTTAGAGATATTAGAAGGCTATAATGAGTTTGCAGAATTTAACAGTGAAGAACTTAAGTTAATTGAGATTCATCGCACATTACGCATGTTATATTTTTCAGCATGGTTAGCTAGACGTTGGGATGATCCGGCTTTCCCTATGGGCTTCCCATGGTTTAATACAGTGCGTTATTGGGAACAACATATTCTCAGCTTAAGAGAGCAACTGTTTGCGTTATCAGAACCCCCTTTGAACATTGATCCTCATAACACCTAGATATCGAGTCTGTAATCTGTAATTGTGATATCGACAACCCAAAA
>CAYPHQ010000187.1:0-1647 GCA_964410595.1 uncultured Thiotrichales bacterium
ACTCTATCCGTAAACCAAATTGCTGTAAGCGTGTCATGTGATTGTTTATAGTGGCACGCGTGACAGCAAAACGCTCGGCAAGCACCTGTCCTGACACATACTCCTCATGGCTCAAGCTTTTTATAAGTGCGCTTAGTGTTAACATGATGATTGCAGGCCCTATGTGATCATTGCATTCAATGATCACTATACTATTTATCAGCATCTTATGCTCAGGATGTTGTTCCCATTGCCCTGTTTGACAAGTCCTGCTTTTAAAGACCGGCTTTCAAAATTTAAAATACTGCCATTTTCATAATCGAACAGTAATGTCTCATTTTACTAACTAAAAACAAGTGCTTTCCAAATCTATATTGTGTAGATATTACTCATAAAATCAGCCTATTATTGTCAAACATGCCTTATAATCGATAACATTATTTAATTAATTATTCCCATCATGAGCGAAGATAACTCACAACCCTCGAACAATTTTATCCGCACTCGCATCAAGTCAGATCTCAGCGGCATGCAGACAAGCTTAAAAACACGTTTTCCACCCGAGCCTAATGGCTACTTACATATAGGCCATGCTAAATCTATTTGCCTCAATTTTGGTGTCGCAGAAGAATTTTCAGGCACCTGTAATCTGCGTTTTGATGACACCAACCCAGACAAAGAAGATGACCAATATGTTCATGCAATTAAAGAAGATGTGGAATGGCTAGGATTTAAATGGGATCGACTAGAATTCGCCTCAAATTACTTCGAACAACTTTATCACTATGCCCAACAACTTATTCGTGATGGTCATGCTTATGTGTGTGATTTAAATGCTGAGCAAGTAAAAGAGTATCGGGGCACACTCACCGATGCTGGTCAAAACAGCCCTTATCGAGAACGAAGTGTGGAGGAAAATTTAATATTATTTGAACGCATGCGTTCAGGTGAATTTAAAGAGGGTGAATGTGTATTAAGAGCAAAAATTGACATGGCCTCTCCAAATATTAATTTAAGGGACCCTGCCTTATACCGCATTAAACTCTCTAACCATCACCGCACCGGAAACACTTGGTTTATTTATCCGATGTATGACTACGCTCATTGCGTTTCTGACGCAATAGAAGGTATAACCCACTCACTGTGTACACTCGAGTTTGAAGATCATCGCCCATTATATGATTGGATACTCAACACTTTGAATACGACAAGCCACCCCCAACAAATTGAATTTGCACGCTTGTCTCTAGATTACACCGTCACTAGTAAAAGAAAATTACTACAACTAGTAGAAGAAGGCCATGTTGACGCATGGGATGATCCTCGTATGCCAACGATATCTGGACTGCGTCGACGAGGATTCCCACCTATGGCGATTAGAGATTTTTGTGAACGCATTGGAGTCACTAAAAAAGATTCACAAATTGATATGGGCGTATTAGAAAATTGCGTGCGTGAAGCGCTGGATCATGATGCTACTAGGGTCATGTGTGTTCTCAATCCAATCAAAGTGGTAATAGAAAATTATCCTGAAGGCGAGAGTGAGAATTTAGATGTCTCCAATCATCCCAAACGTCCAGAACTTGGACGAAGAAAGTTACCATTCTCACGTGAAATATATATCGAGCGCGACGATTTCATGGAACAACCAGAGAAAAAGTTTTTTCG
>CAYPHQ010000188.1:0-1642 GCA_964410595.1 uncultured Thiotrichales bacterium
AACTGGAGTACGCTGTTCTGCATATTGCCATAATATTTTTTCAACCTTTGCAGACCCAGGCCATCCATAAGTACCAGTATGTCTAGCCAGTACACGCTTCACATTGCCGTCTAATATGGCGTGACGCTGATTAAAACTAAGTGATAATATCGCGCCGGCTGTCGAACGTCCGATACCAGGCAAAGCCATAACCTGTTCAATGTTGATTGGAAATTTTCCCGCATACTTTTCAACAATAATTTGGGCTGCTTTGTGTAAATTACGTGCGCGTGCGTAGTAACCCAATCCTGACCAATGATGCAGCACAGCATCCTGAGAGGCACCTGCTAAGGTGGTAATATTTGGGAAAGCCTGCATGAATTTCTCGAAATAAGGAATCACCGTTTCTACCTGAGTCTGCTGCAGCATAACTTCAGACACCCAAACACGGTAAGCACTGCGTGGCTTTTGCCATGGTAGATGATGACGGCCTGAATGTTGTGCCCATTTCAATACGCGATCAGCAAATAACTCTGGCCTCATCCCCATATGAGCACACTAGAAAAATTTAAATTTTTTGATTTGCTTCTTAAGATCATCACCCAATTTTTCACCAGCACCTTCTAGCAGTTTTTCTTTGATTTTTTGTTTTTGCTGACCAGTGATAACCGACTTCATGTCGAAATTATATTTCGGGTCAGTGAATAGCCCGGTAATGCTAATAGGGAGTTTTTTACTGCCCTTTCCAGCCATTCCAATATTTAACGTATAAGCAATACGTTCGCTGGCAAGATCAACTTGACCATTTCCAGTAGCAGATATCAGCGGCGCGACTAAAACCAAATCTTGATTGGATAAAATGCCCTCATCAATCACAGCACTAGCAGAAAAACTGTTGAAGATAATTTCTTTACCACTGACTTTCGGAGAGCGTCCTTGTAAAAAAGCCACGACATATTCAATATTCTTAGCTAAATCTTGATTTTGCAATGCGCCATCGACTGCACGAAAACTGAGTTTGCCCTGTAGCTTTTTTTTCAGTCCAGATAGCCGCTGACCAGACGTCTGCAAAGTAAAGCCCAGTTCGGATTGACCCCTTATCAACGATCGCTTGTTATCTGATAAGGCCTGGAGCAGTTCGCCAATTGCTAAGCCTTTCAACTGACCCCTTGCAGAATACATTGGTACTGCTCGACTCACATCCACCTCAGCCATCCCTGCATAACTGCCCTCATAAAGATTAAACGTGAGTTTTTTGACTTGTGCCACACCCTGTTGAATAGAAATAAGACTCTTGAGATCAGTTAACTCGAGACCAGATGTACGTAGCGTATTCACACTTACATCTCCCGCGACCATCATTTGACGAATGTGTTCTAATGGCAACTCGACAACATCACTACTAGACGCATCATCTGTGTGTGAGGGAGCCACCAACATTTCATCCAAGTCAATTTCATCGGCATGCACTGAAAATTTTATATTAGGCTGCGTAAAAGACTGTAATGACAACGTGCCAACTAATACCATATCGTTAAATGCTAAACGCATATCTGATAGAGATAGCGCTTCGTGCGCATAATCATATTTAAGTTGAGTATTAAGACCCAGCTTGATACCTGCCTCTGGTAAATCAGGCGATTTGGCTTGCACATCAACAGCC
>CAYPHQ010000189.1:0-1606 GCA_964410595.1 uncultured Thiotrichales bacterium
GCATATGGGTGTGGCCGTTGATAGCGGGCAGTATAGTATTGATTGCAGGTCGGTCAATCCCAGCCAATGTGTGTAAGACATATCGGGCAGTGGCCATCAGAGCACCTGTATTACCAGCACTTACACAAGCTTGTGCTTGTTTATCTCTCACCATATTGATGGATACACGCATGGAAGAATTTTTCTTATTACGCAACACTTGTGCAGGGGGCTCGTCCATGCCGACTATTTCTGAGGTATGTTGAATTGAGAACCGCGCTTGATCTACTTTTGGGTGTTGTTCCAATTGATTGCGTATAGCTAACTCATCACCCACTAGTATGAGTTGAAGCTCCGAATATTTGATGAGAGCACTTACAGCTGCGGGGACTACAACGTGCGGGCCGTAATCACCGCCCATACAATCAAGGGCTATAGTGGTATTCATGTGGGTATGTTTTAATTTTGAACCCTCACCGTGAGGTAGGCCGAGCAATGTTTACATTGATTTTAATTAAGATAAGCAAATGTATTACTTACTCTTCGTCTTCTTCAATCTCGTTTTGCTTGATAACTTGACGACCACGATAAAAACCATCGGGACTCACATGGTGTCTACGATGTGTTTCACCAGTGGTTGAATCCACAGACAAGGTGGCTGCGCTTAAACTATCGTGCGCACGACGCATGCCTCTCTTAGATGGTGTTTTGCGATTTTGTTGGACTGCCATTTTATAATCTCCGTTTCAGAACGACTTAACTTTTAAGATCTTTTAATTTTGCAAACGGATTTTCTTTGTGCTGATCCGCTGCCACATGTTCCTTATTTTTCATCCATTTCTGCGCGATTGGCAAACATTCATCCACTGATTCGTGTTTGGCAACGATTGGTAGCGCAAGCATAACTTCTTCTTCTATGAGCCCTATTGTGTCGATAGTGGCCTCATCGTATTCAAAAATATCATGTCCCTCTTGCTCAGCTGTTTGAGCTATCTCTGATGTCACCAATAACAATGTAAACTTTTCGTCTATTTTAGTAATGGTATCACCCAAACAACGTTGACATGTTTGTACGATCTCGCCTTCAACAGTACCCTCTAACAGTGGATACTGTAATGATGACTTTGAAAAATTCATCATTACCTTCAACAGATTATCTGGCTGAGAAGTTAGGCCAACAATTTGAGGAAGCTCGGCAATACGAATTTTACCCTGTATTTCACGCTCTTGTTGTGCAAATAAGAGCGGATCTATTTGTAAGGGAAGTTCTGTATTCATTCGGGTCGCAAGTGTATAGATTAGCTAATGTTTCGTCAAAGAATTTAAACACAATATTGTAGCTAAATTATGGAAATTAAAGTAATTTGTCGGTCTAGCACACACTAGGATTACAAATGCACGGACAGCGGCATAACTCATGAAAAAAGCTATGAAAAAGATAATTTTGGCCTCCAGTTCCCCTTATCGTAAAGAATTGTTATCCCGTTTGGGCCTAGCGTTTGATTGCTATTCACCCAATATCGACGAAACCGCATTGATAAATGAAGATCCGGATGACTATGTTCGTCGAATGAGTATGGAAAAAGCAATTAAAATCGGCAAAAATCAAGAAAATTCACTTATTATT
>CAYPHQ010000190.1:0-1601 GCA_964410595.1 uncultured Thiotrichales bacterium
AGACGAAAAACTCTGGGGCAAAGAATTTAAAAACAATTGGCAGCCTGGAGAAGAAGGCGCACATATTAATTTTGATGCATTCAATATGCATGCCTTAAGCAAATATAATGTACTAAGAAATCGCCCAGAGTTTATTGGCACATCAAGACTCTCACCCCATCTGCATTTTGGAGAAATCGGACCACGACAATTATGGCATAGGGTCATGCACTCTGACCAAGCTATAAATCCAGGTAGTGAGTCATTTATTAGAGAGCTCATGTGGCGCGAATTTTCATATTATCTCCTGCATTACTGGCCACAATTACCTCATGAGTCTTTCAAGCCAAACTTTAATGAGTTTCCCTGGATTAATGATATGGAAATGCTTACTGCATGGCAGCAGGGTAAAACAGGCTACCCAATAGTTGATGCGGGCATGCGTGAACTGTGGGAAACGGGCTGGATGCACAATCGTGTCCGTATGATTGTAGCCTCATTTTTGATAAAGCATTTGCTGATTGATTGGCGTTATGGAGAACAGTGGTTTTGGGATACATTGGTCGATGCTGACTTAGCTAATAATTCTGCCAGCTGGCAATGGGTTGCAGGGTGTGGCGCAGATGCAGCACCTTACTTCAGAATTTTCAATCCCCAACTGCAAGGCGAAAAATTTGATCCAGACGGTGTGTATGTAAAACAGTGGTTACCAGAACTGAAACATTTACCCAAAAAATTCATCCATAGTCCATGGGACGCTCCTGAGTTGGTGTTAAAAGAGAGCAGTATCGAGTTAGGCAATGATTACCCACACCCTATTGTTGACCACATCGCAGCAAGAGACCGCGCATTATCTGCATTTGAAGACATCAAGGTTAAAACTGGCACTGACAATTAATGCATTATCAGAGTATGACGCAGCTATAAAACCCAACGTTATAACTCTAGCGGTGTAAAGACTTTGGCTTTTTAATACTAGGCTACGCAGTCGGTATCTTTTTAAACCAGATGCTTATTTTTGAGATATCAATACTAAAAAATGTAACGTAAAGTACTGGCACAAAACCAAGTGTTAGTATACTCGAAAGAGCCAAACCGAATATAATGACTACTGACATCGGATACCAGAGCTCCCCACCAAAAAGCATCATAGGCATCAATCCAAGTACAGTCGTAAGTGTTGTCATCAAAATTGGCCGCATTCGAGCTAGACAAGCTGTAATCGTGGCATTATAGACATTGAGACCACTTTCACGTTCACTATCAATTCGGTCGATGAGTACATTATTTATTGATGAAGATTTGGCGTGCTTGATCTATTCATGCTCACATTGTGAGGAACTTTGCCTGGCGAAATATCAAATGACCAGCATATATCTGTATATATCTTAATAGCAAATGGGGAACTATTTTATTGATTGGCGATACATAGAACCCCTTAGGATTCGAATCTTCTAATCTCATCAGGAGGTTGCAACACCCTGCGCTGCTTTGATTTCCGCTCTTGATATATTCTCAATCATAGTGACAAAAGTACTGAGCCAATCATCATCTTAAGCGCTTGTTAGGAATACATTGAAAACACGTAATAACCAATTAGAACCATTTGAACCGTTTAAAAA
>CAYPHQ010000191.1:0-1581 GCA_964410595.1 uncultured Thiotrichales bacterium
CAACAGTTGAAACAACTATGCGATCGTCATTACCCCTTGGAATGCAAAGTGGCTAAGACGTTTTTAGGTCGAGAAACTTTATTTGAAAATCTATATCCTAGTATTTTTAGAACTGACAGAAAAATAGAATCTAATAAAATTAGTTCCTTCAAAAAAGCTCTATTAAGACGTGTTGTGCGAGATATCATTTTAACTAGTCATTATCAAAACCCTAATCTCATACAGAAAATTTGTGTGTTTTTATGGGAGAGTATCCCCTTTAAATCGATGAGAGGACTCAACTATATGCATAAAAAATTGTCAATAAGTTGCGTAGGAAAACAGATTCAGAGTGGCTTGTTAAAATATTGTCTAGGGTTTTTTTAAGCCCTATATGATAAATGGAATTAGAAATAAATGGATGAAATGTCTGTATAAGTATTAGCAAAGAATATGGGAGAATACAGAAACAGCCTGACGGATATGCAGACCAGCTATGGGTTTTACATCTTGAGATCCAACTGATGAATATTGATGGACAGACATATATCAGATGAGAGACATATCATATGCCTCTCCACCAAATATCAATGAGAATATAGTCAATCCTGGATTATAATTTTCCGAATTCACGCTGGCCCACATAAAATGCCGTGCCGCTGGTACTAGAGGAAAAAGTAATCGTGGTGCCGCTATCAAAGTAGACAACATCACCAGGAGTCAAGGTGATTGTTTCACCGCCAGCCTCAGTGAGTGTCATCTCACCTTCCAACATAATTTTGCACTCGTCATAGCTGTATGTATATTCAAGTGGATTGCCTGCTTCCATTTTGAAAAAACCACAACTTATAGGCGAGGTTTCATTCGAGGATGAAACCAAGTCTTGAAGTGATGCATTAATACCCTCAATTCCTAGTGATGAAATATCTTTGGATTGTGCGTTCTTAAAATGTTTCATTGCCATGATTAATTCTCTTCCAATGTTTTGGTTGATGATTGCTGTTGATTGCCCGTGCATAATAGTAGACTAGATAATACGCTTAAGCGATTAACAATAACACAGATGATTAAAAATAATGGGCCTGAAAAATTACTTAAACGACACCGACAGTTAGTGCATTCTGAATATATGAGAGTGAGTTCACATGTGCAACGCCCGCATAATGATTGGGTGCTTAACACTCTTATGATTGAGGGATACCACGTACCATTTCAATATAAGCGTAAACAGCAATACAAGAGTCTAAAAAACCAGTACGTTAATCTTACCTATTATGCTGAAAACAAAAATATTGCTGGATTGGAAATGGAAGTGATGAATGTTGTCAGATTGAGAATCGCTTAGAGACTATTAGTGTGTATGTGTTGGATTTGACGCGTGTTCTGCACATTTAAAATATGACCAACGGCGTGTATACAGCCACCGATCAATGTGATCAACACTTCGTCATCGTGTGTTATGAGCTGGTGCATGATTAACTCGTCAAAAAATAGTGCAGGGATGAGTAAGATTATCAGACCGATGCTAGCAATAAGGGTGGGTAGCCATTTTTTGTGACTACGATATCCGCTCGTTAGAGCAAATAAAGTGATGGGTATGAT
>CAYPHQ010000192.1:0-1539 GCA_964410595.1 uncultured Thiotrichales bacterium
CGGCTGAAACACTCATTGAGCAAATCCCAAAAGTTAACCAAATCCAGCACCTAGTGAGACTTAAAAGCGTCGTCACTCCACCAAGATCCACAATCCGTCTGTCTGAGAAACGGTTCAAATATTCCCAATTATCCATTGAAGTTACTGCTTTCAAATTTCAGCCCTTTGATTACACCATCTGTTTATTACGGGAATAAGTATCTCAAATGACGGCTATCAGGCGCTTAATAAGAGAACCGAAAGCGACAAATGCAAGTACTAAGAAGCACATCATCCTGAGCCATCGCGGAGCGATAAAAAGAGGAAGAAAAATGAGCCCGAATAACCAGAGCAACATCAAAATGGCAAGATACCAGAGACCATCGAGAATTCGGTAGCCCAACATCTGAACACCTTATGTAAAACGCAAATACAGGATCTAAATAGTCTTACTACAGGACCCAAATTTGAGCGTATTGAATCCGCCATTTAAGTGGCTCGTTGAGAACTTCAGACTATTCATATCGAAAGATAGATGATTCTTCCGGCCCGTTTGACTGGGTTCGACAGCCCAAAGCACCCCATCAATATTTTCTTGAATGTCGTAGATAAACTGGAACTTTTGTCCGTCACGACTATATTCATAGGCAATTGTTTGTGCTGTCAGATCAATGATAATAGCTGGACTGTGTCCTTCTCTCTCATACACAGAAAGATCATTTGAACGCCCATAAACTGCTTTTGCAGAGCAACTAAGCACTAATCCCTGAGCCCCGGCAACCACTGATACCGAAGTGCAAAGAGCAAAAATCAGATATTTTGTTATTTTCACGGCATATCCCACTATCGTTAGCTTCGACCATCATAAAATCATCGACGAATCAAAAACGATGACTTGGATTTAAGATCAATCAAATCACTTTCCCTCTGGAAGAGGTGTCTGCCCGAATCCTCTGAGAGAACCTTTCAGCGCACTCAATAGTAATTGTTTTCCCTGATCGTGAGGAATATAGCCGGTCCGAATCATGTGGTTGAGATAATCTTGCATCCCGACCACGAACTCAGGATGACGAAAAAAATAGTTATAGGCATTGGTCTCAGTCATATCGGAAAGTGAGGCAAACGTTTGTCTGAAATCCCTTGGAAGACCACTTACCGCACGCGATCTCACGATGTATGGGACCTCAGCCTCCATCTCAAAATAACGAGCAATATCGAGATATTGTGCGAAGGTATCCGATGGCTGAACCAAGTTTGTATCGAGTATATCCTGCGAGGCTATCTCTTCTTTAACGAACGCACCGGAACACCCTGAGATAATCAAAAAAGCCAGTAGCCCAGATGGTAACCGCAATGTTCACTCCCCGTTTCAGCAAAGACATGAAATAGTAGCTAATTTTCTGAGCTCTTGCGCGGATGATTCAAAAGAACTGCGGATCAACGTATGCAGACGCTTTATGATTCCGTTACTTCATTGTCCTCTGATGTCGGCATCACTGCGATTCAGATTGATTAACAAACCAGTGACAATTATTAACAGGATCCCCACTATCCCTAATA
>CAYPHQ010000193.1:0-1515 GCA_964410595.1 uncultured Thiotrichales bacterium
AATTTTAAATCTCTATCACTCGGTGGTTCTAATACTCGAAACACCATAGATGTAGCATTCTCTGCCACACTACATTCGATTTGAGGAACTTTATCTCTTATTGAAAAATTTGAAATCAAATCAGAAAGTGGTGAAATGGCCTCACCTATATTTGGATGCAATACTTCACAACTCAACATATCAGCAACATAGGGTGCATCCTTTTCTCTAAAGCCCACCAAAGCTCGACCTTTTTTCTCAACATATTTCACAGCTAGTCGGGCTCGTCGACGATACCCCCAAACCTTATCTGATAGTGGAGGTGCAAAATGCTGCACCTCCACACGCCCAATTCTGCGAATTATCTCAATAACTGACTTCTCCTTAAAAGCTAATTGAGCTTGTGTGTCAATATGCTGGGAGGTACAACCACCGCAGACAGTAAAGTATTCACACTTTGCTGGCACTCGTTCTGCAGCTGGCTCTAATATCTTAAGCAAATGCGCCTCATCAAACTTTTTCTTTTTCTTTCTAGGTTGATATAAAACACGCTCACCTGGAATCGCAAACGGAATGAATACTTTCTTTCCCTCATGATCTGCCACACCTCGGCCATCCAATAAAAGATCAACTATGGTGGTTTCATTGTTAGACATATTTATTAAATTGAATTGGGTGAATTAAAATTAAAACCAGTAACTAGAGATATACTATGGTTTTTTACAAATAGTTACCGATGGTGCATATAAAAACCAACACAATCTCTAAACAAATAGGCGATAGTCTCTATGATGAACTTGTATGACTCGTATCATAGCCCTTAAGTAGATCTGTTTACATTAAATAAATTACAAGCTATTAAACAATTCAACCAGACAGTATAATAATTATTCAGTATCCGATGCTCGGTAAACTTCGCTCACCAGTAAAAACCCAAATATTACAAATAAGCAGATAATTCAAATCATAGCCGTTCTGAAAACTCATCCAAACCTATCCATTAGAATACTTATGACCCAACTAACAATTTTTCATAATCCACACTGCTCCAAATCTCGTGGCGCGATTGCTCTATTGGAAAAAAATGGAGTGAATTTCAAAAGCATAAATTATCTAACAAACACTCCAAATCATGAGCAACTTACTCAAATAATTGAAGCAGGAATATCTGTTCAAGAGCTTGTCCGCCCGCAAGAACAGGATTGGATACGATTGAATATTGACTTGAATGAGTCATCCAAACAAGAAATTATTCAGGCAATAATAGCTTACCCAAAGATCATGCAACGGCCAATTATCATTTATAATGGTCAGGCAATAATTGCACGGCCACCTGAGAAAGTCTTGGAGTTGATTTAAATGAAACCTGTCCTGATACTCTACTATAGTCGACATGGTGCGACTAAAAATATGGCGCAGAAAATTGCTCATGGCGTTGAGTCTGTTCAAGGCATGAATGCGTTATTGCGCACAGTGCCCAGTATCTCCGCACAATGTGAAGCAGTAGAACCCGAAATACCAGAAACCGGTGATTGC
>CAYPHQ010000194.1:0-1513 GCA_964410595.1 uncultured Thiotrichales bacterium
GCGGGCATAGGCATGCCAGAAGTGGGAATTTTTGACTCACCGCAACCAAATGCGTTTGCCACTGGAATGAAAAGAGATGATGCATTGATTGCCGTCAGTACCGGATTATTGAATTCCATGACACAACAGGAAGTGGAGGCGGTGCTTGCACATGAAGTGAGTCACGTGGCTAATGGTGACATGATCACTATGGGGCTGTTGCAAGGGGTATTAAATACTTTTGTGATTCTTTTTTCACGTGTTATTGGACTCATGATTGATAAAGTGGTGTTCAAGATTGAGCGAGGTATTGGTCCAGGTTATTTCATCGGAAGTATCGTTGCAGAATTAGTGTTAGGTATGGTGGCGGCAATTATAGCTAGTTGGTTCTCGCGTCGACGTGAGTTTCGGGCAGATTTTGGTGGGGCGCAATTAGCGGGAAGGCAAAATATGATCGATGCACTTAAGCGACTTCAAACAGTGAATCAGCCAGAAGATTTGCCTGGTGAGCTGGCTGCATTTGGTATTTCTGGTGGCTTAGGTGGTGGATTAAAGCAGCTGCTCATGTCACATCCTCCGCTGCATCAGCGTATTGCCGCTCTTGAGAGCACGCCATAATAAACACATGTGGTTCTCGTTTACTCACCAAAGTTTTCAATTTAATGATTTTGTCTGGCGATATCGTAGGTCGTCATATTTCTTCAGTTTATAGATAACCATGACAACAGACTGTAGGGAATAAATATGCCAAAGAGGCATACAAAATGTTCTATTCAACAGCTAGTAGTGTTTGCTGCTGTGTCCAGCAATTTCTTGTGCTAGTTTAGGAACTAAATAGCCAGGTAATTGTTGTTTCATTTTTTCTAGTAAATTTTCAGCTTGTATTTTAGGCACATAGAAATGATGAGTGCCACGTGCTTTGTCTAGCAAATGCAAGTAATACGGCAAAACCCCAGAGGCAAATAATTGATGAGATAGTTGAATGAGAGTGTCCACGTCATCATTGACTGCTTTCAATAATACTGATTGATTCAATAAGGTCACTCCACAGGATTTGATTTTTTCAGCGGCTTGAGTAAATTCATCATCTAATTCATCGCTGTGATTAATATGTAACACGCAAACTTTTTTCAGACTGCAATTAGCTAAGGTGTTAAGTAAAGATTGTGTGATGCGCTGTGGATAGATGCTAGGAAATTTAGTATGCAAACGTAGTGTTTTTATATGAGGAATTTTTTCTATAGACTTGATCAAATCATCTAATAAATCGTCATCCAGGCTGAGTGGATCACCTCCACTCAGAATAATTTCATTTAGACTTGGGTCTTCATGTATCAATTTCAAAGCTGTGTTGAAGCGATGGCGCTGGGGTGTTTGTTGCGAGTATGGATAATCTTTACGAAAACAATAGCGACAGTGAATAGGGCAGGTGCTATTAGTAATCAGTAGCGCGCGATGTTGGTATTTCTTGATTAATCCACCGGCTAGCGTGGCTTGTTGATCACCCACTGGGTCGCGTGCATATTCTGGAGGG
>CAYPHQ010000195.1:0-1295 GCA_964410595.1 uncultured Thiotrichales bacterium
ATGCACATCGCCTGTAAGGTTGTATTTAATCTGTATATTAAGAGATAACACAAAGATTTAATACTTTTACGGCAATTTATTTAAGTTATGTACAGGAGTTAAATCCCTATGTATATATATTGCATACATTATTGCATGTGCAAACAATGGACTGGAGGACGATACACAGTTATGGTGACGGCAGTGAACGTTTAGTTCCAGCCAGTGAAGTGAATTTTTTTAGCAGAGATTGACTAATTTTCATGGCGGTACTGTTATTCGTCATCAACCCGACGAGTAGGTTGAAGGCTCTGTCCTCAAATCAATCCAGAGATACAGTGACTTGGTGTTTGGTTCGTCACTTTAAGTAACGAGATAGAGGATACAAAGACTACCTGCATAGGAAAAGGTTTTGAGATCAATATCAATGAACATTTACTACATCATGGAGCAAAAATTATGAAAAATGTATGCAGCCACTCATTTGCATGTACAGCATCCAGCGAGGCGACTCTATTGTCTCTTGCCTTGTGTGCTAACTTTTTCATCATTATTTCGATTTTTTAGCGGTTTTACTCTCCTCTAGCCTGGCAACAGGTACATTATCCCCGCTTAGGCGGGGAACTTTTTAGAAGGTGACGCAAATGAAAAATGCCCACATTATTCTGTCGTTGAAAAGCTTTACACAAATTTTGAAAAAAATCGGTGAAGCGCTCCAATCACAATACCAAGAATCCTCTCAACATTAAGACCATTAATGGCTATTCTGACCCTGCTTTTTCCTTATGGGTGCTTAATATGCCTAAATGTAATATTAATGCGTTTGTCGTTAACGACTCTGCTTTTAGGCAAACAATGCTTCCACTGATGTTGTGTCATCCCTGACATAATTAACAAGCTTCCATGTTTGAGTGTGATATCAACCTTACACTCATGGTGGTGGATGTGTTTAAATTTGAATTTGCGAGACGCGCCCAAGCTCAGCGAAGCGATGACAGGCTGCGGACCTAAAGACCGCTCGTTATCTTGATGCCAGCCCATATGATCTTGCCCATTTCTGTACAGATTCAGAAGAGCGGAATTGAAGCTGGTTTCAGCCACTTCTTCAATTTGTTCTTTCAACGACAGCAAATTCACTGTCCATTTGTTTGGCATTAGGGTGAGTCCCGAATATGTGTATGGTTTATCACCGTGCCAAGCCATCAGGCGTGGTTGATTGACGCGTTTGCCAAACATAATAATATCTTTTTGTTGCCAATATGTTTGTGCATGTAGTTGTTGCATAACGGCATCAGCATTTGATTGAGTAAGAAAAT